>DOHN01000210.1:424-8111 GCA_003535195.1 Ruminiclostridium sp.
GCTGGCGTATTTGGATGAAGAACAGTTCGCCAAAGCGGTAGAGGCATTGGCAAAAGCAGAAAGAATAGGCACCATCGGCTGCGGCCATTCCGGTATCATGTGCCAGCATTTTGCTCACTTGTTATGCTGCATTGAGCGGCCTGCCCGCTTTATTTCTCCGGCTGAGGCAGTACACGGGGCAACCGGTTTCCTGCAAAAAGGAGATGTCGCGGTCTTTGCTTCCCGGGGAGGCAAAACGAAAGAATTGCTTCCTATTATTGACATATGCAAAGCGAAAGATGTTACAATAATATCTATAACGGAAAATTTGGAATCACCTTTGGCTCAATCTGCTGATATCGTATTGAAACAACATGTAAACAGGGAAACAGATAAGTACAATTCCCAGGGGACCACCTCATCGACAGCACTGTGTATTATTTTCCATGCGCTGCAGACAGCTCTGATTGAAGAAACCGGCTACCGGAATGAGCAATTTGCATTGATTCATCCGGGCGGCGCTGTAGGTGAACGCTTAAATCATCATTCATTATAATCAGGATTTGATCCTTTGGAACGAAATATTTATAGTTGGAGGCAAATTTTATGGCTTCGGGGGAACTAAAGATCGATGCCCGCAGAAACAAAATTATTGAGATTTTAAGACGCGACGGGCAAGTACGGGTGGCGCAGCTGAGCAAAGAATTAGGCACCACAATGGTCACTATTCGCAGCGATTTGGATGCGCTGGAGAAAGATGGTTATCTGGAGCGAGTTCAGGGGGGTGCAGTGCAGACTGCAGTCAATTTTTACAATGCGGAGTTTTTGCGCAAGAAAAATGAAAAAGCCGATATTAAAAAAAAGATTGCCGAAGCCACTGCAGATTTGATCCATGACGGGGATACGATTCTGATCAATTCCGGGACCACAACATACTTTACGGCAGTGGCCCTAAAAAAGCACAAGAATCTCAATATTGTCACCAATTCACTGATGACCGCCATCGAATTAGGAGCCAACCCTTCATTTAAGGTGATTTTGCTGGGCGGCGAGATCAACTTCCAGTATTCATTTACTTACGGCAATGATGCATTGGAACAATTGAAGCACTATAAAGCCAATTACGCAATTCTTTCAATAGACGGGGTTTGCCTTGACGGCGGTGTCAGCACGATATATGCGGAGGAAGCGATGGTTGACCGTCTGATGATTGAGCGGGCCAATGAAACCATTATTGTTGCCGACAGCCAAAAGCTGGATAAAGAGGGGTTTATGTATGTCTGTGATATAAAAAATGTCAGCAAGCTCGTCACAGAAAAAAATGCGGATCCCGGTTTTGTAAAACAAATGCGTGATGCAGGAATTAAGGTGATATTTGGATAAAAAAGAACCGATGCAATTGTTAATCTTCATAAATAATTTCAATATTTTTGGTGATTTTTTAAAATTGATTTATGAAAAATATGCGCATATACTGTAAAGGTAATATGATATGATCTTATATGAATAGTGTAGAAAAAAAGGAAATGTATGAATGAAATATGTAGAGAAAGTAAAAAGCAGAACAAAATGTGACCGGGTTGTGGATCAAATCAAAGATCTCATTATCAGAGGGGTCTACAAATCCGGTGATAAGCTTCCTGCTGAGGCAGCTCTGTGTGAGATGTTCGATGTAAGCCGGATTACCATCCGTGAAAGTTTGAAGAAAATGAATATGATGGGGCTTGTGGATATCAAACAGGGAAAGGGTACATATGTCAAAACTGTCGACTTAAGCACTTTTATGAAGCCTATGTTCCAGCTGATAAATTTTGAAGAAATCGATGTAGAGACCATTTATAATGCCCGTGAAATTATTGAAGGCGGCACTGCTTATCTGGCCGCCATGTACGGGACAGAGGAAGAATGCAAATTATTGGGGGACATACTTTCGGATTTTAAGAGCGCGGTTCAAGGCAGTGATATTACCGTGATCAGAGGACTTGATACGGATTTCCACATCCAGATTGCAAAAATGTCCCATAATACTTTGCTTCAGGCTTGCGTGTGTACCATTGAGGAAATAAACCAGGCCTGCGTGAAGCGTATAAGTAAATTTTTTGTGACGCTCGAAGCCAGCTATGCAGATCATCATGATATTTACGAGCAAATATTGAGTAAGGATCCGGAAGGAGCCAGGATGGCAATGGTTAAACATACCATTGCATCTAAAGAAGTTTTAATAAAATAATATGTCTATAGTGGCATATATTATTTTTTTCAGTCAAAGGTAATATGATATGACAAGATTGGACATTTTCAACGGACTCTTTGTGTTTTAGTCGGCTTAGCCGGCAAAATATATAGAAATAAATTTTTAAAGGGGAAATGGAACATGAAAAAGATCTTTGCACTATGTTTAGCGGCCACGATGCTAGTTGTAATGTTTGCAGGCTGCACTGCAAAACCGGCAGGAAACACCTCTGCTCCGGCACCTGACGGGGAATCCGCTAAACCGAAAGAATTCACCTCTGAAACATATTACTACATATGCCCGCTGTCCAACCTGGAATACTGGCAAGCGCATAAAGCAGGCCTGGAAGATGCCTGTGCAGAACTGGGCGTAACACCTAAATTTGTAGGTGACGACGGTCTTGACGTCGATGCCATGTGTGCTGTACTGGAAACGGCAATCAACGATCCTAACTGTGCCGGTATCGTGATGCAGGCAAACTTTGCAGATGCGTACGAACCCTATGTGGAAATGGCTCAGAAGAAGGGCATTCCTGTTTGCTACCAGACTGTTGATGGTGTCAGCGGCTCCAAGCGTCTTAGCTTCCTGGGTACGGACTATGTTCAATACGGCAGGGTTATGATGCAGCAGGCTGCCGAAGCAACCGACGGCAAGGGCAATGTGATTGTCTCCAATGCACTGTCTGCCGGTTCCGCCGCTGTCGAAGACGTTATGACCGGTATCCGCGAAGAATGTAAAAACTGGCCGGATATGTCCATCGTCGCTGAAATTGATGATACCTCCGATGCAGCTGTTGCAGCAACCAAAATCGGCGCTGCTCTGCTTGCCAATAAGGATGTAACCGCTGTTATCGGCGGCCAGTCCACCTCTGCAATCGGCGGTGTCACTGCCATTAAGGAAGCCGGACTTACCGGTAAGGTCAAGGTCATTTCCATCGATCGCGACGCCTCCACTCTGGAATACATTCAGCACGGCGATATCTACTCCACTGTTGCAGGAAAGCAGTATACCGAAGTATACTATGGCGTAAAAATCTGCTATGACTACCGTCATGGTTCCAAAAAGGCATTCTCCAAGGATGATGCTTCAGCGAATATGGTGATTGCTCCTTCTTATGTAGATTGTGGTTCTCTGATTATTAATAAGGATAATGTTGATAAGTTCGTTGGCTTCTCTTATGCAAAACGCTGACAAAAATCTGCATTACAATTAGAAACTGTCGAAGATTGCCCCCCGCCTGGCGGGAGGCAATCTTCATAGTCAAAAATAGGGGGGCGATCACTTGGCCGATTTTATACTCCAACTAAAAAATATTGTAAAGGAATTTCCGGGCGTCAAGGCTTTAAATAATATGATGTTCAATTTGGAGCGCGGTGAAATTCATGCACTGATCGGTGAAAACGGTGCAGGTAAAAGTACATTGATGAAAATACTGTCGGGAATATATATGCCCGATGAAGGTGAAATTGTTTTAGACGGTGAAGTGGTTAAGTTTAAAGACACCTTGGATTCTGAAAAAAAAGGCATTAGTATTGTGCATCAGGAATTAGCTGTGTTTAATACATCTTCAGTCAGCGAAAACATTTTTACGACTAATTTTCCCAAGACGAAACTCGGATTGATCGACTATAAGACAATGTACAAGGAAGTTCGTAGGCTTTTGGATACCTACGGGTTCCAGGATGTTGGCGAAAAAAGGACAATGCGCAATTTAAGCGTAGGGCGTCAGCAGATTATTGAAATTTTGCGTGCTGTCAAGAAAAACGCGAAAATATTGATTTTGGATGAACCGACTTCTGCTTTAACTGAAAAGGAAACAGAGGTTTTAATGACAATTATGCGCAAGCTGAATAAAGAAGGCGTGTCTATTATCTATATTTCTCACCGCCTGGAAGAAATTTTTCAGATCTGCGATTCTGTTACAATCATGCGTGATGGCCAATACATCAAGACCCTCGCAGTGAAAGATACCTGCAAGGATGAGTTGGTACGGTATATGGTTGGCCGCGATGTTGTTTATCAGTATGGTGCAGGTACCAGCCAGGTTTCGGATGAGCTGCTGCGTGTGGAGTCTTTAAATTATAAGAATTATATAAAGGATGTTTCTTTTACGCTCCATAGAGGCGAAGTGCTTGGTATTGCCGGCCTGGAGGGCGCAGGACGGACGGAGCTTTTGGAAAGTCTGTTCGGCGTTAACAATCCTGAGCATGGAAAAATTTATTTAAATGGCGAAGAAATTAAAATTGCATCTCCGGCCGATGCAAAAGCCAAAGGTATTGCCTACATTACCAAGGACCGGAAAAATAAGGGGCTATTCCTCCGAATGTCTATCAGTGACAATATGCTGGCGGCAAATGTTGACCGTTATACCAAAAAGAACTTGATGCAGTTTAAAGCTGCAAAAATTGCGGCTGTGGAATACAAGGAAAAATTTCAGATCAAGACACCTGATGTTGAAAAGAAGGTATCCCAGCTGTCGGGAGGAAACCAGCAGAAGGTTCTGATGTCTATGTGGATCAGCCGTCATCCCCAGATACTTCTTATTGATGAGCCGACCCGCGGTATCGATGTCGGTACAAAGGAATCCATCCATAACCTGATCCGGGATTTTGCCAAACAGGGTATGGGCGTTATTATGGTTTCCTCAGATATGCCTGAGCTCATTGGCGCGGCAGACCGCATCATAGCTATGTATGAAGGACGTATTTCGGGTGAACTCAAATTGGATGAAATTTGTGAAGAAAAAATTATGGCATTGACTTCCGGCATCTCACTAAGCAAAGGAGCGTAATAAAATGGAAAGTGCAAATACTTTAGCGATAGAAAAACCAGCAAAAAAATCTATCATAAAAAAGATTTTTGAAGTCCGTGAAATTGTTATTCTTTTATTGGTCCTGATTTTGGCCGTTTTTATGTCACTGAATTCCGAACAATTTTTAAGTCTTGGAAACTTTAGGGTTGTCGGAAACTACATGGCCACCGATATGATTATCGGCGCATTTTTGACTGTTTCTCTGATTGCCGGCAATACAGACTTTTCTGTGGGCTCCAATATGGGCTGCTCGGCATTCGTCTGCGGTCTTATGCTGAATGCCGGCTACAGTATTCCCGTTTGTATACTGGGCGGTCTTCTGTGCGGTGTTGTAATCGGCGCTATCAATGCGTTTATTGTCGTCCGCCTGAAGGTTCTGCCTATGATTGCCACCATGGGTACCTGGATGATATTCAAGGGCGCCGGCCTGATGATTATCAATTCTTCGACCCTGTCCAATTTCCCGATAGCATTCAAGGCAATTGTCCAGGACTGGAATATTGCCGGTATCTCCACTTTGATTATTACAATGCTGATCGTGACGGTTGTTGTATCCTTCCTTTTAAAGAGCGTGTCTTTCTTTCATCAGGCATATTTCATCGGCTCCAACCGTGAGTCTGCAAAGCTGGCAGGCATCCGGGTTGACCGGTTTATCTATGTGCTCTATATACTCATTGGTTTGTGCGCGGCGCTGGCCGGTATTCTTTCCATCTCCCGCTATGGCTCTGCACCCGCTTCCCTTGGCCAGGGCGTTGAATTCCGTGTAATTTCTGCCCTGCTGATTGGCGGCGTATCCTTAAACGGCGGTGAAGGCTCCATTCTGGGCACTTTCCTGGGTATTTTGCTGATGGCTTTGATCAATAACGCGCTGACTTTGTTTGGAATTGACTCCAATCTGCAGAATGTTCTGATTGGCTCTATTATGGTTATCGCAGTTGCGGTAGACGAAGCAAACCGTCGCCGTCAGAAGTAAAAAAGGTGAAACGATGAACAATTTGGAACAAAAAGTATTATCTTATATCGACCGGCATACTGACGAGCTGGATACTCTTCTTTCACGCCTGCTTAAAATCCAGTCTGTGAATTACAGCAGCCACGGGGACGAGGAAAAATGTGAAGAGCTCATCATGAATGAATACCATAGCCTGGGGCTGGAGGCTGAAAAATATTTCCCCGACAGTGTTCCGGGGGTTACTGAAAGCTCCGGCTACCTGCCGGGGCGCGGTACGGACCGCCGTCCTAATTTCTGCGGTACTTACCGTGCACCCAATGCGGTGAAAAAAGTGATGCTGGCAGCCCACACAGATGTAATGCCCAGCGGTGACCCTGAGCAGTGGACCGTCGATCCCTTCGGCGGCGTTATTAAGGATGGCCGTATTTACGGGCGGGGCGCCAACGATAACAAATTTGGTATTGCCAGCTCGATTATGGCTTTAAAAGCCATTTTAGAATCTGGAATAGAGCTGGAAAACGATGTGGTTCTGGAATCCTATTGCGATGAGGAATACGGCGGAGGAAACGGAGCTCTGGGCGCAAGCCTGAAGCATCAGTGCGATGCCATTATCAATATGGATGGCGGCAACTATGAGATCTGGAGCTGCTCCATGGGCGGCCAGGTATTGGAGATCAACGTGAAGACGGTTGAGCCCCAGGACTCTTCTACATTGACAGTGGATGCACTTTTAGTGGTACGGGAAGAACTGCAGCCATTTATTAAAAACCGTCACGCAGAGCTGGAGGCTGACCGGTACTTTGCCGGAACAGATATGGAACGCTCCGCATTCCGGTTCTACGAATTCCTTGCGGGAAACGGTGATATCGGCTGCAATCTGGACCGGGGCAAGCTCAGCTTTGTATTCTATACCAACAAGCCGCAGGAACACATCAAAGCGGAACTGGCTGAGGTTTCCGGGCGGATCAAAGCAAGACTGGATAAAATGGGCGTAATAGCCGGTGAATTCAAGCCTATGTCCAGGTTCTTCCATTGTCTGTTCCTCCCTGATGAGGATGAGACCCTGCAGATATTGAAGCAGGCGGCTGAGGAATCTGCCGGCCGCCCGGTGAAAATTTCGGGAGCATGTTTGTCCGACCTGTCGGTATTTTTGAAATACGGATCACCTGTAAGTTTGAATTTTGGCCTTGTCAGAGACTTTAAACTCTATGGCGGCGCACATCAGTTTGACGAATTTGTGGATCAGAAAGAATTTCATGAGCACTGCAAGGCTGTTGCATTGTTTCTCCTTCGCTGGTGCGGGGCCCATGAAGTGAATAATAATAAGAGAGGTATATAACATGAACAAAGAATTCTTCTTTAGACCGGCATCCTGGCTGCCTTCCAGAGACGTGGAAATGCTTGAAAGAGTACGCAATATTAAGCGCGAGGAAATGGAATACACCAACGAAAACGGTTTTAGTGTAAAAGTAGTCATTGATCCTACGTTAATACTGGTGCAGGATATTTTTCACAGATTTTACTTAAGCGATGTCATGGATAAGCACCTGACGGCAATTTTTCCGAATCAGTGGCCCGGAGCCTACTCCGCGGTAGCTGAAATGATTAATAAATATAATGTCAACTGTCGGAATGTCGATGCCTTTGCTATGGACGAATGGGCCGACGAGGATGGCAATGTTGCACCGCTGACCTATGGTGCAGGCTTGGG
>DOHN01000210.1:8314-8775 GCA_003535195.1 Ruminiclostridium sp.
GTATTTACCAATGAAAACAAGGGCGATAATGTTTACTCCAATATTATCGCAGAATGCGGCAATGGCGGCGCCGATATCGTTTATTCCGCAACGGGCTGGCCGGGACACACCGCTTTCATTGATCCGGGCGTGAAGGAGTTCCAGGCAGATTCTCTGGAAGAGTTCTGCAAATTAGGATCGCGCCTCACTACTGAAATGCCGCTGACCATTTGCGAAAATTCCCTGTTTGCGCCCATGGGAGCATCGGGCGACGTATGGGCAGTGCCTCCCAAAGCGGCTACCATTGGTCCCAGAGACATCGTTAATGCCCGGGAACGTTTTGAATTACATAGTTTCTGCAATCCGGGCGGAGATTCCTGGCAGAGAATGATTTCACGCATTGAGCTTTACGGTCCTATTTCCATGGAATGCCCGGCCTCCATTATGCGGCTCGGCAAGGGTACCTGCTATGTCAGCGAAGC
>DOHN01000210.1:8883-9252 GCA_003535195.1 Ruminiclostridium sp.
GGTACCTGCTATGTCAGCGAAGCAATTGCAAAGCCTTTCGGCAGCTGGCACAATGGCATTGAAAACAAGGATCTGTAATTTTTTACAGTCATCAGCGACCCACCCCAATACCTATGTGATTTTCTGTCCCGGGCGCTTTTAAGTGCTCCGGGACAGGAATATTCAGGAGAAGAGCTATGAAACTGGAGAGAATCGAAGAAAATAAAAAAGATTATATGGGCCTGCTGCTTCTGGCCGATCCCTGCGAAGAGGCAATAGAACGCTATTTATATGACGGCGACCTATATGTTTACCGGGATGGGGGAACTGTTGTTGCCGCGGCTGTACTATATCCTTTAGAGGATGAAGGATGTGAGCTTAAGAATATAG
>DOHN01000046.1:0-2417 GCA_003535195.1 Ruminiclostridium sp.
AAACAGGCTAAGGCAGCCGGCTGGTATGGATCCGGAACTGAAGTCATCTTTGCTTGGGGCGGCGCTGTTGGGACCTCGGTTATGGCAGCGGCGGAAGCCTCTAAAGATAAGTGGGTTATCGGTGTCGACGTGGACCAGTATGCTGAATCTGCCACCGTTATTTCCTCTTCCATGAAGATGCTGGGAAATTCCGTTTACCAGGCTCTTGTAGCTTATTATTCCGACAAGTGGGGAGACGGAACAACCTGGGTTCTGGATTCCACCAACGACGGCGTCGGGCTTGCAATGGACAACGCAAAATGGCGTAAATTCTCCAAATCAGATTATGATGCCCTTTATAAAGCCGTGCAGGAAGGCCAATATCCTATCAATAACAAATACGATATCGGTGTTAACGATCTCGGTCTTAAATATGTCAAGGTTACAGAAGTAGCTGATTAATCTCTAAAAATAAATTCAATCTATCCGGGAAGGTGCCATTGGTACCTTCCCATTCATCTAAAAAGAGTATTATCATTCATTTTCTATTGGTTTTTACCATTGTATCAAAAGCTCGTCCCATACTTATAGATGTTAAGCGAATGCTTGATTATAAGATGCCGATTCACTCATTATGGATTATAATGGATTAAATATGAATCAAGAGGTGGGATACCTTGGAGTATATTATTGAAATGCTGAATATTGTTAAGGATTTTCCCGGTATACGTGCAAATGACGATGTCACTCTTCAGATTAAAAAAGGAGAAATTCATGCATTACTTGGTGAAAACGGTGCTGGAAAAAGTACCCTGATGAGTGTATTATTCGGCATGTATAAACCGGAAGGCGGAACCATTAAGCTTCGCGGCGAAACAGTTCAGATATCCGGCCCCAAAATGGCCAATTTTCTTGGAATTGGTATGGTACACCAACACTTTATGCTGGTACATAATTTTACAGTACTGCAGAATATCATTCTTGGTGTTGAAACAACCAAAAACGGATTTCTCAAAATTGAAGAGGCAAGAGAAAAGGTTTTAGCATTATCGGAGCAGTATGGTTTGAAGGTTGATCCCGATGCATTGATTTCCGAAATTACGGTCGGTATGCAGCAGAGGGTTGAAATTCTAAAAATGCTTTACCGAGATAATGATATCCTTATTTTTGATGAGCCTACTGCCGTGCTGACTCCCCAGGAGATCGACGAGCTGATGGAAATCATGAGGGGACTTGCGCAAGAAGGCAAATCCATTATTTTTATTACCCACAAGCTCGATGAAATCAAGCGTGTGGCAGACCGTTGCACAGTGCTTCGCAGGGGAAAATGTATTGGCACTGTAAATGTATCCGATGTAACCGTTGAAGATATGTCTGAAATGATGGTTGGACGCAAGGTCATCCTACACGTGGAGAAGAAACCAAATGAGCCGGGAAAGCCTGTACTTGAGGTTAAAAACCTGACTGTTAAAAGTGATAGATCTAAAAAGAACAAGGTTCAGAATTTAAGCCTTGAAGTAAAGGAAGGGGAAATTGTCTGTATTGCTGGAATCGACGGAAATGGCCAGTCCGAGCTGGTTTATGCCATCGGCGGACTGATTCCCGCAGACAGTGGTCAAATTCTTTTAAAAGATGAAGATATCACAAATAAATCCATCCGCTACAGGAGTATCCATGGTTTCTCCCATATTCCTGAGGACAGGCATAAGCACGGGCTTATTCTGGATTATAATCTGGCCGAAAATTTAATGCTGCTTGAATATTTTGAACCGCGTTTCCAGTCCCATGGATTTATAAAAGACAGCGAAATGTTCAGCCATGCAGACCGTCTTATCGAACAATTCGATATCCGGAGCAGCGAAGGCGGCAGAACAAAGGTTCGCAGCATGTCCGGCGGAAATCAGCAGAAGGCTATCGTTGCAAGGGAGTTAAGCAGAAACCCTGATTTGCTTCTTGCTGTGCAGCCTACACGCGGACTTGATGTAGGTGCAATCGAATACATGCACTCGCAGATTGTAAAAGCCCGTGACATCGGTAAAGCTGTTCTGGTGGTGTCCTTCGAACTTTCCGAAGTCATGCAGCTTGCTGACAGAATATTGGTCATGTATGAAGGTGAAATTGTTGCCAATGTAAAGCCGTCTGAGGTGACAGAAAACGAACTTGGCATGTACATGGCAGGTGCGAAGAGAGGTAATGCGGTATGAATGATAAGAAGAAAATAAAACTTGCGATGCCGGATCTGTCCCGGGCTGCCGGGCCCCTGTCATCAATCTTTGCCATTATTGTGGGCTTGATTATCGGTCTTATTATACTTCTCTTTGCAAATTCTTCTAAGGCATTGGCAGGTTTTGGGTGGATCATTGGCGGCAGTCTGCAGAGCGCAAAAGACATCGGAAATGTATTCTACTACGCAACCCCCATTATCATGACGGGCCTTT
>DOHN01000046.1:2549-2816 GCA_003535195.1 Ruminiclostridium sp.
CATGACGGGCCTTTCAGTCGCTTTGGCCTTCCGTACCAGCCTTTTTAATATTGGCGCTTCGGGGCAATTCATTATGGGTGCGTTAGGCGCTGTCATGGTAGGCGTCCATGCAGACTTTCTGGGCAGCTTTCATTGGGTGGCCGCCCTTCTGGCATCAATGGTTTTTGGCGCTGTCTGGGCATTTTTACCGGGGCTTCTCAAAGCTTTTTATAATGTGAATGAAGTGATTTCCTGCATTATGACCAATTATATCGGCATGTACCTGGT
>DOHN01000046.1:2940-7949 GCA_003535195.1 Ruminiclostridium sp.
AATTATATCGGCATGTACCTGGTTAATATACTGGTAAGAGCAACTGTTTATCACAAGCTGACAAACCGCTCCGTTCCGGTTAAAGCTACGGCAAACATTCCAAAGATGGGATTGGATAAGCTTTTTCCTGATTCCATGGTCAATGGCGGATTCCTGATTGCTGTTTTGATCTCGATTCTGATCTATATCATGCTGAATAAAACAACATTCGGGTTTGAGCTTAAAGCCTGCGGCTATAACAAGGATGCCAGTCTCTATGCCGGTATTAACTCAAAAAAGAATATTATTCTGGCAATGGTCATATCAGGAGCTTTGGCGGGCATAGGCGGCGGCCTGCTCTATCTGGCCGGCAGCGGAAAATATATTTATGTAGAGGACATTTTGGCCCCTGAAGGATTTACAGGTATTTCTGTTGCGCTTTTAGGCATGTCGCACCCCATAGGCACGCTGTTTGCCGGAATCTTCATCGCATACATAACCGTGGGCGGGTCTTATATGCAGCTTTCAGGCTTTGTTCCTGAAATTATTGATATTATTACCGCAACCATTATTTATTTTGCAGCGTTCGCCCAAATTTTACGAGGTGCACTGCAGCGTATCCATTTCAGAAAGGCAGGGGATAGATCGTGAATACCGTATATTTTCTGATACAGCAAACCATGTTTTTCACCATCCCGCTGATGCTTGTGGCAATAGGCGGAATGTTCTCCGAACGCAGCGGTGTGATTAATATCGCCCTGGAAGGAATTATGATTTGGGGAGGATTCTGCAGCATCCTGTTTATCAATATGACGCAGGAAGCCCTGTCCGGGCAGCTTCTGCTCATGCTTGCAATTTTGGTTGCCATGGCCTCGGGAGCAATTTTTTCTTTGCTTCACGCTTATGCTTCCATCCATATGAAAGCTGATCAAACCATCAGCGGAACTGCACTAAATCTTCTTGCTCCGGCCCTTGCCATTTTCATGGCCAGAATGATCCAGACCTCAGGTGTACAGCAGATTCCTTTCAAGAATACCTTCAGAATTGAGAAGGTCCCTGTATTAGGGGATATTCCAGTACTAGGAAATCTGTTTTTTCAAAATACCTATATTACTACTTACATAGGAATCGGAATCCTGGTTGTTTCGGCAGTCGTATTATACAAGACAAAATTTGGCCTTCGCCTCCGTGCCTGCGGCGAACATCCCCAGGCAGCAGATTCAGTGGGGGTAAGCGTTTATAAAATGCGTTATGCCGGTGTTACAATTTCCGGTGCTCTTAGCGGATTAGGCGGTTTAATTTTTGTTGTGACAACATCTACAAATTTTAATGAAAATGTTGCAGGCTATGGATTTTTGGCGCTGGCAGTCCTTATTTTTGGTCAATGGAAGCCATATCGAATTGCCGGAGCAGCGCTGTTTTTCGGATTTATGAAGACCATATCGGCGACCTATTCTTCCATACCATGGCTCCAGGGCCTGAATATAACCGGCTATGTATATAAGATGATCCCTTATATTGCCACATTGATTGTACTGATTTTCAGCTCAAAGCAATCACAGGCGCCCAAAGCAGAGGGCATCCCTTATGACCAGGGTGCAAGATAGAAGGAGGGGATGGATATGAGTGATACCAAAAGCTGCCCAGCCTGCGGCACAATAATCGATGTTTCCGATTCGTTCTGTTATATGTGCGGAGCAAAACAGAAAGCTGCGCCAGAGCCTGCTTTATTTTCGGCTGATCCGCCGGCGGAGGCTTCATTAGCCGATGCAGAATCCGCTGATATTTCATTACCGGATATTCCGGCTGTGGAGGCTTCATCGGCGGAGGCGCCAAAACAGGCGACGGTTAACGAAACAAAACCGGATGCCATGGACAAAGCTCAGCTAAAGGAAGAAAAAATAGGCGCCGGTGTGGACATGGCAAAACCCTCTTCTGAGCCAACGCCTGCTCCGGCAGTCCCGGAAATAAAGCCTGGGCCAAAGAGTAAAAAATTCCCCTGGTTTTTTACCCTCTTCTGGATCATGATGGTTATTGCCGTAGCCAGTTGGGGATATTTTCTATTTTTCGATGCCCGATACGATTATCCCAAATTCACAGAGGATGCCCAAAGGCTGGTTCTGTTTACGGCAGCGGTCGCGGTGCTTATTTATACTTTCAGCCTGAAACTGACCATGAGAAAACTGAAAGCTTTCCCGACGGTTATTTTAGTAATTTCCGCACTGATCATTTTTTACTTTTTTACCATCGTGGAATTGACCGACGGAGATTTTCTTCATGAGCTGATGACCGGTATAACCAGCCGTATCCTTACAGTATCCGGGCAATAGGGGGAGAAACATGAAACTGGACAAATACATAAAAACCGCCCTGGCTTTGGGAGCCGACGACGCCGTGGAATTTCATATTGACCAAATTATTTTTGATTCCAGAACCATTTTAAAATGCATGTTCGGCTGCTCGGACTGGGGCTTCGGACATACCTGCCCATCCAGAAATGGGTCCTTAATGCCCTGGGAATATGAAAAGGTTCTACGAAATTATAATCGGGGAATTATCATCCATTCGCGTGATAAGAAGATCTCTCAGGATGTTTCCTTTGAAATTGAGCGGCAGGCCTTTGTGGACGGCTTCTATTTTGCTTTCTCCATGAGCGACTGCGCCTGCTGTGAAAAATGTGCCGGCTTTAAGGGCGTCCATTGTGCCAACCCCAAAAAAGCCAGACCTGCTTTTCACAGTGTCGGCATAGACGTTTTTAAAACAGTAAGGCAGTTTAATCTGCCTATAGATACCTTAAAGGATAAAAACGATCCAGAGGAGACTATGAACTGGTATTCAGCAGTATTTATTGATTAGTTCCGCTAGTGGTTATTATTGCTTAGTGGAAGCTCGATCACAAATTTTGCTCCAATAGAAGTATTGCAAGCGGTAATGGTACCCTTCAGTTTTTCAATAATGCTTTTAGATATGGCAAGGCCGAGTCCGGTGTTGCCTTTTTTACCTTTATAAAAACGGTTGAAAATCATGGCTTCTTCATCTTTATCAATACCCGGCCCGTCGTCGGAAACAGAAATCTGAACTTTGTCATTTATTTTGCTTACGTCGACATTTACATAATTCCGAGCGTACCGGATGGCATTGCTTAAAATATTGGAAAAGCAACGTCCCAGTTTTTCACTGTCACCCAGGACATACAAAGACCCGGCAGTGGTGTGAAGATTCAGGGAGACCTGTTTATTTTCAGCGATGGAAGCCAACCGTTTGCAAGTATCCTGCAACAGGCCCTGGACATCGACGGGCTCTTGGGAACAGATCTCTTCAATGGCATCAAGCCTGGAAAGGTAAAGAACCTCTTCAACCAGATGGGTGAGGCGCTTGGATTCTTCAATGATAATTCTTGCAGCCGCGGAGCCTTCCACCACACCATATAAAATCCCCTCGGCATGGCACTGTATGGACATGATGGGTGTCCTGAATTCATGGGAAACATTCTGCAGAAATAGCTTCTGGCTTTGATTATGGGTGTCAAGCTTTTCAGCCATGATATTGATGTTTTGAACCAACTCCTGTATTTCATTGTCGGCCGGTACAAAAAGTGCATTGCTGAAGTTAAGCTCCGAAAGGCTTTTAATGTGCTTGTTCAGAGTGGAAAGAGGCTCGGATATCCCCTTTGACAGGTAATTTGAGAGCAGGAGAACCAGGAGGGCCCCCGCAAGCAGTATAATAAGAAGAATGAAATTGATGGAACTTTTCATTTCATTAATCTTATTCAGGCTGGAATAAACCACCAGTGTTCCGGCTTTAGTTCCATCCGGTTGTTTTATAGGCTTCAGCACGGCAGCGTACTCAGAACCATTTTCATAAAAAGTTAGCCCGTCGGTGCCCCTGGTTTTACTGCAGGAAAGAATTTTTTCAATGATTTTAGCATCGCTTTCAGTAGGCTTTTTATCATAATCCTTAAAAGGAGTAATCAGATTTCCGTCATCATCAATAAGGGCATATTCTGCGTTGATTGATGCGCTGGGCACTCTGAGGGCCATCATTAGACTGATGAATGAATCGGCAAGATCAGTTCTTGTATCACTTTCCTGATGAAAAGGATGGGGAGGACGCTGCAGCATAGCATTTTCAGCCCTTCTTGCGATGGTGTTCAGCTGCTTTAGCGTATCTTTCTCCAGATAGGATCTGAACACAAAGCTAAAAGCCACTGCGGTTATGATCAAAAGCAGCGATACAGTCAGAAGATTAACAGTAAAAATCCTTCGTTTAATTGTTTTTTTCATATCACACCAGCTTTATTCATTGACATTCAGACAGAATCCGAATCCCCAAATCGTCTCAATGGTAAGCTCGGAATCGGATTCAAGGAGCTTTGCTCTGATTCGCTTGACCATATCGTCGGTTGCCCGGGTGCCGGTAACGCTCTCAAAGCCCCAAATACGGTTTAAAAGCTCCTCACGGCTCACAGCCCTGTTTTTGTTAAGAATCAGGTATTGCATCAGATTAAACTCCATGGTTGTAAAATTAATAGGCTTATCATGGCACAGTATCATTCTTCGATCCGCATAAAGGTTTAAATCCCCTGCGGCAATACAGCCGGAATTATCGGAATATTTATCCAATTCTATTCTGCGAAAAATACTCTTGATGCGTGCCACAAGTTCCATAGGGCTGAATGGCTTCGTCAAATAATCGTCGCTTCCCAGATTTAATCCCAATATCCTGTCCATTTCAGAATCCTTGGCAGAGACAATGATAATGGGAACATTGCTGGATTCACGGATGGAGGAGCACAGGGAATAGCCATCCAGCTCGGGCATCATAATATCTAAGATCAGAAGATCGGCAGGCTGCTTTCTGAAAGCCTCCATCAGAGTATTTCCGTTATAAAAGGTCTGCACCTGATACCCTTCCTTTACAAGAAATGACTTGATGATATTACAGATATTCACTTCATCATCAGCTATGTATATAAGCTTTTTATTCATGTTCAGGTACACCTCCGGAGGGTAAGCCAGCAATCCTGCTCC
>DOHN01000046.1:8100-14307 GCA_003535195.1 Ruminiclostridium sp.
CCTGCTCCGCTTACGCACTAAAACATCACTCTGCCGCTTTTCAAAGTCATTACGATTTCGCTAACGGGTAAGGTTATTATAGCACAAGGATTTCAATATCAAATTTCTGCGTCAGTTTTGCCACATTTTGCCTCAAACTTGCGGGGATTTTTACCATTTAAGTCTTATACAATAGTTTTGCACTAAAGTGATTTTTTGTCCTTGGTAATATTAAACACCGCGGAGGGTTTGTAAATGAAATTTTTCAAAAGCCGAAAAATAATCATCATTATTTGTATAATACTGGCCGCAGTCATATCAATCGCCATATTGGCCCATAAAAACAGCTTACAGGCGATAACAGCCGATGCCCAGCAGCGAACGTCAGCGGCTTTTAAAGGAACACTGGATGTCACTTTATCCGGCTCGGGCACCGTGAGCCCTTTTAACCGGAAGGAAATCGTATCGGCTGTTGACGGCGTCGTGACCGAAAACTATCTGGAAGAGGGCAAAAGCTTTAAAAAGGGAGATCTTCTGATAAAGTTCAATGACAGTGACGTACAGCTTTCTGTAAAGCAGCGGGAAAATGCATTAAATCAAAAAAGAATGTCCGCCGTCGATTCCAATATCAGCAATGGTGCTCTCCATATAACCGCTCCGTTTACAGGGAGAATTGCTGAGGTAAGCATCAGCGAAGGAGATGAAGTAAAGGAAAATCAGGTCCTTATGACCATCGTTGAAGACAGTGTGCTGAAAGCCCAGGTTGTCTTTGAGAATACTGCTGCCTCGCAATTTAATGGCATCCATACGGTTCAGGTGCATCTGCCTGATTTTATGACTTCGCTGTCCGGCAAAATACAATCCGTTTCGCAGGTTTCAGGGGATGCCCATGTGATTGTCACCGTGGATAATCCGGGTTCCCTCACCTCGGGCAATTCTGTCTGGGCAGAAGCAAAAACAGCCTCGGGCGCCATAACCAGCAATGAGGGGATCTTAGAGTTCACGAAAAAAGAGACTATTACGGCGGCGGTTTCAGGAAAAGTGTCCAACCTGACCGCTCTGAAAGATATGAAAGTGACCCAGGGAACCATTCTGTTAAATATCGCCGGGGATGACCTGCCCTACAAAGTGGAAAGCAAGCAGCTGGAAATAGAGCAGGCGGAAGTCGAATTGAAGCTGGCTCAGGAAAAGCTGGATTTTTATACTATAAAAGCGCCCTTTGACAGCACTGCGGTGTCTGTATCCAATTTGGACCCAGGCGACAGCATTGAATCCGGCACAAGTCTTGCCATCATGATGGATACAAGTAAAATGACCTTTGACCTGGATATTGACGAGCTGGATATTTCATCGGTTGAAACCGGTCAAAAAGTAAATGTCACCTGCGATGCGCTGGAGGATATGGAAATTATAGGAGAGGTCACGGCTATAGCGCCCGAAGGAACGACCTCCAACGGCGTAACCAGCTATAAAGTGACAGTGACCATTCCGGGCATAGAAAATTTGAAATCAGGTATGAATGTCGATGCCGTTATACAAGTTTACAATAAAGAGAATGCGCTCCTTGTACCGGTGGAGGCTTTAGAAAAACGCGGCGACAAATATATGATATGGGTAAAAAGAGAAAATCAGCAGACCGCAGGCAGAGAAAACAATCCTGTAGTCCCGGAAGCGACAGGAACGGCAAAAAGGCCAAGTAGCTCTGCCGGAAATCAGTCCCCGGCCAAAAGGCAGCGGCAGCCTGCCGCGGACAGCTACTATAGCGGAGCCGTGCCGGTGGAGGTTGCCATCGGGATGTACAATGAAAGCTATGTGGAAATTACAAGCGGCCTCAATGAGGGCGATATGGTCGTGCTTCCTGCACTCCAGGCCAGTTCAACAAATAAGAATACGAACACCCAGCCTCAGGGCGGTGGCGGCATAGGCGGCTTTGGAGGAATGGGCGGGGGCATGCCCGCAGGAGGCGGAATGCCTGGCGGCGTTATGACCGGCGGAGGACAGACCGGCAACAGGAGGCAATAATATGATTCAAACGGATCATCTCACCAAGCACTACCAAATGGGGGATAATATTGTTAAAGCATTGGACGATGTAACACTCCATATTCCAAAAGGGTCTTTCGTCTCGATCGTGGGACCCTCCGGCTCGGGGAAGTCCACTTTGATGAATCAGCTGGGATGTCTGGATATACCTACTTCAGGCCACTACCGCCTGGATGGCATTGAAGTCAGCACCATGAACGACAATCAACTGGCTGAAATACGAAATCAAAAGATCGGCTTTGTTTTCCAGGGCTTTGACCTGATCAGCAAATTGACTGCCATTGAGAACGTGGAACTGCCCCTCATCTATGCAGGCGTCGGCAGCAGGCAGCGTGAAATGAGAGCGAAAGAGGCTTTGGATAAGGTGGGGCTGTCCGAAAGAATCCATCATATTCCGGCAGAGCTTTCCGGAGGCCAGCAGCAGAGAGTGGCCATTGCCAGAGCACTTATCACCAACCCTCCTCTGATTTTAGCGGATGAGCCTACCGGCAATCTTGATTCCCATTCAGGACAGGAAATTATGGGACTGTTTAAAAGCCTGTACCAGAACGGAAACACCATCGTGATTATCACCCATGATGAGCATATAGCCGAGCAAGCCCAGCGTATTCTCCGGATTTTAGACGGCAGAATCGTAGAGGATAGGGAGGTAAGCTAATGGGAATTTTTCAGGCCTATAAAATGGCCATAAAGAGCATAAAGAGCAATAAAGTTCGTTCTTTTCTAACCATGCTGGGCGTCATTATCGGGGTTGCCGCTGTGATTATGGCCGTGGCCTTGGCACAGGGCAGTACAGTGTCCATCACAGAACAAATTTCCTCTCTGGGGACAGAACTGATTACTGTAAGGGTAACTCCTTTCAATACCAACCGGGATATTACCTGGGAGGATTTTCAAGATTTTGCCGATGATAACAGCGATGTTTTTTCGGCCATGTCCCCGCTGATTTCTTCTCAGACCACTGTAAAAAGCGGAATCAGCACCAATACGGTGGATACGACTATAAATGGCACCACTGCAGATTATGAAATGATAAAAAAGCAAGGTGTGCAGGAAGGCCGCTATATTGGTGATATAGATATCGACTTCCGGCAGCCCATAGCCGTTATTGGGACTTATACGGCCGCGGAATTATTCGGCCAGGAGGAGGCTGTGGGAAAAACTATCAAGCTCCAGAACCGCCTGTTCACTGTAGTGGGTGTGCTGACAGAACTGGAGGGGGGAAACCAAGGCACTGTCGATGATCAGATCATCATTCCGCTTTCCACGGCCCAGCGGGTTTTAAGAAATACCAGAATCACCAATTATTCTTTTCTCGCTTCTTCTGCAGATGCGGTGGATCAGGCCATAGAAAAGCTGAAATCTTATTTGCTGGAAATCTATGGTGATGAAAGCATGTACCGGGTTCAGAACGCCGAACAGATGCTGGAAACCCTGGATTCTGTGACCGGCACCATGATGACTGTTCTGGGCGGGATCGCTGCAATCTCACTTCTTGTGGGCGGTATAGGCATTATGAATATCATGCTGGTTTCGGTTACTGAAAGAACCCGTGAAATAGGGATCAGGAAGGCAATAGGAGCCAAACGCAAAAATATTCTGACACAATTTTTGATTGAGGCCTTGATTATAACCGGCATTGGCGGGATAGCCGGGCTTCTCCTTGGCTGCGCCGCTATTTGGACATTAGGCAGGCTTGGTGTGGTTCCCTCGGTGTATTCGCCGTTCTGGATGGTCTTTTCTTTTGGCATCTCGCTTCTGGTAGGCGTTATTTTCGGTATGTTTCCCGCCAACAAGGCGGCCAGCCTGAACCCTATAGCGGCTCTCAGACATGAATGAGGCTGCTCATGCTTTTTAAAAAACTTTCATCCATAGGAGGAAATTTTATGAAGAAAATGATCTTATATCTGCTTACTCTAAGCCTTTTGGCATCAGTACTTGCGTGTTTCCCGCTCTTTGCCGAAACGAAGACTCTGAACGATATGGAAGGCAAAAGCATGCAGCGGCTTATGGATCTTGGAATCTTTACCCAGGCCGTATTTGATGATGCTGATCTCAACCGGTATTTAACGAGGGAGGAATTGGCCAAAATTCTTGTACTGGTTAACGGGCAGCAGAAAAACATCAGTCTTTATAAAAGCAGCAGCCTGTTTTCAGATGTTGACAAGGACCGCTGGTCAAATCCCTATATACAAATTGCCGTCAAAATGGGCTATATGACCAAAATGCCCGACGGAAAATTTCATCCTGCCGACACTGTCACTTTTGCGCAGGCAGCCACTATTATAGGAAGGCTCCTGGGCTATGATGAAACCAATCTTACCGGGAGCTACCCTCAAAACTATTTGACCCAGCTTACTAATCTGGATATTTTAGAGGGCATCTCCTATACCGCCGGAGGGAATGTTACCAGAGGCCAGATTGCGGTTATGATAGACAGGCTTTTTCACACAGAGGTTTATGGAAGTGATAAGACCTTTATCGATACAATTTCCTGCTATAAATCAGCGGTTATACTAAAAAACAATGTCCTAAATGCCAATGATGACCCCAGAAAGCTTGTAACCAGCCAGGGAACCTACTATTTAAAAGAAGGTCCAAAGATTCCCGAGGCCGGAAAACGTTATATTCTCCGCTTGGAAGGAACAGAAATTGAATACGCGGCTATGGACGGCCTGGAATATAAGGAAATATCGGTACGGTCCATCAGTTCCGGTACTATTACAGCCAATAACGGAGATCAAGTGACCATTGCCGCAGGAATTCCCTTCTTCTATAACGGGGAGAAAACCGATTACAGCACCGTCAGCGCATCGATTTCGGCCAACTCCTCCGTCGTTGTTGCATATGACGGAACAGACGCCGTATATGGCGCACTCTTT
The DNA here is from genome assembly GCA_003535195.1 of Ruminiclostridium sp. Taxonomy (GTDB): domain Bacteria; phylum Bacillota; class Clostridia; order DSM-8532; family DSM-8532; genus DTU059. Next base: position 13,005 of record DOHN01000046.1, read on the forward strand.
GATCCCTTGTACACCGAACCCCGGATCGTCACCGCCGATATGGCCTTGGGAGTGCAGTTTGCCGGTAAACTGATTGAGAAGGGCGGAAAATATGTCACAGCAGCTGAGATAGAGGTCAACGACGTGATTTATGAAGTGACCGATATCTGGGGCAAAAACGGGTATATCCTGGTTTATGACGATGCCGTCTCGGGCAGGATCACAGCCATTTTACCCAATAAAGTTTCACCGTTATCCATCGAGATTGACGGTACCGCGTATAAGCTTGATGCCAGTTTCCCCAGGGGGAAACTTAATGACTCGGGCAGGAACCAGGTGGGAGAGACGGCCAAACTCATACTGGGTTCGGAAGGCACGGTTGTTGATATCATTTCTGAGAGCATTCGGGGCACCACCAGCTATGCTTTAGTCCTTCGTGCTTATTCAGAAAATTCGACCGCTTCGGAAGATTTCGGAACAACCTACTATTATGTGACCCTTCTGCACTCCAACGGAGCAAAAGAAACCTATCTATCCAAAACTGCCATGACTGTTCTGCGGGGCAGCCTAGTAACCTATGAAATAACAGCCCACGGAAAGGATTATGATACGGTTGCCCTAACTCAAATCGACACAAAGACCACGGGCAGCTACCGTGTAGGCAAGGATCAGCGTATGATTGGGGACAGCTATGTCGCTAATGGAGCCGTGCTTTTCAATATTAAGAGTACTTCCAGCGCTGAAATAGATGCTTCTGTCATTTCTTTCAGTGACTTATACGAAGGGGTTCTCATAAGCGGAAAAGTGAAATACATCCATCGATCAGGAGATTTTATGGATATCGACATCATGGTCCTTAACGATGCCTTGGATGAAAATGTGGGGTATGGGCTGGTAACGGCTAAAACCGGCGCCAGCATGATATCTGGCCAGGAGATGGTGGTCAACGATACTATTACATTCCTGGTAAACGGTGAAACAATGACCTATAAGGGCAGGGATTCCGGCGTATTCCTGGGTTCAGTGGCCCGGATCACTCTGTCCGGCAGCTCGGTGGATGCCATAGAAAATGCGATTTCGGCTGAAGCAATCTCCAAAGAAATTCAGGCTGTTGATTCTACGAGAATCAGGATCAATGACAAAGTATATACCTTCCATAACAAAGTCGCCGTTTATAAACGGAAGAACGATTCAGAGTGGTTAGAACGCGATATTTCGGGCCTGACCAAAGGCACCGGCAATGGGTCCGTCACCCTCTATCTCGACAAGCCCCTAAGCTCCGGCGGCAAAGTTGTGATGGTCCTGTTGAGGTAAATGGGGAACG
>DOHN01000046.1:14456-14685 GCA_003535195.1 Ruminiclostridium sp.
TTATGGCTACAGCACAATTTTGCCATACAAATACTACTAATAGATTTTTTCAAAATATTTTTAAAAAAACCTTGTCTTCACGCGGCTTTTCATGTATACTAATTTATGCTTGATAAGGCACGCGAAAGTGGTGGAACTGGCAGACTCGCTAGATTCAGGTTCTAGTGTGCGCAAAGCACGTGCGGGTTCAAATCCCGCCTTTCGCACCACAGACTGTCCGAGAACCCGC
>DOHN01000046.1:14701-24540 GCA_003535195.1 Ruminiclostridium sp.
TTCTGTGGAGTTCCGGGTTTCTTCATCAATTTCATTTTCTATATATTCGATTGTGAAAATCCGTTCTTCATTTTCTTTCTTTATCCCAACATTTGCAACAGTCCCGTTCATCAGGCAGTCCAGAACATCCTGGTCGCTGTCATACCCCTTATCCGCCAGTACTTCGATAGATGCCACCCCAAGCAGCTCTTTTGCTTCATNNAAAAAATTGTTCAGAAGCTTCACACCTTTCGGCATGGGTGGCAATTGGCGTTCTTTACATCGATTCATCCTTACGGGGACATACTTTGTATTCGGGCCAAACGCGACGATTTTGAATTTAGATTGCGTACATTTGTTAATACAGAACCCAAGCAGCTCTTTTGCTTCATCGGAAACTTCCCGCAAATGCCCGACATCGGCCTTACTGTCCGCAGTATATCCGGCAATCAGGCGACTGCCGCCGTCGATGGCTGTTTGTACATTGTAACAGCAATGAAACCCATCTTTGCTGTGCATCCTCCTTGCATCGGGATCTGTCGTTAAAAGTTGCGTTTCTCCGCTTTTTTCAAGTTCTTCTAAATAGCCGGCGTATTTCTCTTTCCTTTCCGTCAGTTCCTGTATGGCTTCCTTAATCTTTTCAGCAGTTGGTTCTTCCCCTGTGATTTCGTTTTTATCTTTCTTGTCTAGATAGTTTAAATAATCGTTGATATGGTTATCTATGTTTGCAAGCTTCTTTTCCAGAACTTCATGGTTATAACAATTGCCTTTGCTGTTCTGGGCACGGTATTTCGAACCATCTATGGAGAGCAGCTCTCTCTGGTACAAGTTCAGTTTCATGCATATTTTTACAAATTCCTTGAAGACCTTCTTCAGAGCCGCTGGGTTATCTTTCCGGAAATCAGCGATTGTCCTGAAGTCAGGGACAAGCTTACCGATGAGATACATGACTTCCAAATTTCTTGTACATTCTTGCATCAACTTCCGGCTGGAACGTATTTTATTGAAATAACCGTATATGTACAATTTAAGCAGATCGCGGGGATCGTAGGGCGGTCTGCCGGTGTCGTTTGGCTTTGCCCTTTTGAATCCAAGTTCATCCATATCCAATTGATTTACAAATGCGTCGATTACTCGGACAGGATTATCCTCACTTACATAATCTGCAATACAATCAGGTAAAAATACAATTTGATTTCTATCTTCTCCGGTAATATATTTCATCGGATCACCACCTGTTTTTATGCCTATGTAGCCAATTCTGTAGCCAACCCATTTACTGTTTTAAGCAGATAATAGAGAAGCAATTCAACATTTAATAAATGATCTCCGTAATGGGAAAGTAAATTTAATTTTGATGAAGTCCCTTAGTTGTTCGGGCGCAATACATTAGATGTCCTGCACTTGTTCCGGGACTATATGCAGTCTTTCCGTACAAATAACATGCCGTCCGGTGCGGCAACCGCGATCTTCAATGCGTTTATTGAGGGTTGGTCTCGCGCAAAGGGATATGTCGAAGAAGCGGACGAACGATTAGTTGGTATACACCGTGAAACCTCTTTTTCAAATGGAGGTAATGTATGGCAGGGTTTTTTCAGAGTGATGTAATTGAAAAACTTAACATGCTGTCGGATTTCAAGTGTTGCGATGATATTGATGCAAATGACGATATCGGCTTAATGTATAATTTTACTGATAAACAGAACTTCCATACCATTATCGGCGATTTTGTACAGATATAAGCCAAAATACCGGAAGGGCTGTTTGCGAAACATATTTCCAAAAATTTGACCGCACAGGTTCAGGTTGACGGAAATAATATTGCGGATATACTTGATTCAGCATATTTATTGATTACTGAAGCCATTGTCCACGGAATCGTGGTGAAAAAGTAACCATAGATTACATAATGCCTGTTAAGGTGTGGTTAAATGGATTTACAGGATATGCGCAGGAATGGAATCGAGCTTGTGCGTTGTATGTCCATACATTCTTGCTGGCATATATATAGTGTTGGGGAAACTCGCTATTTTAGCGGGTTTCCGGAATAATTATAATTTTATAATTTGTCAATTTGTATTCTAAGTATTTAAAATGAAAATAATAATAAAGTTAATTTTGAGCAAACTATCGGTTGGAGGTGTTTAATGTGAATGGAAATGTTGAAATGTTAAATTATATTTGTCAAAATGCCGAGATGGGAAGAGATACAATCCGCCAATTAATTGGTATTTCTCAAGATGAAGAGTACAAAAAGTCACTCCAATCCCAACTTCAGGAATATACATCGATTTATGATAGTGCGGATAAAAAATTAAAAGAACTAAATAAAGATGCAAAAAATATTAATTCTTTTTCAAAAGTATCAGCTTATGCCATGATTAATTTGAAGACTTTGACGGATAAGTCTCCTTCTCATATTTCTGAGATGCTGATCCAGGGTAGTACAATGGGGATTATTGATTTAACAAAGAAGTTGAAAGAGTATGCTGATGCAGACCAAGAGATACTTTCTATAGCAAATAAACTGCTTAAGCTTGAGCAAAATAATGTTGAAGAATGCAAAAAATATCTTCAATAAAATCAGCATATGCATCTTTTTTGACCTAATTTTCCAAGTTATAAGCTACATTTCTGTTGGTAATAAACCAATGAAAATGTATTTTTTCATATGTAGAACAATGCAGTACCCAAAAGGGTACTGTGTTTTTGCGTTGAGGAGGTTTTTGAAATGAGTAAACAGATTACTACTATTCCGGCAAAACAAGATCAATCTGATAAAAGGTTAAAAGTTGCTGCTTATTGCCGTGTCAGTACTGAGCATGAGGAACAAAGACAGAGTCTAAAATTGCAAGTAGCTTACTAAAATTTGCGATAACCCGGATTGGGGTTTTGCAGGTATTTACGCCGAGAAGGAATCTGGCACAAGAGTAGATAATAGAGAAGAAATTTAGCATTTAATAAATGATCTCCGTAATGGGCAAGTAAATTTAATTTTGATGAAGTCCCTTAGTTGTTCGGGCGCAATACATTAGATGCCCTGCTTATGCTTGATGAATTATCAAAACTGAATGTTATATCTGTTTTAGCCTGATTTTATGCTATATTTAAAAGGTATATTTCAACTTCAGATTATTATAGTAATGGGAAGTTTCGATTATGTAATCCTAAATCGTGGTAAATTTCAATTATCAAAAAATACGTAGAAGTAGAATGAGAGGCGGTAATGGAAACGATTTATCAAGAATATCTGAAACTAAATATTGACGGTTCCCTGATCGGCCTGGAGCAGGGCGCGAATGAAAATAACTATTTCTGTACTCCCAAGGATGCAAGCATCATAGGCTGGGCTGGTGTTGACGGCATTCATTTTTGCTTTGTGCGTGGCTTTGGAGAGATGGTGTTTGCCGTCAGCCCAATGAACGCTCCCGGCAGCTATGTGCATCCGCTGGCACAAGATTTCAAGGACTTTCTGAGGCTTTTGCTGGCTTGCGGCCATACTGCGGCGCTGGAGCAGGCGTGGAGTTGGGAGCAAGAGCAGTTTGATGAATTCCTGCGGGAAAACGCTCCTGCGGACGAGCAATCGGCGGTGCTTCATATCCTCCGGGAAAAGCTTTCCCTTACGCCTATGGAGCAGCCTTTTGCCTACATCAGAGTCCTACAGGATGGGTTTGATTACCGCTGCATCCCATATACGGAGAACTACTATGACACCGTTCCCGCCGCCATCCCCATACCGGAATGGAAGGTTTACTTTGATGGAAACTTCTCGGGGCATTCTGGCCGCGAAAGGGCAGGAAAGGAAATCTCCCTGAACAGGCAAATTGCATGGGGGGATGAGGTCTGGACGGTTCCGGCGATTTACACCTGTGGGAAAGGCTTGATTGTCGATTTCTGCTTGCAGGTTCCAGCGGAACGCATCCGCGCCTTTCTGGAGCAATGGAACCTCTCCGCCGACGGAACCGGCCTTACCGCTGATCAGAGAATGCGAATGGACGCGGAAAACCCGCTGGCCATCCACATCAACCCAAAGGTTGTTCTGAACGGAACCGAGCTTTCCAGCTCGCACGGCTGCGGCCTCTGCTGGAACCCCTGTTTTTCAGAGAGCAACGGCCTTGAGGCGTGGAGCGTCATGCGGCACTATGGGCTTGACACCGAGCAGGGCTATGTCGTTTGGCGTGGCGCATTCCCCTGGAAAACGAAGCGCAAGCCACCAATCAGAACGCTCGGCGTGAGGTTGGCGCGAGAGCCTGTATCCATACCGGGGCCGCGCTTCCGGGTATCGCTGCCCGGCGAGCAAGTCGAGTTTATACATCCGTCCACAGGGAAGATGCACGTGCTGACCGTGCGGGAATATGAACGGCGGGAGCTGCCCTCCGAGCATTTCAACGACCTCGATCTGGAGTTTCCAAGGCATCTTACCATGATGAGCTACACGCTCTCGCCCGACCTCCCGGATCAAGCCTTTACGGTCGCGGATTGCGCGCCGGGCGACCGGCCCCGGCAAAAGCACGCCGACCCAAGGGTACCGCAGGCAACCGGTGACGTTGGCTGTTGTATCGGTATCATCGGCAGCGCGGACGCGACTGCCGCCATCGTTCTCGGAAACGGCAATCAGGGTAAGCTCCGGGCCGCCTGCTCTGCGCTGCATTTTGAGCCGACGGAGGATGTGGAGTGGCGCGTGGTATTTTATGAAAAGACACGCCGGGATATTATGGAAGAGTTGCTATAAACCAAAAGCTAAAAGATTATGAGCATAACGTGAAGTTTACAAAACATGCCCTGTTTGATAACCATCAGGCAAGTTGTAAATGCATCTATTGTGTACTAATGATACAAGGGCTCCGGAGATTTTATCCGGAGCCCGTTTTTGCGCCTATTCATTGAAATATTTCATGGTGGCTAATACAATTTGGCGTTGCTCCTGCGTTATCTTATTGAGCACCGAATGAGAAATGGCTGACGGATATAACAGAATTCGCTATTCCTGCTGGCAAGATATATCTTTCACCTATAATAGATTGTTTTGACGGAATGCTTCCAACATGGAAAATCGGGACTGTTCCCGATGCCAGTCTTGTCAATGATATGCTGGATGATGCAATCAGTACACTCTGCGATAATGAACATCCAGTAGTTCATACAGATCGCGGCTGTCACTATCGTTGGCCAGGTTGGATATCCAGAATGGATACTGCCGGCCTTCAACGTTCTATGTCAAAGAAGAGATGTTCTCCTGATAATTCTGCCTGCGAAGGTCTATTTGGTCGTCTGAAGAACGAGATGTTTTATAGTCGCAGTTGGGTAGGTGTAAGCGTTAACCAATTTATAGGGATTCTCAACAACTACCTGATATGGTATAACAAAGTAAGAATCAAAGTATCACTTGGAAACATGAGCCCAATGGAGTACCGACGAAGCCTTGGATTAGCAGGTTAGTCTGTCCAAGAAAATGTCCGCACCCCCTTATCTATTTCTCAAGTGCGCATAAATTTTATAACGCTTGATTTTTTCTAATATGTTTGGTATTATATTATTAAATATTTTTCCAAGAAATTATGGAGTATTGACAATTCAAAAAAAGATGTATACCTTTATTAAAATGTGACATATTATATTGTGATCATACTCCGGTTACCTACGGGTCCGGGGTTTTTTATTTGTTAAAGGGGTATATTATGGGGAAAGAGTTCAGCTCTACTAATACACAAATATACATATTGAAGAGTCGAGGATTAATCATTAATAGTCGCACTCAAGCAAAAAGAATACTTCAGAAAGAAAACTATTATAATCTCATTAACGGATACAAAGACTTGTTTCTTGATAAAACATATGGAGGTGCAGATGAAAAATACTTGAAGAATACTAATTTTGATGAAATTTATGCATTATATATGTTTGATAGAGAATTAAGAAACCTATTTCTCAAATATATCCTTGAAATTGAAAATAATTTAAAGAGCGTACTTGCCCATGATTTTTCAAAAAAATATGGACACGATAATTACTTAAAAATTGACAATTTTGATATTACGGTCAAGGTATGGGAAAAAAACAAAACAGCATCACAAAAAGTGGGGGATGTTGCAGATTTAATAGCGGGAATCCAACGTGAGATTTCAAATCAATTACGTAAGAATAATTCTATGATATCACACCATATCTTACAATATGGATATATACCCTTATGGGTATTAATAAATACTTTATCTTTAGGAACAGTTAGTATATTTTATTCTTACTTAAAACAAAAAGATCAAAATGACATTGGACGAGTTTTTAAGATTAAACCCGATGAAATGAATAATTTGCTATCAGTATTGACTATTTATAGAAATGCTTGCGCTCATGATGAACGACTATATTGCTTAAAATCTATTAAAAAAAACAGAAAACACAATAGTATAAAAACTAATTGGATACATACAAAATTAGCGATTCCTCTTGATGCTACTAACAATCCTGTTAATGGAAAAAATGATTTATATTCAATTATAATTATATTCAAATTAATGCTTAAAAAGAAATCATTTCATGAATTTTATATAGAGTTGTATAAAGCAATTGAAAGTCTTGATAAAAGATTAAAAACCATAACAATAAATGCTGTTCTAGGGGATATGGGGTTTCCTGTAAACTGGAAAGACATCAAGTCTATCTGAAATAGTAATCTTATTGATAGTTTTAATATGCATCTATTTTATACTAATAACACAAGGGTTCCGGAGATTTTATCTGGAGCCTTATTTCTTTAAATCCTTTTTCTACAGCGTTCATTATTCCAACATTGGTAAATTTTCAAGGATTCGAGCCACTGCTTTAATGATTGAGGTATTTGTTGATGACCATATGGTAAAACGAGTTGCTCAGGGGGAATTATCTTAATTCTCCCTTTCCCATATTTTTTGACATCAAAACCGTCAATTAAGTGACAATTAACAGTGTCAACTTTAGGCCACTTTAGATTAGCAGCTACAGGATACTTATAAAAAATACAGAGGAAACATGGTTTAGAGATTTTGTATGGCCAAGAACATATAGATTATTACAAACACGTCAATCGATGTATTCCTTGATTCAAGGGATAGACAAATTTTGATTCAGCGATTAAATTCCGGGTAATCCTGGCTTGGCACTAAAAATCTTTTTTTACATGCAAAAGCATGGTATTATGGGTAAAAGCAATGATATTATGCAGATAAGTGCGATTCAAGGGAGGAAAAAACAGATGGATTATACAGGAATTAACGCGAACGTGATAGATAGCTGGATTGAAAAAGGATGGAAGTGGGGCATACCAATTTCTCATGAGCAGTTTGTTGACGCACTTAATGGCAAATGGTCGATGCTTTTGACGCCAACCAAGCCTGTTCCTAAAGACTGGTATCCTGATTTGGATGGCAAAAGAGTTCTCGGACTTGCTTCAGGGGGCGGCCAACAAATGCCGATTTTTGCCGCGCTCGGGGCTGAATGTACACTCCTTGATTATTCCGAGATGCAGATAAAGAGCGATTTGTCTGTCGCGGAAAGAGAAGGCTATAAAATCAATGCTATACGTGCGGACATGACGAAGCCGTTGCCATTTGACAACAATTCATTTGATTTGGTTTTTCATCCCGTATCAAACTGCTATATAGAGGATGTTATGCATGTTTGGAAAGAGTGTTACCGTATCCTGAAAAAAGGCGGCAAACTGATGGCCGGATTGGATAATGGGATTAATTTCCTCTTTGATGAGGATGAAAAGGAAATTACATATCGCCTTCCGTTTAATCCATTACAGGACCGGAAATTGCTGAAATCGTTAGAAAAAGAAGATTCCGGTATTCAGTTCTCACACACGCTCGAAGAGCAAATCCGCGGACAGCTAAAAGTGGGCTTTACGCTGCTGGATCTTTACGAAGATACGAATGGGGAGGGCTGTCTTCATGAATATGGCGTGCCTACGTTTTGGGCAACTCTGGCTATGAAGTAATTTCAATGTAAAAGAGCAATTTTTATTTATCGTTATTGGCGGTAAAATTTAGTTCCTACCATAAAAATCTTTTTTGTGCTTGATAAGCTATAATTATATAGAGGTAATTGCTTTTACAACATACAAATAACAGGAATATGCGTGACAGTCTGAAACTGCTATATATGACACGCCGACAAACAGGAATTTGAAGCGCAGGCTTCAGGAGGGATTATAAATGAGCAAAGAGTTGTTAAAACTGCCGTTATGCACTTTTGCAGCCGGCATTATATTGCGAACGGCCGATTACATTACTGCTCGTCTATTGCTTCGAGATACTACCGAATGGACTTTTGAAATGGGAACTATCGCATTTTATGTTCGGCTGTTTTTGAGCGTCGCTCTGCTTGTGGGTATCGGGCTATTATTGCGTAAAAGATACAGTAGAATTATTTTTATAAAGTCTACAACACTCCTTATGTTCTATTCCATTGTGATTTTGGCCATAGAACAGATTGCACAGCATTTTGGCTCATATAATATGGGCATCCATTATCTGTATGCACCTGTTGACATGTTTACTGTTATTACATCAATTGCAGCGAGAATAAGCGGTGCCGAGAGAATTAATTGGCTGTATGCAATTCCCTCATTGTTTGCACCCTATTTGTTTTTGCTGTTCAGTAAAAAATCGGCATCCGAGGACTAAAGGGAGAATGATGCGGATTACATACAATCTAGGCGAAAATAGAAAAGTCTGAACTTATGATAAACATTCAACGTTATGGATTTGAATGTTTATAAGTGTAAATATTCATTTTTTAATGGCATAAGAAAAGGCATATATCCTGTTAAATGGAGCTATGCCTTTTTCATTTATAACATAAAATTTATTAATTCTGCTGGGCGGCCGGGACCATAGCCTGGGCGTATTCCAAACCAAGACCATATGCTCCGCCATATTCTTTGATAATAGAAGTAACCGCCTGGTAGGTGTCCTTATTTGCCCAGTCACGCTGCATTTCCAATAAAGCGGCTTGCCAGGTTACCGGTTTTACTCCAGCCTGTATCATTCTTTTAAGTGCCATGTTGTGCGCTTCACAGCTGCTGCCTGCACAGGCGTCCGCAACCACATACACTTCATAGCCATCCTCCATAGCGCTAAGTGCAGGCAGCGCCACGCAGACTTCTGTCCAAAGGCCCGCCAAGAGCAGCTTGTTGCGGTTAGTCCCTTCCACAGCTTTTTTAAAATTGGTGTCTTCCCACGCATTCAGTGTTGTTCGATCGATTGGCATAATATCCGGGAAAACGGATTGTATACGGCTGACTAAGGGGCCTGAAAATTTTTGAGCTTCTACAGTTGATAACACGATAGGTATGCTTAATGCCTGAGCTGTTTTGGCAAGTCCTGTTGCCGCATTTAATACGATATTTCGTGAAGTGCTTTCCACACCAAAAAACACTGTGGCTCAAAATCAATCAGGCAGATCGTAACTTGTGTGGGATCCAATAAAGAATTTTGGTATGCTCTTATTATTTTTACTCCTTGTTAATTTTTGTGTTTAGTTCTATCCATGAGATCTTGTGCTTATGCATACCGGTGTTTTGCCTTTTAATAATGTAAAGTTTCCTTGACAAAAGTACTTTTTCACACTATACTAAAAATGTAAAGGAACCTTGTCAAAATGTTAGGGGGTGCTTTCTTGGAAAACAGAGTCGAACAGTTAAGAAAGGAGCGGGGGCTGAATCAAGAAGAATTTGCAAAAGCAATTCGTGTTTCAAGGCAAACAGTCAGTTCTATTGAGAATGGAAAGTATAATCCGTCTTTGGAATTGGCATTTATCATATCGGATTTTTTTAAAAAGCCCATAGAAGAAATTTTTATTAGGTAATTGCGAAACTC
>DOHN01000071.1:0-6216 GCA_003535195.1 Ruminiclostridium sp.
ACCTGGCAACAGCAGTATCAACAATGTGTTGCTTAGCAGATTGTCCGAAAAAGTGTTGACTTCTCACAATTGCTTACAGGATATCTATAATTGTATATTGTATGGAAACAACTTCTTGATAAATTATATATCGAGGGGGCGATTTATATGAAGAAGACACAAATAATAAGAATAATATGTGCTCTGATTTTGTTAATAACTACTACAGGCTGCAGTACGGAAAATAGAAAAGATAAGGTAACAATAAAGGAACCTGGAGGTTCCATAACAATTATTGATAATGACGGCAAAGAGTCTGGTGACCCTGATGTCTCCATAGTCCGGATTGATACCTACGAGAATCTGGAAATCTCTGATTGGATGGATTCGGATACTGTGATTGTCTCAAAGGAAAATGAGTCTCTGGGAAAAATGAGTCTGGAAGAATTATCGGATTCCTACCCAAGAAGCCTGTGCCAGTATAATCTTAATACTAAGGAATATAAGCTGTTAAAAGAACAGGAAGAACTTAATCTGGGTGGGGCAAAACTATCACCTGATAAGAAAAACCTGTTATACTATGGCAACAGTCTGGGAGATCCTTCATATTATGTGCTTAATATTGAAACCTTGAAAAGTTTTGGTATTTCCGGCGAACCTATCGGAAATGCAGGGGGTGCCAAATGGGCTGATAAGGCTACAATTATTGGAGCTGGATACATGAATGGCGCCTATTATGCTACTATAGAAGGGCATATTACTTCTTTTGAGGAATTGGACCAAAAAGCTGTATTTATTCTTGAGAAGATAAAAGATACGATCTACTACAACACTGCCGATGATACTACTTTGATGGCTCTAAATCAGTCTGACAAGGAAATAGTGAGTCTTGGTTTGACCAATATTTTTGGGGTATACCCCTCTCCGGATGAAAATCAGATGCTGGTTTTACAATATAACGGATCAAAACAGATTTTATTACTTTGTGACAGGGATGGAAGAAATGTTAAAACCATTGCCGAAGGGATTGAGCTTGGCGGAATATCCTGGTCTCCTGACCAGCGGATGATTGCTTACAACATAAAGGGAGATGGAAGCAGTACAGGGGTTAGCATTTTGTACATTTATGATATGTTAACGGGCAAGTCCACTCAGATTGCGGTAGATGTCGGAACTGTAATTACCTGCTGGAGCCCATCCGGCGAAGAACTTGTTTATTCCCGGTGGGATGGAAAACAGTATCATAGCAGTATTGTTTATTTGGAATATTCCTTAAAGAAATAGCTGCAATAACGAAAATTATGCTTAATCCCAGAAAATGTATCATAAAGAAGAAACTGTAGTGCTTTATTTTCGTATAATTTAAATATATTTTTACACCAAGGGGATGTCAGGCTCAAACGACATCCTTTTTAGTTTCTCAGGGATGTGGAGTGCGTAATTTTGTTGCAGAACCTGAAACGCTGATATATCAGGTATTTAGATATAATAATCATACCGGCTATACCAAAAGAGAATAAAAAGCTCAAGGTCGCCGCTTATTGTCGGGTCAGTACATTTGGAACAGAACAACTGCGTAGCCTGGAGATTCAAATAAAGATTTATACGGAGATGATACGGAACCATCCTAATTGAATAAAGTCTTCAAGAGGTCATACTTTTGAAGGTTTTATTACTTGTAATTTGAGAATGGGGATTGATAATTACAATTACAGATTTTAAAGCAGTATGCCTTTTTTTAATTTCCTCGAATGGAGGGAATTATTTTAAAACTCTTTACATAGGGAAAGGGATCATTTAAAATAATAACGAACAAATGTTTGGCAAAAGAGAAAAATAAACAGTCAATATTTTTAACAAATTATGATCGCTAGATAAGTTTATAGAGATAGTTATTAAAACAAAGTGGAGGAATTAGCCTTATGGCGAAGAAAAAAAATAATGAAATCACCATCCGTTCAAGTGCAGCCGAATACCTGACATACGTTGCAGCAACAGGCGATGATCCTCAAAGCTTTGAAATGCGCTACGAAGACGAAAATATCTGGCTTACACAGAAAATGCTTGCAACATTATATGATGTATCTATACCTGCAATTAACCAGCATATAAAAAGAATATTTGATGATAATGAACTTGAATCGAGTTCAGTTATTAAGAAATACTTAATAACTGCTGCTGATGGCAAGAAATACAACACAATACATTATAATCTGCAAATGATTATAGCAGTGGGTTTTAAAGTGAACAATGAACGCGCGGTACAATTCCGTAAATGGGCGAATCAGATCGTAAAGGATTACACGATCAAAGGATTTGCTATGGACGATGAACGCTTGAAAAATGGCGGTTCTATTCTGACAGAGCAGTATTTTGAAGAGCAGCTCCAGCGTATCCGTGAAATCCGTTTAAGTGAGCGGAAATTGCTAAAGCTCATGCTGAAAGCGAGTTTGAGAAATATCGCATTATCCAAGATAGACTGTTTCAATCTGACTTTGATAAATTAATTGATGGCACAAGGAATGAAAAATAACAGCTAAAGGCGTCGAATTCGACACTCCTCCGCCAAGGCCCACCAGGCTCAAGCAGCATCTTTTTTGACCGTTTTTATAGGTGACAAAGGAATTTCAGAGTCCATGCTTTTATCATTGGATTGTGGAAAATGGTTACAGGATATCAGGAAAGGCGTTTAACATCTACTACATATCGCCGGGAAATGAGGAAAAAAGCTTGGGCGGAAGAAAGTTCTCGAGCGGCAAATTTTGTGAAAAAACAATGTAAAAATGTTTTTTGAAAAATACCTAAAAACTGGATTTCATGCGGGCGTTATGGTATTATTATCATATGGAAACACAAGAAATTTCGGCAGAAAAACTGCTTGGCATGATTCAAGAAAAGAACCGCAGGATTACTGAATTAGAGCAGCAAGTTCAATGGTTCATTGTACAAATCCGTCTTGCACACAAACAATTCGGCGGATCAAGCGAACAAACAAACGTTGAATTTGTATGACGAAGATGTCCATCTTAAGTAAAACAACAATATTGTCTCCTATTTGAACCGTGGCGGTGCAGCGCTCGTTAGGCTATGTAATAACAGGGCAGGCTCAGAATTCCACTATGTTCTGGCATTAAGTGCTGATACTGAATATTTATATTTTTTTGATCCTTTTAGAAGAAGTAAATCTCGAAAAGCTTAGGTCGGTCAAAAAGGAGGTGTCGGTTTCGTGGAAAAGCTGGAACATAACAGAACTCTATTCGGCATAATTGTTTTCTTCTTATTATTCCTTGTACAGATAATTTTAGGGAAAGCGGGATACTTTTTCTCAAATATGATCCCATACCAAAAAATTGATCCTTACGACATTTTTGCTAGCATTTCAATTCATCATGCTGTTCAAATGATCATTGCAATAATAGCTATCATAATGCTAAGTAAGTTGTTAAAAATTGATTTTTATTTTAAGCTCGGTGACATAAGCAAAGGAATGAAATACTTAGCTTTATTTACGGCTGCTTTTGCAATAATTTCGGTCGCTATACACATTCTCATGCTTGCTAATGACCAATTGCCAATATATGATTTCCCTTTAGACAGGAGAAACATTCTCGGAACCCTGGGATTCCAATTATTCTTAAGCGGGCCGTCAGAAGAGATCGTATTTCGAGCATTACCAATAACTATGTTAGTATATGCCCTTAGGAAAAGTATTCCAATAAAAGGGAATATCACATTGGAAGTAATACTAGCATCGCTATTATTCTCATTTGCTCACATCAACTGGTCTTTGAATCCGTTTGTTTTTGAGGTGGACTTTTTTCCCATTTTTTATGCATTTGTACTTGGGAGCATTCAAGGAATTGTATTTCAAAAAAGTAAAAGCATTTTATATCCCATACTAATGCATAGTTTTAGTAATGTTTTAATGGTTGGTATCGGCTATTTATTTGCAGCTTAAATGCCGTCATATAATCATATTGATTAGGCCATAATTAGACTTAATGAATAGACCCGTGCAATAAAAAGGAAAACAAAATAATCCAAATAACAAAGTAGCGTATGATTTATGCTTCCATGGCGGTTTCGTCAAAACTGGAGGAATAGATGAAGTGGGGCTTATTGGATAGATTACTGCTAATATTATAAGATAAAAAAGATTTTTATTATACTTGGAGTAGTTGCTATGGATTCAAACTTTTTACTGAGGATTTGGCCGGAAGAAACATTACCCTTAGAAGCTGCAAGTTATGAACAATGTGAAGTATGCACAGAAAAATCGCGTATTATTTGGGGGGAGGGAAACCCCAAAGCGCCTATTGTTATCATCTTAGATAATCCGGGAGCACGGGAAAACAAAGAAGGCGAAGAATATGTCTGCGGAACGAGGCAGACATTGCAAAGAGCAATATATGAGGCTAATTTGAAAGCAGATGATATTTATATAACGTATTTGCTAAAATGCAGGCCGCTTCAAAAGTACGACAAAGAAAGAGCAAGGCTATTTAGTATGCCATACCTTGTTCAACAAATTGAAACGATCCAACCGAAATTTATAGTATGCTTAGGTGATACTGTAGTCCAGGCTATGTTTGATGATAGCGAAGCCCATGTAAAAAATCTGCGTGGTTCATGGCATATTATAATGGGCTATCCAACAATTGTATCCTATCACCCTTTAGCTGTAAGGAGAAGGCCTAATCTGATGAACCATTTTATGCGGGACCTTGAAATGTTGGCGCACCGCTATTATAATATTAAAAATTAGATTTTTAACAATAAACATAAGATATAATTATTTTATCTTAGGAGAATATAAAATCACCATAAAGTTTAATGCTGCCATAACGGAGGGATAAGCGCACCCAAAATGCGAAAGGTTCTACATGCCTTATCCATTTTATTTGTGGCGGCATTGTTGCTAACAGAGCGGAAGTGAAAAAATGGTATAATCCTGCGTTTGACACTTGATAAATATAAAAAGCCTGTAAATCCCTTGTCAATGATTTACGGGCTTTAATTTCAAATCATCCAGCGTCTTATAGGTAGTGGGGTGTCTTAGGTGTCAGAACTTCGCTTCCTGTTTCCGTAATCAGCACCATGTCCTCGATGTTGAAGCCGTTGAAATCACGAATATAACAGGGAACCTCCATGGCAAGGATCATCCCCGCCTCCAAAAGGCGCTCCGAGCTTTCAGTGATATATGGGTCTTCCGCGGTGGCGGGGCCCATGCTGATGCTGTGCCCGCAGTGGCCGCGTCGGTAGCAGGGATACTGTTCTTTCACATAACTGTAACCGATCTGAAACAGCTCCTTGATGGGCAGGCCGGGCTTGGCGGCCGCGATCATCCGCCGCTGGCCCTCGTAGAGCCGGTCCTTTAAGCGGAACAGCTCAGGATTGGCGTCCTTCATCACCCAGGCGCGGGAGGTATCCGTCGTGTAGAAATCAAATTCGGCATTGACACCTGCGTCGTATTTCACGACATGGTCGCTGCGGATGATGCCATCCCCGGGCAGGCAGAGCCGCGCTCCGGAACTGCCTGTGGAAAACATGGACCAGGAGCTCGGCGCGCAGAACCCGGAAGAGATGACGGACCTCCGGAAGCAGTCGACTAGATCTTTTTCGCTGACGCCCGGCTGTACGATGCGGCTGACTTCATAGAACCCTTGGTCCGCAACGCAGCAGAGCGTACGGAACATCTGGATTTCATCCGGCATCTTGACGCTTCTGGCGCGGACAAATAGATCGGAGATGTTGACGAACTTCGCTTCTGGGAATGCTTCCCGGAGCATCTGGAAATACCCCACGTTCAGGTAGTCCAGCTCTATCCCAATCACCCGATTCGCCAGGTTCATACCGCGCACAAGCCGCTTTAGCAGATCATCGGACGAGAGCATGGAATGGTGCGGTTCGGGGGAACGGGCGCCTGTGATCTCGTCCCAGCTGCAGGAGCCCACCCATGTGTCGTAGGGATGCACTTTAAAATTACCGGCGACGGTTCCCAGCGCCGCACGCTGGTCCTCCAGCTTTTTCTCGAATGTAGGAGCCTCAAAATCCATGGTTGCAAGTTGGGTTGGCACATCATTTTCCGAGGATACCACCATTACCGAAAAGCCGGGCTGGCGGGAAACGGTGTGTTGGTGGCCAGCAAAGCCCGCAACGTAGTGGAAGTTTTCGGGGGAAAGGACAAGTGCGCCATCAATGCCCTCTTCCCGTAACATGGACTTGACGCGTTGCTCC
>DOHN01000071.1:6413-11596 GCA_003535195.1 Ruminiclostridium sp.
AGCGGCCCATGTGTCTGTCGACGGCTGCCTTGAGCTGTGTCAGCGCCTTTTCCAGTGTACATCTCGGGCAGGCGATATTCATGCGCATGTACCCGGCACCCTCGGTGCCGAAGCTACGTCCATCGTTCAGTGCCAGGCCAGCCTGCTCTACCATGAACTTGGGCAGGGCATCGCCTTTCAGGCCCAAATCACGGCAGTCCAGCCAAATCAAATAGGTGCTTTCGGGCTTGCGGAAGTGGATCTCCGGAATATTAGCTTTCAAATAGTCCCAGGCATAATCGATGTTGCTTTCCAGATACGCCAGAAGCTGGGTCAGCCATTCACCACCGTAGCGGAACGCCGCTTCTACTGCCACTAGGCTGAAGCAGTTGTTGCGGTGAACGTCCATCTTGGACCAGAAGCTTTCGAACCGGTTTTTCATCTCATGATTGGGGAAGAAAATCGTCGCCGCTTGCAGACCAGCCAAGTTGAAGGTCTTGGTCGCGGAGGTACAGGTTACGGTGATGCCGACGATCTCTTTTGAAACGCTAGCCATGACGGTGTGGCGAGAACCGTATAGCATCAGGTCGGAATGAATCTCATCAGAAATGATGGGGATATTATATTTAAGGCAGATGTTGCCCACTTTTTCTAATTCTTCCCTGGTCCATGTGCGGCCTACCGGGTTGTGGGGGTTGCACATGATCAGGAAGGCGGGATGCCGCTTTGCCGCCTCTTCAAAGGCCGCAAAGTCGATTTCATAGTAACCATTGTGCTCCTTTAAGGAGACGGTCAGCGATTTTCTGTCACAATTGGTCACGGATTCTTCAAACTCCGAATATACAGGGGTGAAGAACATAATTTCCTGCCCTGGCTCGGAAAACTCCCGGATCAGCGTACAGAGGGCAGGAATTACGCCAAGGGCAAACGCAGCAAGGCTGCGGTCGAACGCATAGCCGTTGTGTTCCAATTGCCATTGGCAAACTGCATCGAAATAAGAGGTGGGACGGGAGGTATAACCAAACATTCCCTGTTTGTTACGTTCTTCAATAGCGTCCAAAATCGGCTGGGCAGTTTTCAGATCCATGTCCGCGATCCACATGGGGATCAAGCCCTCTTTTCCAAATTTTTTTGCGCATTCATCATATTTTGCAGCAAAATTACTGCTGCGATCAATCGGTTCATCAAAATTATATTGCATCGTGCACATTCCCCTTTCCATCCGAATCCATCATGAGCTTAATGATCTCTTCATTGGTCTTGCGCATGCCGTCATTGCCCAGATGGCCGATGTTGCAAATGGTGGCTTCCACACCTTTTTTTACAATTCCGTCGCCGCCGTAGAATTGCTGGTTCTGGGTGTACATATAGTAGCCCAGAATGCCGGCGTCCACCGCCGCAGCTATTTTGGCTGCACAGGAAGCCTTGGCACCGTCGCACACCATGCCGGAAACGATGGCAAGTGCGTTGACCACAGTATGGATCACCGCTTGATAATCGCCTCCGCATAGGTATGCGATGCCCGCACCAGCGCCTGCGCCGGCATTGACCGCGCCACAAAAAGCGGAAAGCCGCCCGATCAGCGTTTTTTGGTGGATGGTTGTCAGGTTGGACAGTGCAAGTGCGCGAAACAGCTTTTCTTCATCGACGTGAAGTTCCCGCGCATATTCGATTACGGGTAACGAAGCCGTCATCCCCTGGTTGCCGCTTCCGGAGTTGATGACCACGGGGAGCTCGCAGCCGTTCATACGGGCGTCCGAACCGGCCGCCGCCTTGGCTTTGGCACGGACTTTGATATCGTTGCCGTAGGTTTTTAAAAGAACCTTACCGATGCTGGCACCGTAGTCCCCCCGAAGCCCCTCGTCCGAAATTGTGGTGTTGTAATCAATCTGGCGTTGCAGGATGTCACGGACATCCTCGATGTTCATGGTGTTGATGAATTCCCAAATGCCCTCCATGTTCAGCACGCTGCGATCGGTCAGGCCAGATTCCTCGTTGTCCTTTACATCCTGACGGAGCAGGACATTGCCGTCCTTTTCGAGCAGAACAATATTGGTGTGATAGTTGGCAATGCGAATTCTGGCGCTGGAATTTTCATGGAACAGCGTCAGAACGATATCAAAAGTGGGTCCATTTTCGATATGCTGTATCTGAATGGGCACCTCATCTAAAAATTTGCCAATCTCCCTGATCTGATCTTCGGTCACCTCGGCGATGACCTCCAACTGCTTTTCTGGTTTGCCCGCAACAATTCCGGCTGCGATTGCTGCCGGGATTCCTTTCATATGGTTGGTATTGGGCACAATGACTGATTTGACATTTTTGATGATGCTGCCGCTAACCTGCGCCAGCACGCGGTCCGGCCGACAATTCAAGGTTTCTCGTGCCTTTGCCGCGGCGTAGGCCAGAGCGATCGGCTCTGTGCAGCCCATGGCAGAAACAAGTTCTTCCTTGAGAATCTGGACATAATCATTATATATTTTTTGTTTCATTGCTTTACAGATTCCTTCTTTTTATTCGCTTTCTTCTTTCATTACTTCTTCAATCTGGGGTCCAGAGCGTCCCGCAGGCCGTCGCCCACCAGGTTCAGCGAAAGAGCAATAACTGAGATAGTCAGGCCGGGGAACAGAACGCCCCACATGGAATAACGCATGTATTCCTTCGCGTCGGAAAGGATGGAGCCCAGCTCCGGATCCGGCGCTTGCTGGCCAAGACCGAGGAAACTCAGGGCGGCCGTATTCAGGATCTGCGCGGCCACCGACATAGTCGCCTGGACAATGATGGTGCCCATGGCGTTGGGTAGGATATGCTTTACGATGATGTACAGCGGTGAACAGCCATACGCCTTTGCTGCCTCCACATACTCCATATCGGTGATATTGAACACCGCGGAACGCACAATCCGCGTAAAGCCCGGGATTTGTGAAATGACCAGCGCCAAAATCAGGTTGCGTATGCCTGCGCCCAGCGATGCGGCGATAGCGATAGCCAGAAGCAGCGTAGGAATTCCCATAAACACATCCAGAATACGCATCAGGAAGGTGTCCACCTTGCCGCCATAGTAGGCCACGATGGAACCCAGGAAGCAGGCGATTATGCAGGCCAGCGCCGTCGAGGAGATGCCCACCACCAGCGATACCCGCGTACCAAACAAAACACGGGCAAAAATATCGCGGCCATAATCATCTGTGCCGAAAGGGTGCTCCCAGGAGGGAGACAGAAAACGCGCGTCGTAATGCTGAGCAATGGCGTCGTTTTCGTAGTTGCAGATGACCGAAGCGAAGGAGGCCATCACGATAATCAAAAGGATAACAATCAGTCCGAACATAGCAAGATTGCTTTTGCGGAAGCGCTTCCAAACCTCCGCAAAACGGCTCTTTCTGGCCTTGGGGCGTTCAGATTTTTGCAGGATGTTTTGCGGCACGTTTAACACCTCCCATGTATTTTGCCTTGATTCTTGGGTCTATGTACGCGTACAAAATGTCGACAACAAGTACGATTACAACGTTCAAGAGCGAAAGGAAAAGAATGCAGGCTGTGGCTTGCGGGATATCCTTGGCGCGGATTGAGGTGATCATCAGCGAGCCCAGGCCTGGAATGCCGAAGATTGCCTCCACGATCACCGTGCCGCCCAGCAGATAACCGAACTCGTTGCCGACGACGGTGATCACCGGCAACAGCGCATTGCGCAGCGCGTGCTTATAGATGACCATACGTTCCGAGGCACCCTTGGCCCGTGCCGTCCGCACATAGTCCTGGCGGATGGTTTCCAGCATATTGGAGCGGGTCAACCGCAGAATGCTGGCCGCCGTGGCCATGGCCAGCGTGACCACCGGCATTATGTAGTGCTTCAACGTGATCGTTCCCGTAAAGGTGGAGGGCAACCATCCCAGCTTCAGAGAAAAGATCATGACGAACATCATCGCCAACCAGAACTGGGGAACCGACGCAAAGAACATCGCCATTATGGTGCTGACAAAATCCACGCCGGAATATTGTTTCACCGCCGATATGACACCTATGGGTATGCCAATCAGCACCGCCAGACAGATGGCTAAGACGTCAATGCGGAACGTGATGCCAAAGCGTGCGAAAATATCGTCAAAAACAGGTTTACGGGTTCTGTAAGATGTCCCGAAGTCGCCGTGGATGGCCCCCCCGACGTAGCGCAAATAGCGCACGATGAACGGGTCGTTCATACCAAGCTGATCGTTGAGCTTGGCGATTTGTTCCTTGGTTGCCGATGTCCCCAGAATTGCAGTGGCGGGATCGCCCGGTGTAAATGACATAATGCCAAACACGATAAACGATACGCCTAATAGCACTGGGATCATCAACAGTAGCCTTTTTACAATATATTTTGCCATAGCAAACCTCCAAGTAAATTAGCATACGGCGCCTTCGTTCTTAACTTTCTGAGCACTTTTCCCGCCGTGCCGGAGGCGCAGTTTCCAAAAGGGCTGTGCTCCAGCCCTTTCTTCAGCGCTTGCAGCATCTGGCTAAAGAGCTTAACCCGCGGGATCAACCGCAGACATTATAGCGTTCAGCCGAAGTGCCCCCGTTAAAGGACTGAAACACAGCCAAATTTTGCTTGTTTTGCTGTTCAGAAGGAATACGTCGCATGGTTGCTTGGGCATTTCTGCCACATAACCGAATGTCTCCTCGCCCGGGAACCCCGGGCTGATTCGAGGACAGTATGAATCTCTTTAGTTCCAGTGCGTATCGAGAAGGGTTGTAAATCCAGTGTTGTAAGCCCGGTCGATGGTAAGATTCTTGTCATGGGCACAGGTCACCACGCGGTTGTAAATTGGGATGATAATCGCGTTGTCATAGAACTTCTTCTCGATGGTGGAGTAGATGTCTTTGCGTTGTTCGGGATCCTGGCACACAGAACCGTCAGTAAACGCCTTATCAACCTCTGGGTCGTTAAGACGGGAGAAATTGTAGCCGCCAATGGCGCTGGACATGAACACGGGGCTCCACAGGTCCACATCGGGTCCCATGGTTTGGACGATGGTGGACATCGAATAATCGCCGGACTTCATGTCGGAAACCCAGGTGTTGGCCTCGAGCTGCTCGACAGAAATGTTGATGCCGGCCTTTTTGAGCTCTTCCTGATATACAACGCCGATTTTTTTGTAGTTCTCATAGCCGACGATGAATGGGATCTCTTCGCCCTTATAATTGGTCTTGGCCAGGTATTC
>DOHN01000071.1:11716-11846 GCA_003535195.1 Ruminiclostridium sp.
TCTTGGCCAGGTATTCCTTGGCCTTATCCAGGTTGTATTCGGGGAAAGTACACTTGCCGGAATAGCCGGCGGTTCTTTCGTCCCAAAGCAGGGTGGAAGTGTTGGCAACGCCGTCCATGCTGACATCGAC
>DOHN01000071.1:12023-16401 GCA_003535195.1 Ruminiclostridium sp.
GGTGGCGTAAGCAAGCGCCAGACGGAAGTTGGGATCATTCAGGAAGGGGGCTTCAGTATTCATGACAATGTAGCCGCTGCCCAGAGTCGGGTTCAGGTCGAGGGCCAGCTTGTCGCTGGACTTGAGTTCCTTGGCTGCGATGGGGGGAATCGTGTAGGTCATGTCGATTTCGCCGGTCTGCAGGGCGGTCAGAGCGGTTTCGGGGTTGGTCAGAACAACAAAATCGGCTTCCTTGATTTGCGGCTGAGTGCCATGGTAGTCGTCAAAACGCTCCAGAATTACCTGAGAGCCGGAATCCCACTGCTTGAACTTGTATGGGCCGGTACCGACGGGCTGCTGGCGAACATTATCGCCCGCTTCGGTGACAGCCTTTTCATTCATAATGCAAACTTGCGCCGCAACCGCGGTCAGGAAGGGAACATAGGGCTGGTCCAGGGTAATCTTGACGGTCAGATTGTCCACCGCTTCCACATTGACAATATTCTTGGTGTAGTTGGACATCTCGCTGGATTCCTTGGCGCGGTTCATCGAGAACACCACGTCATTGGCGGTAAGCGTTTCACCATTGTGGAACTTTACGCCATCCTTCAGCTTGAAGGTATATTCCTTTCCGTCTTCGTTCTTCTGGTAGTCGGTGCACAAAACTTTTTCGAACTCACCGTTATAGTTGCGCAACAGGCAGTCGAAAATGTTGTCGTACACGACCTTGTCAAGGTCCATGCCGCTGTTGTAGGGATCAAAGCCAGCAAAGTCAGAGTACACAGCGATCTTCGCCGTATCCTTCTTGCCATCGGCATTTTTCGTGGCGGAGTTGTCCGTAACCACGTTGGAGCCGCTGCCACAGCCTGCCAGCAGGCCGATCACCATAGAGCACACCAAAAGAACGCTTAATAATCTTTTTTTCATCTCATCATTTCTCCTTTTTTTTTATTTTTCGAACAGGACACATGCGACTTGATGATTCTCCGAAACGTTCCGGAGCGGGATGTCCCGTTCCGTACATTTCGGAATAGCCTTCGGGCATCGTGGGGCAAAGCGGCAACCCGGCACGGGGTCGATGGGGCTTACGATCTCGCCCTTGATGATTTTTCTTTTCTTATCTCTGCTCTGAAGCCGGGGCACGGGAATGGAATCCAGCAAGGCCTGGGTGTAGGGGTGAAGTGGATTCTTGAACAGTTCCCTGCTGTCGGTCATTTCGATGCACTGGCCCAGATACATTACCATGATTTCGTTTGAAATGTGTTTTACCACCGAGAGGTTGTGGGTGATAAACATATAGGTAAGACTGCGTTCCTCCTGCAGATCCATCAGAAGATTCAGAATCTGGGCCTGGATGGATACGTCAAGAGCAGACACGGGCTCGTCACAGACGATGAACCTTGGGTTCAGGGCCAGAGCTCTTGCGATGCCGATGCGCTGGCGGCGCCCGCCGTCCAGCTCATGGGGGTATGCATTATAAAGGCGGGAGGCCAGGCCAACCGTATCCATAAGCTCCGAGACCCGATTTCCCAGCTCGTCCTTTCTGCACACCTTGTTGACCAGCATGGGCTGGGCGATGGTTTCGCTCACCGTTAATCTGGGATTCAAAGAGGCGTAAGGGTCCTGGAAAATGATCTGCATCTCGGTGCGAAGCTTACGCATTTCATGCTTGTTGCATTTCAGGATGTCCCTGCCATCGAACAGAACCTGGCCGGAATTGGGTTCCGAAAGGCGCAGGATGCTGTGTCCAAGCGTGGATTTTCCGCATCCGGACTCGCCTACAACACCCAGTGTTTCTCCTTTTGGAATTTTAATGCTCACGCTATCCACGGCATGCAGGTCGCCAATGGGCGTGTGAAAATACTTTTTTAGGTCTTTGGTCTCTAACAATATTTTTTTATCTGGCATTGTCGTCTCTCCTTATATAGACGGAACACAATCGGCTACTAAACCAAAGGTTGTTCTTGGTGAAAAAGATGGCAACGTATCATATGAGTTCCGTCTACATACTCCGGCGGCTGCACGGTTTTGCAGGCTTCCATGCACCGGGGGCACCGGGGGTGGAATTTGCATCCCTGCGGCAGGTTTGTCGGATCGGGCATCAGCCCGTCGATAGGGCGCAGCCTGCGGCTTTCCACCTCCAAATCGGGAATCGACCCGAATAAGCCCTCGGTATAGGGGTGACGGTCCCGACTTTCATAAATATCTTTCACCGTGCCGTATTCGATGATTTCGCCGGCATACATAATGGCCACTTTATCGCAAATCTCGGCCACGATGCCAAGGTCGTGGGTGATCAGGATGATAGAGGTGCTGATCTTGCGCTTGAGATCCTGCATCATATTCAGAATCTGCGCCTGGATCGTGACGTCAAGGGCCGTTGTCGGTTCGTCGGCCAGCAGCAGCTCCGGTTCGCAGGCTAGCGCAATTGCGATGATCACGCGCTGCTTCATCCCGCCGGAAAACTGATGCGGATAATCTTTTTTGCGTCCTTCATCAATGCCGACCAGCCGGAGAATTTCATCGATCCGTTTTTCATTTTCCTCGGCGGTCAGGCCCATATGTAGCTCCAGTGCCTCGCCGATCTGGTCGCCCACCGTCAGCACGGGGTTCAGGCTAGTCATCGGGTCCTGAAAAATCATCGAAATTTTTTCGCCGCGGATTTTGCGCATCTCTGACTCCGGCAATTTGAGCAGGTCCACTCCATCAAAGAAAATCGCGCCCTGCGGAATCCGGCTTGAAACCTTCGGCAAAAGTCGCATCAGCGTCAGGGCCAGCGTAGTCTTTCCCGCTCCGGTCTCGCCCACCAGGCCGATGGTTTCGCCCTTGTTGAGGGAAAGCGACACATGATTCACCGCTTTCACCACTTCTTCGTCCGTGGTGTATTCCACGCTCAGGTCCTTTATTTTCAGCATTTGTTCTTCCATATTCAAGTCCATTTCATTGTCTCTCCCCAACAGCTATTGAATTAATGAAGGTAATCCTTCAGCATGTTCATGGATTGTTCGTTGATTCTGTCCCACATCTCATAAATCAGCATCGGGCAATCACCACTCTGCCTGATTTTTTCGGTCAGCACGGGGCTGGCAAAAAGGGCAGACACATTCCTGGCAATCTTCTTCCATTTGCTCTGTTCGGTTTCATGGTATACCTCCACATTGAGGTCAGGGTACATTCGGTGCACCAGGTTGACAAAGCCGTCAGCCGACTCTTCTTTCCGACAGATAACTGCAATCGTGGAACCCGCTTTTAAAGAGGTCAGCACATCGATTACCCGGGAGGAAAGCTCCACCGTCATTCCATAGATAATGGATTGGTAGCTCCGAGCGATGCTTCGCACCTGGGCATATAGGAAATAAGTTGTAATGATGGCATCCAGATGCTCGATCTGGTCCCGATGTTCATTTAGATAGTCCTCCAGACGATCCAGGGCAACTTCCTCAACTTGGGCATTAACCGCTTGAGCGATCTGCATCGCAAAACGATGACCAATATTTTTTTCTTCGTAAACGAATATCAAGTTCTTTTTCTTGACTTCGCTGGCTTCGCGGAGCACCCGTTCGACAATGTCGCGAACCTCTTCCACCGACAGCCGGCAGTAGAGAGCATTTTTAATCGAGGTGACCAGTTCCTCCTCTATCTGCCGTTTATCCATGGATTCCGTCAGAACAATTGTGCCAACATGCGGCTTGGTGACAACCATCTCCTGCTGCTCCAGGCGCTTGTAGGCATTGCGCACCGTATTCATGCTTACGCCGAGTGCGTCGGCCAGGGTACGAATGGGCGGAAGCTTTTCCGTCCAGCGCACCTCGCCCGTAAAAATGCTCCAGCGTATATTCCTGACCAACTGCTCGGTGAAGGAAGTCTTCAGGTTACGATTTATTTTCCAGGCTTCTGCATAATCAATCATGAATTTCACTCTTACCTTCTCATAGGTTCCGCAATTTTCCGAAAGGGTTGAGGCTTTTACTCAATGGTTTTACCATTTCATTGTTACTATTGTTCTAAAACAATAGTAGAATATTTTATTTGAGAAGTCAACACTTTTCGTATCATTGATAAATGCATAAATTCCGACAAATTTTCTTCATGGAATTATAAGATTTGCACAAAGAATGTCGAATTCCCAATTCTGAGCTGATGTGTAGCAAAGGACACAATGGACAAAAAGTCGTTGACAATATGCCAATATAGAACTACACTTAAAATTAATAAAATGTATTGCATTAACAAAGTTATTTATTAGATTTTATAAGATATCGTCCATTATTAATTCATTAATTTTTATGGGGTATGGGAATGTAATATGCTGTATTAATTAAGTATGAACGAACGAGATCTTAAAGATTTTTGGCTAGAAGATTGATCATGGAATATAAAAAGTCCAGCGGTTAAATGT
>DOHN01000067.1:0-1097 GCA_003535195.1 Ruminiclostridium sp.
CAAATCCCCTTAAAACGCCCCTGGCACAAGCAATGAAGAGATGGACAAAAACCGTTTTATCATTAATTACCATGATTTACTGGTTGAACCATACTTGGGTTGTCATTTACAATGGGTGTGCCCGGGGAGAGCGCCCAAAGCTATTTACTGGAAGCAGGGAAAACCATGACAGTAAGTTTGAGAAAAGGCCTTTGACCTGACAAAATAAGGGCCCTTTTCTGACACGTCGGCAGTTTTGCAGACGAAAAAGAAAGGAGAAAACATATGAAAAAATTCTATATATTCGGAGCATGTGCTCTGGTTTTATCATTGATCATTTATGCGGCGGTCATGAAGAGCCAGTCGGCCCAGGCAGCGAAATTAAACGCTGCAAGAATGGACAGCAGCATTGAGATAACAGCGAATCCATCCGAAACCCCGCCGGCATCGCCTTCAGCCACGCCGGAGACAACCCTTGATGCTTCAGCGGTTCCCAAGCCGGCCCCTAAGGCGTCGAGGTCCCCTAAAGCTTCAGCATCAGCAGCTCCTAAATCATCCACAAGTTCAGCGCCAAAATCGGTTTCACGCGGCTCCACCCTGGCATCAAAAATCATAGCTACAGCCAAAAGCTGCCTTGGCGTACCGTATGTTTGGGGCGGCACATCGCCGAAAGGCTTTGATTGCTCGGGCTTTGTTCAATACGTTTTCAGCAGGCACGGAATTTCTCTTTCCAGGACAGCGTCCGACCAGTATAACGCCGGAATAAGCGTTTCAAAGAGCAGCCTTAAGGCAGGGGACCTGGTATTTTTTGAAACCTATAAGTCGGGAGCATCCCATGTGGGCATTTATCTTGGCGGCAGCCAATTTATCCACGCCAGCTCAGGTGCAGAGAAAGTCATGGTATCCAATCTTACTTCGTCCTACTATACCAGCCATTATATTGGAGCCAGACGGGTAATCAATTAAGGACGGCGGAAAAACAGGCCGAATTGACAAGGCGCGCAAATGCGCGCCTTTTTTTCGGGGTCTTCAATTCGTGTTTTAGCGCCATGGTTTTAGCGCCATGGTTTTAGCGCCATGGTTTTAGCGCCATGGTTTTAGCGCCATGAGTGATGTTT
>DOHN01000067.1:1320-9239 GCA_003535195.1 Ruminiclostridium sp.
TTTCGAAGTCATTATGATTTAGCTTTATGACCCCAGCGTGATATTCTTTTCTTTGAGCCTGCGGTTGGTGATTCGCCTGACAATGGCGTAAATCACAGCAAGAAGCGGCACCCCTAAAAGCATACCGGCAATTCCGAAAAGGCTTCCGCCCACAATAATGGCAAAAAGCACCCACACTCCGTCAAGACCAATGGAATTGCCCACTACTTTCGGGTAAATCAAATTTCCTTCAATTTGCTGAAGTACAACAATGAATAAGATGAACCAAACCGTTCTGGGCGGGTCCGCCATCAGGATGATAAAGGCGGAAGGAATGGCGCCTATCCAAGCGCCCAGCACCGGGATGAGGCTTGTAATGGTTATCATGACGGCACAAAGAACGGCATAGGGAAATCTGAACAGAAGCATTCCAATGAACACTAAGAGGCCCAGTATTATTGCTTCGGTAAACTGACCCGAGATAAAATTCTGAAAAATCTTATTGGCTTGAGCGGCCGTATGAATCAGCTTAGCGGATGTCTTCTCGGGTATAAATGCAAAGATCAGCTTCTTCAAAATCAGTATCATTTTTTCCTTGGAAGCCAGCAGATAAACCGCTATAATCAAGCCCGTTATGAAGTTGATGATGCCGTTGGTAAGCCCCAGGGTAAAGGTAAGAATCTGAGGCAGCGCCGTGGAAATAAATTGACTCCCTTTGGTTATAATTTCATTCCAGTTGAAGGTGATATTGCTCCATAACCCCCCCGAAAGATGAAATCGATCGGCAAGGTTATTGAGGAATTTTTCAAGGGTCTTCAAATATCCCGAAACATTGGCCGTGAGTGTTGATATGCTTTGGGTAAGCTGGGGAACGATAAAAAGGATGATACCCGTAAAAAAGGCCAGAAAAATGATGAAGGTGGCAAGCAGGGACAAAGGTCTTTTCAGTTTTCTGACGAAAGGCTTTTTAGATCTTTCAACCCTATAAAAGACCTTTCTCTCTAAAAAACTCATTAAAATATTAAGCACATAAGCAAAGCAGATGCCCACAATAAACGGCATCAGGATTGCCAGTACATATCCTGAAAAAATCAAAACCTGCCCGATATTGGACACTGCAAGGTAAAGCAATACGGCATACGAGATAAGAATAATATAATCCTTCCGCTTGCTTTCAGATTCTTTCATTCACATCACCGCCTTTTCCTCCTTTATTATTATGAGTATACCCAAACATCCTGCCCATCATCTTTTCCAGTTCAACAATCGGTATGATGGATAGGGAAAGTCCTGCTGCCATCAGAAAATAGTTTCCGGGCAGCGGCACAAGCTCAAAAATTTCATTGAGCCGGGGCGTATAGATGACCCCCAGGGACAAAACAAAGGAAGCCAGCATGGCAAAAAGCAAGTATTTATTATGGGTATGCAGCGTAAAAATGGATCGGGTACTGGATCTCAAATTTAAGGAGTGGAATATCTCGCACAGCGATAAGGTAAGAAACGCCATGGTCATACCCGTTATGTGATTCCGGGCATTGCCGATGAAATAAGATATCAAAGTCAATACGGCAATCATTACACCCTGGTAGATCACTTTTGCACCCATGCCGCCGGCAAAAATGCCTTCATCGGCATCCCGGGGCGGCTTCTCCATAATATCCCGTTCGGCTGTTTCCAGCCCCAGCGCGATGGCTGGAAATGTATCTGTGATCACATTAATCCAAAGGATATGAATGGGCGAAAAAAGCTGGATATTGACCACCGTGGCGGAAAACAGAGCCACCACCTCGCTTAAATTGGATGAAAGCAAAAACTGTATGGATTTGCGGATATTTTCATAGATCCTGCGCCCTTCTTCCACTGCATAGACAATGGAAGCGAAATTATCATCGGCAAGAACCATATCTGAAACATTTTTACTGACATCCGTTCCCGTTATACCCATGCCTACGCCAATATCGGCTGATTTCAGGGCAGGTGCGTCGTTTACGCCGTCACCGGTCATGGCCGTTATTTTTCCCTTCTTTTTCCAGGCATTGACGATTCTCACCTTATGCTCGGGCTGCACACGGGCATAAACCGAATATTGCTGAATTTTTTCTTCAAATTCGTCATCGGACATTTTTGAGATGTCCGAGCCTGTAACAGCCTGGCTTTCATCGGTTATAACCCCCAATTCCTTTGCGATGGCAACCGCCGTATCCCGATGGTCGCCGGTGATCATTATGGGACGGATCCCTGCTCTCCTGCATTCTTCAATGGCTGCTTTGGCCTCGGGACGAACGGGGTCGATCATACCGGTAAGTCCTATGAATGTGAGTTCTTTTTCAAGATTCTCAGCAGAAGTATTCTGGGGGAAACTGTCCCAGTGCCTGAGAGCGGCCCCTAAAACCCGGAGGGCTTTTCCCGCCATATTTTTATTCTGCTTCAAAACCTCCTCGCGAAGCTCATCAGTCAAAGGAATCTCTCCTTGATCGGTCAGTATCCGGGTGCATTTGTTCAAAATTTCGTCCGGGGCGCCCTTTGTATATTGAATAAATTTTTCCCCGGATTTGTGCAGGGTCGACATCATTTTTCTAATCGAATCAAAAGGAGCCTCCCCTACCCGGGGCATTTTTCCTTCCAGCTCATTTTTATTTTTATGATTGTCATTTCCAAACCGCACCAAAGCACTTTCAGTGGGTTCCCCCACAACAGCCCCGTCACTTTTGGACAGGGAGGCGTCGTTGCACAGGGCCATGGCCGCAGCCAGCTCTTCCCCAGGGCCGAATGCATCCACCACGGTCATTTTATTCTGGGTCAGGGTACCGGTTTTATCAGAGCAGATAATCTGTGTGCATCCCAATGTTTCCACTGCAGTCAGCCTTCTGATGATGGCATTGCGCCTGGACATTTTTGTAACGCCTATGGACAAAACGACCGTAACGACAGCCACAAGTCCTTCAGGGATGGCCGCGACAGCCAGGCTTACGGCAATCATAAACAGTTCCAGAATATGTTCTCCGGAAAAATCGCCGCTTCTTAATAAGCCAAAAACAAAAATGAACAGACTGATTCCCAAAACAGCGGCACTCAGCACCTTGCTAAGGGAAGCAAGTTTTTTCTGAAGGGGTGTTTTCTCCTCTTGGGTATGGGATATGATCCCGGCAATTTTCCCCATTTCAGTGGACATGCCCGTTCCCACCACTACGCCTTCACCCCGGCCATAGACTGCATTGGTTCCCATATAGGCCATATTATACCGGTCACCCAGAGGAATATCCTCTTTTTCAGCCGAAGCGATTGCCTGAATGCCCTTTTCGACAGGGACCGACTCACCTGTAAGGGAGGCCTCTTCAATTTTCAAGCTGGAGGCTTCAATAAGGCGCATATCGGCAGGTACGGCATCCCCTGCTTCTAGGAGCACAATATCACCAGGGACGATTTCTTCTGACTTAATTTGAACAACCTGGCCGTTTCTCCTGACTTTCGAAAAAGGAGACGACATTTGCTGCAATGCTTCAATGGCCCTTTCGGCTTTTCCCTCCTGAATGACGCCTAAGACTGAATTCAACAGCACTACCAGCAAGATGATCGCGGTATCGGCAATTTCTCCGACAGCTCCTGAAACAATTGCCGCCGCAATGAGAACAATGACCATGGGATCAGCCATTTGAGCAAGCAGCCGGGCTATCAGGGTCATTTTCTTGCCTTCGGCAAGCCTGTTGCGGCCAAACCGGCTCAGTTTTTCTGAAGCCTGAGTCAGACTAAGCCCCTCCCGGGAAGTATTTTCTGATGCCAAAACGGCACCGATCTCTTCCAAATAATGCTTCATAAGGATCGTTAACTCCTTTCGACCATTCAGAAATGCGCCTTTATATTAGGAAAACCTTAAAATATTATTTGCCTTTTTGCCTATTTCAATAATTTTTATTCACAAAAAAGGTCTGCCATGTTGTATAATGAATAAAAGCGGTAAAATTATCCCTTTGCCCAAAAAACTCTGAACTTTATCGGCAGCCTTTAATCCATGGTCCAGGTATAAATAAAGAAAGCTTCCTGGAAATAGTCTAGATTTTATTCGTAAAGATACTCTGGTATCACTAAAAAACAAATGGCGCATTTAAAATAATTGCCTTAACAGGCTTCCGGCTCCGCCGATTTAATGCAATGGTAAACAGGGAGGATTACATATGGCGATGAAACAAAAACTTACCATTTTATCGTGTACCCTTGCCTGGACAATTTCTCTTTTTACAGCCTGCGGCTTTAAGCCCAATGAAGTTGAGGAATATTCCATGGATTCGGGCAATAATTCAAATACATTTACTATTTTAGCTTCAGGTACCGAAACGATTCAGAATCAATTATCGGACCAGGAAAAACTGGACCATGAAATAAAAGGGTTATGTCTCATTTTAAGCCCCTATTTGGACCTGGAAAACAAACTCTTTGCAGGTGAGGAAAATGCAGATTTTCTTCAAAAGACACTGCTGAAAATTGAAAACACCGGCGAGCCTATACCGGTATCGGACTGGGAGAAGGCTATCCGGATTATTTTTTCTTTTGAAAACAAAGACCATTTATCGGTGAATATGTATATTTCGGATTTTGAAGAAAATGGTGTAATAGAAAGGCAATATGCCGTTTCCGGCCTGATGAAGCTCCTGACCCTGAGATATCCTGATCTGACACTTGAGAGTAATTATGATAATGTCAAAAAGTCAGAGATCATACCGGATCTCGACGATATCAGCGACCCCTATCAAATCCTCATACGCCAGGCTTATTGCCTTGGTTTTGCAGATATTACCGTGGACTCGGAAAGATTATTCCGTCCCCAGTCTCCTTTAAATTCAGGTGAAGCCGTTTCCATGCTTTACCGAGTATTAACCAATTTAGGCCTTCCCCAAACCGCCCACGAAGATTATCTGAAGGCCAGCCATACGGCCCTGCTTTCCTCCGCTCCAAACACCTCTGTAGAATCCTTTGAAATCTTTTCTCTTGAAGACATCACCACCGAATATGATATTTATTTGTCAAATTTAAAAAAATTGAATAACAGCACTGCAAGAAAAAAGCTGGACCTGTTAAGAACGGCAGAAAGTATCATATACTGCGGCTCTGAAAACGAAATATACGATGAAAACCTCGCCCTAGAGCAATGGCGCCAAATCCTGCATGAAATATTTGGTATTGAACCGGAGAAAATCGAACCCCATCTGTGCTATGAAACCAATGGCACCCTGCCCTATGATGTGGCTGCAATCAGTATTTTTACGCTCCTTGAAACAGATAAGAGCAATGTAGCCAAAGATGCCAATTCAGAAGAGCTGGAAAATGCCCGCAATGTCATACCACAATTTGATACGGCCAGAGACAAAAGCAAATTTGCGCAAATGTTCTCCTCAGGTCTGTTAGACGGCTTATATCAAATTCCCGGATTTACCCCCCAGAGGCCTGTCAACAAGGCAGAAGCGCTGCTCGTTGTGAAGCGGCTGATCCAGAAGATGTCTATTTAATAAGCTTTGAACGCGCAAAATCAAAAAGCGTCTGATTGATAATTTCATGCCCCTGTTCATTGGGATGAATGCCATCCTCACACAGGTAATTATAATAATCGCGATGCATCAGGAAGGGCTGGCGGACATCGATCAGGTCGCAGGAAAGAGCGATGGACAAATTCATAATAGCCAGGCTGTAGCTTTCATGGTGACGATAAATCAATTCCTTATCACCAAGCCACTTTAAAATTGCCTCTCCGTTGAGGCCCTTTGATATCCAGTTAAAATATTTTTCGGAATGAATTGGCGGAAGATTCATCAATATCGGCGTTATGCCGTGGTTTCTCAAGGCCTGCACCATATCTGCAATACAGTTTTTAAAAACTTCCAGCGTAGTATTGGGCTGGTGCTCTCTATCGGGCTGTTCTGCCACGTCGGCCCATTTAAAATCGCAGTCATTCCCGCCGAATTCCAAAATAGCCATGTCGGCATCAACACCCTTTTCCAGGGCATTTAGCATCAGTTTTCTGGCTTTTGGCGCAGTCATGCCGAATTTTGCATTGTTTTTTACATCCATTCCCAGTTGGGCCATCTTCTCCACGGCGCCATCCCGCTCCAAATACTTGTACTTATGGCGGCCGGCATCATAAATAATCCCTTTTAAAACCGAATCTCCCCATACCGCAATATTCTTTGTCATATTAAACATGATATACACTTCCTAAATTACATGATCTAGTTTCAAATACCATGTTATATTATTGTTTATATGATGTCAATAATATTTATAGTAATATTGAATAGTTTTCTACTTTACATTATACTTTTGATATACTTAATGATTTTAAAAAGAAGGAGCTAAAAAAATGCCGTCATTGCAGGATTTCCTGATAAATTGGGCCGATGAACTGGAGCAATATAGAACGCCGTCATGGAATACATTTCCGGATATTGATCTTTACATGGATCAGGTCATAACCTGGCTTGAAAGGCAAATGGGTATTTTTTCGCAGCAGGACGGAGAAAAACCGGTCACGCCTTCGATGATCAACAATTATGTAAAAAATCAGGTTATTCCGCGGCCTGTCCAAAAAAAGTATACCCGTGATCACCTGGCATATCTGATCGCAGTTTTAAATCTGAAACAGGTGCTTTCCCTATCGGATATTACAAAGCTCATTGCAAAGCTGACATCAGAAAAAGATGTTGAGACCATATACGAGCAATTTGCGCAAATGCAGGTTGAGGCGCTGCGTATCACTGCCGAAAGAGTGAAGAAGCTTTCAGAAATGTCCGAGGGGGAACCCGATAATCAAGAGACCGAGGAAAAATTCTGCAATCTTGCACTTAAGCTTTCTCTTGAAGCCAATTCCTATAGTATGGCGGCAAAAGCAATTCTCAATAAGATAACGGTAAAAAAAGAAAAAGCAGCAAATGGAAAGGACAGAGAGAAATCAGAGAAGGGTAAAGCTTAAAGTCGGCTATCTTGGGAGAACGACCTTGAAACAGTTCTGTTTACCTAGATTGATAAACTTAACCGGGCCGATTTTATCAAAGGCTTTTCTAATTCTGTTCATGCCTATACCTGTTTTTAAGAAGCGCCTTTTTTCATCAATGGTGATAAGCCGCTGATAAAGCCACGCATTGCGCCGTTCCGGAAGAAAGTCTCTTAAATGGAGATACACCTTGCTTCCTCCCGCGATGGCTCCCGGATTGACTATTTCAATGGTTTTTCGGGTGATGTTAATATGGACTCCTCTTGAGAGATCTAAATAATCCCTGTGGATAAGAGCATTGGCCAGGGCCTCTTCAAAAGCTTCTATCGGATACTCGGGCTGATTGATAAGCCCTTTTACCATGGAGGTTGTCTTTTCCAGCATGGTGGGAATATTCCCGGAAACCATGTCGCTAAATTCCCCAAAGTCAATTGTTATATAGCAATTGGGTAAATAGATGACAGGATTTTTCCCGAACAGCAAAAGGCCTCCGATGGTAGGCGAGTAATCCCCCATCCCTTTTTCACTGATAAAGCCAAAGGCCTTCAGCAAAATATTCTGAGGCTGTTCTGTTGAAACATTGATACTTTTAAAAAATTTGTTAATGCAGTCAAAGTCCAGGTCTTCCGGCGACGCATCTTCAACAATCACCGTTTCGAAGGTCATAAGACCGTTCTGCTGCATCATAGAGGCAAGTTCTGAGCGTCTGGCATAATCGGTGGTGGAACCTCTTCTGATATAGAATGAACCCGACTGCAAGATTTGATGAGGTGCATGCCGGCTTCTGAATACCGTAAGGACGGCGACAGTTTTGCTGCCAAGCTTCACCAGATCAAGGTTGACCGGCACGGGAGGATCCGTCCGGTTATAAATGATCTGCTGAATCTGTTCCTCCTGAAATATTTTAGGTTCAATACCCAAAATGCGCTTGGTTTTATCCTCCACGCCAAAGATAATATGA
>DOHN01000067.1:9342-21116 GCA_003535195.1 Ruminiclostridium sp.
CACGCCAAAGATAATATGACCCCTGCCGCCCCGGGTGTTGGCCATGGCCGTCACATCCTTGACCAGCTCTTTTTTTTCGCTTTCAGTGGCGAGATTTAATTTCGCTTTAAAATCCAGCTTTTCATCCTCTTCCCGTGAGAGAAGCTGTTTGAGCTTCTGAACATCCACCTTCAAAGACCTCTCCATTTTTTTATTACAGGTATATGATCCGATAGCTCTTCCAATTCGCTAATAAAATATCGGACTGCATCAGAATTTTAAATGTAAAACGATTTTTTATCCCTTCATAATCCTCGGGTGAAAGGGAAAATCCCACTTTAACCGGTTTGCCGTTCAAGCTTCCCATACATGTAAACTGTGTATCCGGTTCAACTCCGCCATATTCAAGGGTTGCTCCTATTAAAAGGCCCTCGCGCAATTCTTTCTCATTTTTTTTATACAGGGCCTCACCCGAACTGAATAGATGCTCCATCTTTAAAAAAACCTCACTAAAAATTCTCATATTTTTATTTTTAAGAATGAATATCCCGCTGTATTTCCTTTAAAAAATCAAGCTTTCTATAATTCCTGTCCATTGTTTCTTCTATATAGCGAAAAGTCAGATTCGAAAAAGCTTCCAGTACTTTCTCCGAAAGTTCAAAATTAAATATGCCACTGTTTTCTGCACACAAAACATGCAATATGGCCTTTGCTTCGCCGATATCGACCAATACGCTGCCTTCATCCTGCTTTGCGCATTCTTCACACAAAAAGCCGCATTTCTTAAAGCTGAACCGAATTTGCTCCATATCACGGGTATCGCAGCATACACAGCTCGTGATATGCGGCGGATAACCGGTTATCTGCATCAGCTTCAAAGCAAAGGCGGAAGATACCAGAAGCGGATTGCGGCCCTTTCTCAAGGCCTGCAGTCCATATAGCAGAAGGGTTAATACCTGCGCGCATGAATCCGGATCCTGCGCGACATCCTGAGCCATATCCAGCATATGGGCCGCATGGGTAAACCGGGTCAGATCGGAGGCCAGATCATAATAATTGGCCAGCGTATCACAGTTATTTATGGAAAAGCTGTTCCTGCCTCTAAAAAGCACATACTCACCGAAGGTCAGCACCTGGGTGCCATAGGCCCCGCGGCTCCCGCTTTTTCTTGAGTTCTTGGCAGAGACGGATATTTTTCCATAGTCCGCTGTCAGTAATGTAAGCATTTTATCACTGTCATTAAAGGGAATCTCTCTGACCACAAGTCCCTTTGTTTTTATCAAAGCCATGCAAAAACCCTGCTATTCCTTCGCTTTATATCCGAGCTCATCAAGCATAAACTGGCTGTTGCGCCAGTCCTCCTTGACCTTTACCCAGAGCTTTAGAAACACCTTGCTGTCAAAAAGCCTCTCCATGTCCTGTCTGGCCAGAGTGCCCACTTTTTTAAGCATGGCGCCATCCCGGCCGATGACAATTCCCTTATGGGATTCCTTTTCACAATAGATGTTGGCATCAATCTCAATCATATTTTTCTGGGCGTCCTCCTTGAAGCGGATGACTTCAACCCCTATGCCATGGGGCACTTCATCATTCAAGAGGTACAGCAGCTTTTCACGGATCAGCTCCTGAGCCAAAACCTTTTCCTGCTGGTCGGTGAGCATATCATCGGGATAATATTTTTCTCCCTCGGGCAAAAGCTTTTCAATGGCTTGGGTGACAACGGCTGCAGTCTCCCCTTTTAAGGCGCTGACGGGTATAATCTCCTCAAAGTCAAAGGCTTCATTATACTGGGCCATTAAAGGAAGCAGCGACTGTTTTTCCACAAGATCTATTTTATTCATTAAAAGTACCGCTGGAGTTCCGGACTTTTTAAGGGCCTCTATGATCATGGAATCTCCGGGGCCAATGCTTTTATCAGTAGCGTCAACGAGATATAGTATGACATCCACATCATCGAAGGTGCTGAACGCTTCCTCCATCATATACTCACCCAGTTTATTTTTAGGCTTATGAATGCCGGGAGTATCCACAAAAACCATTTGATAGTTTTCTGTTGTGACAACCGTACGAATATTGTGACGGGTGGTTTGGGGCTTTTTTGAGATGATGGCTACCTTTTCACCCGTTAAAAGATTCAAAAGTGTTGATTTCCCTGCATTGGGCCTTCCGACAATGGTGATAAAACCTGATTTAAATGCCATACTTTTATTGGTACTCCTTCAGTTTATTTAGACTGGATCCGGGCCAGATCGCTTTTTGTAAATGCATGTGGCAGAATTTCATCAAAGGTGTAATCTGAAAACCGGCCGTTTCGATCACTTAAGTAAAGGGGCATATCCGGCGTACAGAACTCGCTTAAAACCTGCCTGCAAATACCGCACGGCATGGTTTCACTGAGACTGTCGCTCGCTATGGCAATAGCCATGATCTTCTTTGCACCGTCGGAAACAGCCTTTGCAACGGCCGTCCTTTCAGCGCATATGGCCGCTCCGTAAGAAGCGTTCTCAATATTGCAGCCGGTATAGACCTTCCCGTTATCGGCTAAAAGCGCGGCGCCTACATGAAACCCGGAATAAGGGGCATAGGCGTTTTCCCTGGCCTTAACGGCAAGGTTCACAAGTTCCGCTTTCATGGCAATTTCCTGCCTGTTTGTATCCATCATAGATAATCACCCATAATATATCCCCATATCATATTTATATTCTATTGTACCACGGAAGAGAGCTTTGGAAAAGACACCGGCACGACACCAGTCTTAAGGTTTTTCATTGGCTTAAGGGAAAAGAAAGCTCGAAGACCGCCCCTCCTTCTGGATGGTTGCCGGCCGTTATACTGCCTTTATGCTTTTCAACAATGGCCCGGGTAATGGTCATACCCAAGCCGGTGCTGCCCTTTTTACCCTTATAGAAGCGTTCAAACACCTGTTTTAAATCCTGGTCACTCATGCCCGTCCCGTCGTTCCATATCATGATCTGAACTTCCCGGCCCAATACCCGGGTTTGTACGGTGATGGTACTCTCGGCATAACGCACCGCATTGGACAGCAGATTCAAAAGGGCCTGGATCAGTTTATCCCTGTCCATATCCACGCTGCAGTTCCGGTCCAGCCGGAGTTGCAAGGTTAATGCCGATTGATCAATGATAGTCTGCATTTTTTCCCGAACTTCATGGATCACTTCATTTAAAGTTTCACTTCTGAAGGAATAAAATTCTTCAACGGTTTCAAGTTTTGAAAGATAGAGCACTTCATTAACAAGACGCTGAAGTCTTCCGCATTCCCCTATCATAATGTCCAGGGCTTTTTCCTGATTATCGACAACACCGTCACGGAGTCCCTCCGCATAGCCCCTGATGGACATGACAGGGGTTTTCAGCTCATGGGTGACATTCTGCAGGAAACGGCGCTGAGAAAGACCGTATTCATTCAAATCCCCCGCAATTTTATTCATGGCCTGTCCCAGCGCCTCAATTTCATCCCCTGTATCAATGTCCACCCGGGCTTTAAAATCCCGGGCAGCCAGTCTCTCGGCATAATTTTTCAAAGCTTTGACAGGTTTTGTAATATTCACCGAAAGATACCACGAAAGAAAAGCCGCGGCGGCCAATGCGATACCGATCGAATAAGCGGCTTTCAGATTCATATCCCGAACTAAATGATCCAGCTCGTAAACAGGCGAGTAGGCCACGATCCATGCCCGAAGGTTCTGGTTTTCGCCATGGCCTTGAGGCAGCGGCCGGGACACAGAAAAGAAAGAGGTCTCTCCTCCTTCTATTTCGAAGAAATAGGGTTCGTCGCGAAGCTGGCTGCTAAGCTCTTCTGCGCTGATGGAACGAAAATCATTCTGAGTATCGCCAGAGGTAAAAATGCCGAATTTGGAATCACGGGTTTTCAGCACCAATGCAATATCCGAGGAGAAACCGATACCGGCCAGCTTTTTAATATCCGAAAACCATCTTCTGATGGCTTTTCTTGTTTCTTTTATATTGTTCTCCCCGTCTGTGTCCGCCGGTGCAGACACCCGTTCGAGATAAAGCTCCTCTATGATCGCCGACTCGGCATGGAGATTCTTGACAATATTATTCTCCATATATCTTCTGGCCGTAATATTGAACAGGAACACCGTAATGGCAAGGAATACGCCTAAAACGGCAGAATAAGTCATGACAAGCTTTTTGGTAATACTGCCTTTCAAGGACAAGCTCCCTCCATCCTTTTAGATGCTGATCTTATATCCATAACCCCAAACCGTCGTAATTCTAAGCTCTGAATCTACTCCGGCAAGCTTTTTTCTGATCCGCTTGACAAGGTCATCGACGGAACGGCTGTCCCCAAAAAAATCCTGGCCCCAGACTGCCGTCA
Organism: Ruminiclostridium sp.; assembly: GCA_003535195.1. Taxonomy (GTDB): domain Bacteria; phylum Bacillota; class Clostridia; order DSM-8532; family DSM-8532; genus DTU059. The sequence continues at coordinate 13,682 of DOHN01000067.1, forward strand.
ACAGCTGGTCCCGGTTAAAGACCATATTTTTATTGGACGCTAAGAATACAAAAAGATCGTACTCCTTCATGGTGAAATCCAAAGGAGTCCCTCCCTCATAAACAACACGTTCGCTGCATTTAATGGTAATATCCTTAATATGTATATCCCTGGTTTTAGGTTCTGTGGCTTCCTCCGAGGGATCCGGCTCTCTGACTCTGCGGAAAATGGTCTTGATCCTGGCTACCAGCTCGCGCGGGCTGAAGGGCTTCGCAATATAGTCGTCACAGCCCAGCTCCAAGCCCAGAACCTTGTCAAAGGTATCATCCCTTGCCGATACAAGAATAATAGGCACCTCACTGGTTTTTCTCAGCTCCCGGCATATATCCAGCCCGCTGATTCCGGACAGCATAATATCAAGCACCATCATATCAGGTTCTTTTATGCTAAAAGCTTTTAATAACTCCTCTCCATTTTCAAAGGTTTCAACCCTGTAGCTTTCCCGCAAAAGATAGGAGCGTATGAGTTCCCGTATGTTTTCTTCGTCGTCACAGACATAAATTAACTTTTGCATGATACACCTCGCTTACAATCGCTAATTTATCAAAAAGATGCGCACCTATAAGAAAGCAACTATATTATCCTCTTTATAGGCTCTTTTCTCTATGGATCTTTTTTCCTATTTCCATGGATCTTTTGTGGAAATTCAGCCGCTGAATTTGTGGGCAAAAGTCTTTTGCAGATTTTAGCAGGGTCATCACAATTGAATGACTGTTATATTTTGGGCGCCATAATTCGGTTATTTCACACAAATTATCAGCGAATTATGCCTTAAAATTTGAGAAAAATTTTTTAAACTACTTGTTTTTTTTAACAGTCATGCTATACTACAGATGAAGTTTCAATTTCCAGTTGGATTCATACTGTTTTGTTTTGTACTGCCCTCTCCTTGATGTATGGATTAAGGGTCTAGTTCAAAAAAGTATAATCCATAATTTTTAAGGAGGATTCAATAACATGGAAGACAAGACATTGAAGTGCAAAGATTGCGGTGCTGATTTCATCTTCACTGAAGGCGAGCAGGCTTTCTACAAGGAAAAGGGTTTTGAGAATGAACCACAAAGATGTCCCGAATGCAGAAGAGCCAGAAAGCAGCAGAGAAATAACGGCGGCAGCAGAGGCGCAAGATTTTAATTAAAATTTCAAGGAGAGCAAAAGCTCTCCTTTTTATATTTTCCGGATAAGGAGCTTTTCCCTATCCGAATCGACCAGGGCTTTATCCCCTTCCCCGATATCTCCCTTTATAATGAGTTTTCCTAATTCTGTTTCGACATATTTTTGTACAAAACGCTTCACCGGTCTTGCGCCGTATTCCGGGTTCCACCCTTCGGAAACAATATAGTCCAATGCCTTGTCGGTCAATTCAAGGGCAATGCCTTTTTCGTTAAGTCTTTCCGATAACGTCTTTAGCACCAGTTTGATGATCTTCCTGACTTCATCGCGGGTCAGGGGCTTAAATAGTACAATATCATCAACACGGTTCAAAAACTCCGGCTTAAATCCGCGGTGAAGCTCACCCATAACCAGTTCCCTGACCTTCTGATCCAATTCGCCATTCTCCCCAATATTATTCAGGAGATATTGACTTCCGATATTCGAAGTCATAATAATCACGGTATTTTTAAAGTTGACCACACGTCCCTGACTATCGGTCAGCCTTCCGTCATCCAAAATCTGAAGAAGCAGGTTGAACACGTCGGGATGGGCCTTTTCAATCTCGTCAAACAAAATCACGCTATAGGGTTTTCTTCTGACCGCTTCGGTAAGCTGTCCGCCCTCCTCATAGCCCACATAGCCGGGAGGTGCGCCAATGAGCCTTGCCACCGCATGCTTTTCCATGTATTCACTCATATCGATGCGAATCATGTTTTCCTCAGTGTCAAAAAGCGCTTCAGATAATGCTTTGGCCAGTTCTGTCTTGCCTACGCCGGTAGGCCCTAAAAAGATAAAGGATCCGATGGGCCGCCTGGTATCCTTCAGCCCCGCCCTCGCCCTGAGAACCGCGTCGGATACGGCTGAAACAGCCTCATCCTGTCCGATCACACGCTTGTGCAGAACCGCCTCAAGGTTCAGCAGCTTTTCCTTTTCCTCCTCTTGCAGCTTGGTCACCGGTATGCCCGTCCACTTGGATATGATCTCGGTGATCTCATTTTCAGTTACTTCTTCCTTCAGCATACGCGCAGCGCCTGATTGCCGTTGTTTTTCGAGAGCCAGCTCCGATTCAAGAGCAGGAAGCCTGCCATGCTTCAGCTTTGCCAGCGTTTCTAAATCATAGGTCCGCTCGGCCTCTTCAATTTGGAGCCTGACATTCTCAATCTCTTCCTTAATTTCTTTCTGTCTGGATATATTCTTCTTTTCCAGCTCCCACTGGGCTTTCATTTCATTGGATTTATCCCGGAGCCCGGCCAGTTCCGCCTCAATGGCCGAAAGACGTTCTTTAGACGCCCTGTCGCTTTCCTTCTTCAGGGCCTGCTGCTCAATTTCAAGCTGCATAATTCTGCGCATGATTTCATCGAGTTCGGCCGGCATACTGTCTATTTCGGTCCGAATCATAGCCGCCGCCTCATCCATCAGGTCAATCGCCTTATCAGGCAAAAACCGGTCGGATATATACCGGTTGGACAAAACGCTGCTTGCGATAATGGCGCCGTCCGTGATTCGAACTCCGTGATGAATTTCAAAGCGCTCTTTTAATCCGCGGAGAATAGAAATCGTGTCCTCGACAGTTGGCTGGTCCACCATCACCGTCTGAAAACGTCTTTCCAATGCCGCATCTTTTTCAATGTACTGCCTGTATTCGTCCAGTGTTGTGGCGCCGACACAATGAAGCTCGCCCCGGGCCAGCATAGGCTTTAAAATATTGCCGGCATCCATAGCGCCCTCAGCCTTCCCCGCTCCGACGATATTGTGGATTTCATCGATAAAGAGTATGATCTGCCCTTCGGAAGCCTCAATCTCTTTGACAACGGCTTTGAGCCTTTCCTCGAATTCTCCCCGAAACTTGGCCCCTGCAATCAGGGACCCCAAATCCAGCGCAAAAATGGTTTTGTTTTTCAGTCCGTCGGGAACATCGCCCTTTAAGATTCGCTGGGCAAGGCCCTCAACCACCGCCGTTTTACCTACTCCGGGCTCGCCAATTAGAACAGGGTTGTTCTTTGTCCTCCGCGACAGTATTCTGATCACCCGCCTGATCTCGGCATCTCTTCCTATGACCGGGTCCAGCTTTCCCTTTCTGGCCAGTTCCACCAGATCGCGTCCATATTTTTGGAGGGCCTGGTAATTTTCTTCCGGATTCTGGTTTGTAACACGCTGATTGCCCCTGATCTTTGCCAGGGCTTCCAAAAATGTATCGTCGGTAATGCCATAGCGCTTCAGCAAATTTGCCGTAAAGCCGTTCCGCTCAGAAAGCAAAGCCATGAACATATGCTCCACACTGACATATTCATCCTTCATTTTTTTGGCTTTGTCCTCACTGTCCAAAAGGAGCTGGTTAAAACGCCGGGTGGCGTAAACATTGGACACGCTGCTTCCATAGACCTTTGGACTGCGCTCCAGTTCCTGCTTCAGCTCCCTTGACACCTCGTGCGGATTAACGTTTGCCGCTTCCAGAAGACGGGGAATCAAACCCTCCTCCTGCTCAACCAGGGCCAGAGCAAGATGCTCGCCGTCCACCTGCTGCTGATCCAGCCTGATGGCCCACTCCTGTGCCAGCACAATTGCTTGCTGGGCTTTTTCTGTATATCTCTCAAGATTCATTATATTTCACCCCTCTAAACTAAACTTTTATTTTCTTTCCGCTATTTTGAGCTACCTTTTGTTTAGCATTTCCAGACTCTTTAATTCCTGATAAAGAGCCCGCTGTCTATCACTCAAATGCTCAGGATTATTGATGTTTACATGGAGGAAAAGGTCGCCCCGTCCTCCGATGGCATTATAATACCCTTTGCCCCGAATTCGGATATTTCCTCCGTCACGGATGCCGGCAGGAATATTGACCAGTATCTTTCCCTCAGGCGTTTTTACCAGTACCTCCCCCCCAAGCGCCGCCGTCCAGGGCATAACCTCTATCTTTTGGGTGATGTCGTACCCCTTCAATGCAAACTCGTCCTCTTTAAAGCTTACAACCAAAAGCAGATCTCCGTCTTCACCCCCGTTATACCCCTTGCCGCCCTGCCCTTTCAGGCGGATTTTGCCGCCCGGCTGTATTCCTTTCGGAATGGATATGGCAAGAGTTTTACGGCCATTGGGCGTTTCCAGCGTAATATGCTTTTCCGATCCCATAAGACCGTCAAGCACAGAAATTTTAATTTCAACGGCTTTGTCTTCCCCCCGAAGGCTTTGCCTTACATGGGGGGCATTTCTTGATGTAAATCCTTTATGGGCCCCGCCTGAAAAAAGATCATCCAGGTTCAGGCCGCCGTCTCCGAAAAACATATCAAAAAAATCGCTGAAGCCATGTGCTCCTGAGCTGCGGAATTCATAGCTTGTGTTGCCGCCCTTGAATCCGAACTGGGAGGGATCGAAATCATACCCGTTGGCAAAATTAAACTGGTTCCCAAACTGATCATATTTCCGGCGTTTATCCTCATTTCCCAACACTTCGTAAGCTTCATTTATTTCTTTAAACTTTTCCTCAGCACTTTTATTTCCCGGATTTGCATCAGGATGGTATGCCTTGGCAAGTTTTCGGTAGGCCTTCTTAATCTGGTCCTGAGTGGCATCCTTTTTGACACCCAGCACCTCATAATAATCACGGTATTTCAATATGCATACCTCCTCACTTTGACTTTCCTTGACCTTTTTTCATTATAACTATTTCCTCTGAATAATTCAATATTATTTTTTACACTTTTTTGGATTTATAATGATGAAAAGGGTATATAATAATAGAACAATTTTGGGGAGGAATTGAATATGGCCCGAAAAGAAATTGTTGCCATGCTCCTTGCTGGGGGTCAGGGCAGCCGCCTCGGCGTACTTACAAAATACCTTGCCAAGCCTGCCGTTCTTTACGGCGGTAAATACCGCATTATTGATTTTACGCTCAGCAACTGCATTAATTCAGGAATAGATACTGTCGGCGTGCTGACCCAGTATCAGCCTCTCAAACTGAACTCTCATATCGGAATCGGCAAGCCATGGGATCTGGACCGGGTCAATGGAGGCGTTACCATCTTAGCTCCCTATATGAAAACCGAGAGCGGCGAGTGGTATTCCGGAACGGCCGACGCTGTTTATCAAAACATTCAATATGTGGATGAAATGTCTCCCAAATACGTTATTATTCTATCCGGGGACCATATTTACAAGATGAATTACTCGGAGATGCTGGAATTCCATAAATCGAATCATGCAGACGTCACCATATCGGTCATCAACGTCCCCTTAGAGGAAGCCGGCCGTTACGGCATCATGAATACGACGGAAGACGGAAGCATCTATGAATTTGAGGAGAAGCCAAAAAATCCGAAAAGCACACTGGCCTCCATGGGCATTTATATTTTTAACTGGGACCTCCTGCGGGAATACCTCATTTGCGACCATGTAAAATCAACCTCCGACCATGACTTTGGCAAGAATATCATTCCCACCATGCTGGCCGAAGAAAAAAAGATGTTTGCCTATCGATTTGTGGGCTATTGGCGTGACGTTGGCACCCTCCAGTCCTATTGGGAATCCACCATGAACCTGACAGAGCGAATTCCGGATTTCAATATGTACGACCCCCACTGGAGAATATTTACCCCGAATCCCGTCTATCCGGCACATTTCATCGGGGATACGGGCAAAGTGGAAAAAAGCGTCATCGCAGAGGGCTGTATGATTTACGGAACTATCCGCCGGTCGGTAATTTTTCCCGGCGTCATTATCAACGCAGGCACCGTTATAGAGGACTCCATTATCATGTCCGATACCTTGATCGGATCAAATTCCGAATTATACAGTACCATCATCGGGGAAAACAGCGTCATTGGCAGCAACGTCAAAAGCGGAACCGGCGAATTTGCCGAAAGCGCCTATAATCCAAAAGTCTATGATTCAAAAATCACTGTTATCGGCTCCAATACAGTCATTCCCAACAACACGGTATTGGGTAAAAATGTGGTGGTCGATAATTTTGTCACTCCCCACGACTTTCTGGAAAATCATATCCCATCGGGGGGATATCTCATAAAAGGAGGCGATAAGGAATGAAATCTGCGATGGGTATCATTTTAACAGGCGGCATGAATAATCGTCTGAAGGAATTGTCCATTGAAAGGTCCATCGCCGCCGTTCCTTTTGGGGGCAAATACCGGGCCATCGACTTTACTCTGTCCAATATGGTGAATTCGGGTATCACCAATGTAGGTGTACTGACGCAATATAATATCCGTTCCCTTATGGACCATCTTGGCTCCGGAAAGGAATGGGATCTGGACCGAAAAAAAGACGGACTTTTCATCTTCCCTCCCTTTTTGTCCGAATTCGGCACCGGCTGGTATAAAGGAAGCGCCGACGCTATGTATAACAACCTGGGCTACTTTGAGCGGAGCAAAGAGGAGTTCGTGGTAATAGGCCAGGGCTATGCAGTCTATAACATGGATTACACCCCCATGCTGGAGCAGCACATTCAGACTGAGGCCGATATTACCATCGCCTGCAGAAATATGAGTGATTTTTCCTCTGACGATCAAAAGCTCCTCGGCATTGTGGAGATAAACAGTGAGGGCCGCATAACCGACTTTATGGAAAAGCCCCTGCATCCTAAAAATATAATGGGCTCCACAGGTGTCTATATTTTAAGCAAAAAACTGCTTATTGAGCTCTTGCAGGAAAGCGCCGCAAAAAGCCAGTATGAATTTGTACAGGATATTATTGTGCGGAATACCGACAAGCTCAAAATCCACGCCTATATTTTCAACAGCTATTGGCGGCCCCTTAGTAATATCCAGCTCTATTACAGGGCCAATATGGAGCTCTTGAATCCCAGGGTGAGGCAGGAGCTTCTGATGGACCGCAAAAAAATATTTACAAAGGTGAAGGACGAGGCTCCGGCCAAATACAATGAGGAAGCAGATGTCCGAAATTCCATCATTGCAGACGGCTGCATCATTGAGGGCCATGTGGAAAATTCGGTGCTGTTCAGAGGCGTCAGAATCATGAAGGGCGCTGTCATCAAGAACAGTATTGTGATGCAGGGCTCTACAGTGGACCAGAATGTGACCCTTCACCACTGCATACTGGATAAGGGCGTCGCCATCACCGAAGGAAAGACCCTAGTTGGAGACAGCGAGTGGCCCTTAATTGTCGGAAAGAATGTGAAGGTTTGACAGTGCTAAAAAATTCGTTCGGGAGTTTTCTGAAGCTTCATTTTATAGTGCCTGTAGAGCGAATTAAAGTGCGCCCTCGAGAA
>DOHN01000067.1:21338-26196 GCA_003535195.1 Ruminiclostridium sp.
CCCCAGCCGGTATCTTCCGATTCATGCTTTTTACTGCGGGTCATGAGATCATAAACCGCCTTTTTACAGTCCTTATTTTCAAAAAGTATTTGATACGCCTCATGACAGATGGGCATATTGACATGATATTTTTCGGAAAGGGTTTTGGCGGCACGGGTGGCGGAAACCCCCTCTACAACCATTTTGACCTCCTGCTGGGCCTCCTCCTGCGAAGCGCCCTTTCCAATAAGGATCCCCGCTCTCCTGTTTCTGCTGTGGAGGCTGGTGCAGGTCACAATAAGATCGCCTATCCCGGTAAGGCCCGAAAAAGTCTTGGAATTAGCGCCCATGGCTGTTCCCAGCCGCGCGATCTCAATGATGCCGCGACTCATCAGCGCTGCCTTGCTGTTGTCCCCATAGCCCAAGCCATCACAGATACCGGCACATAGGGCAATGACATTTTTAAGGGCGGAACCAATCTCAGCACCGATCAAATCGGAACTTGTATATACCCGGAAAGCCTCGGACATAAAAAGGTCCTGAACCTTCATGGCTGCTTCTTCGTTCCCGGAGGCAGCAACCACTGTGGTAGGAATTCCAATGGCGACTTCCTCCGCATGGCTGGGACCATAAAGCGCGACAGGAACCGCGTCGGGCAGTTCCTGGAGAACTACCTGGCTGAGACGCAGGCCCGTATCTTCTTCAAGGCCCTTGGAGCATAGGACGATGATCTCGCCCTTGGTGATGAATGGGGCCATTTTTCGAGCGGTGGAGCGTACAGCCTGGGAAGGCACGACCATTACAATGTAATCATGGTCTTGGAGGCATTCTTCCATGCTCCCTGTGAATTCTGCCGATTCGGGAATTTTCACGCCCGGCAGCTTGTCCTTGTGCTCCCTGTAGCGATTGAGCATGTCCGCTTCGTCTTGAAAATATGACCAGACCCGGACTTTGTGCCCGTTATTGGATAATAGTATGGAAAGGCTGGTGCCCCAGCTGCCTGCTCCGATGATCGATACTGTTGACATGATTCTCTCCTCATTTTTTCTGTTTAAAATTTAATTTTTTTTCACTGCCTTCAAGAAGCCTTTGAATATTGGCTCTGTGCCTTATTATAATCAAAGAGGCCAGGAATGTTCCCACCGCAATCAAAAGCGAGGGTCCCCCACAGAAATAGGCCGCGACGGGAAAAATGGCTGCGCCTATGATGGAGCCAAGTGAAACGTAGCGGGTAAGCGCCACAATAAGAATAAAAGCGGCCAGACAGATCAGAGCCGCCATGGGCGAAAACATCAGCAAAACCGCAAAAGAGGTCAAAACCCCCTTGCCGCCTTTAAAGTCGAAATATACCGGCCAATTATGCCCCAATACCGCAAATAGCCCCGCCGCATACTCCCCGGCATAAACACCGGGTATCAGTTCGCCGCCAAGATATCTGCCTAAAAGACAGGAAATGACACCTTTCAGAAAATCCCCCGCAAGAACGGCCGCCGCAGCGCCCTTTCCCAGGGTCCGAAAAGCATTGGTCGCGCCTGCATTGCCGCTGCCTTGCTCTCTGATATCTGTTTTAAAAAAAAGTTTCCCCACAATAATAGAGGTATTAACGCTGCCCAGAAGATAGCCGATAATACTCGAAAGAACGACCCGAAACATCATCTATTTATCTCCCTTTTCCTTGATGGTAAAAAGCAATGGCGTGCCCTCGAAGCCAAAATTGCTCCGCAGGGTATTCTTCAGGTAGCGTTCATAGGAATAATGCATCAGCTCTGCATTATTCACGAACAAAACAAAGCTTGGGGGCTTTACCCCTGTTTGGGTCATGTAATAGATTTTCAGCCTTTTACCCTTGTCCGAAGGAGGCTGGACCATGGCAATGGCATCATTCAGCACATCATTGAGAACCCCGGTCGAGACTCTGAAGGAAGCCTGATCATGGACATAATCGATAAGCTCAAACAGCCGTCCGAGCCTCTGACCGGTTTTAGCCGATATGAATACAACCGGAGCATAGCTCATAAACTCCAGATCCTTACGGACCTTTTTGCGGTAATCTTCCATGGTCCCGGTCTCTTTCGATACAAGGTCCCATTTATTGATGACGATAATAGATGCCTTCCCCTGCTCGTGGGCATATCCGGCAATTTTTGTATCCTGCTCGGTAATTCCGTCCACGGCATCGACCATAACGACGCATACATCAGCCCGGTCAACCGCGGACCAGGACCGGATAATGCTGTATTTTTCAATTTCCTCATCAATACGGCTCTTGCGCCTGATACCGGCCGTATCGATGAACATGTAATGCTTTCCATCCTTTTCATAGAAAGTGTCGATGGCATCCCGGGTAGTTCCCGGGATATCGCTGACAATCACACGCTCTTCACCCAGGATTTTGTTGATGATGGAAGATTTCCCTGCATTGGGCTTTCCGATGACCGCCACCTTGATATAGTCCTCTTCCTGCTCGTCATTTGATTCTTCGGGAAAGTTGTTATAAATCTCATCCAACAGATCCCCAATGCCCAAGCCATTCACCGAGGAGACAGGGAAGATCTCACCTATACCCAGGTTATAAAACTCATAGGCCTCGGGAGGGGTGCTTCCTACGCTGTCTGCCTTGTTGACAGCCAGAACCACAGGCTTTGCCGCCTTGCGAAGCATGACGGCCACATCCTCATCAGCTGCCGTAAGACCTGTTTTGAGGTCCACCATCAGGACGATTACGTCGGCGGTATCGATGGCGATCTGGGCCTGCCGGACCATCTGCTGCTTTATATGGTCTTCCGATTGGGCTTCTATTCCCCCGGTATCAATGAGGGTAAATGTTTTGCCCCTCCACTCGGTTTCCGCATAAATTCTATCCCGGGTAACGCCGGGCGTATCTTCTATGATCGAGATCCTTCTTCCGGCCAGATAATTAAAAAGAGTTGACTTGCCTACATTTGGTCTTCCTACTATAGCAACTACGGGCTTAGACACAATGGTACCTCCAGTAACTTAAAGCGCATGTATAAAATAAATACTTATATCAAAATTACAGTATCATTGTACCCGCTTTTTACCAATATATCAAACCTTATCTTTGGGGGCGCTTCGATTCGCGCCGCTCCGCAATCCTGCTCCGCTGACGTACTTTAATATCACTCACGGCACCGGTAAGGTGAAATATTAATATCTGTTGTCAAAAATACGGGTAGATTTCTTTTCACTTCTGGGCAGATCACCGATATTTACTACCTTCGGTACGACCGTTATGCCGATTTTGGTTTTAAACCCGTTGACAAGAACTCGTCCCAGCTCTTCTTTGTCTATATCTTTATCAGCCTCCACGTACAGGGTCATGATATCCTTGCCAAACAAGTGATCGATCATCACCTGATATTCGCTGCTGGCCCCTTCAATCCCCTTTAAAAGGGAGTCGATCTGCCCCGGATAAATATTCACGCCTTTCACCTTTACCATTTCATCGGTGCGTCCAAGGACAGCATCTATGCGCGGATATTTAAGCCCGCATTTACACTCTCCCGGCAGGAAGCGCGTCAAATCATGGGTTCTGTATCGAATGAGCGGCGCCCCTTCTTTTCGCAGAGTTGTAATGACCAGCTCGCCGATTTCCCCTTTCGGCAAAACCTCACCGGTATTAGGATTGATAATCTCAAAATACACATAATCATCCCAATAATGCATGCCGCATTCATAGTCGCAGCTCATGGCAATTCCCGGTCCGTATATCTCGGTTAGGCCGTAGATGTCATAAAGCTTGACGCCAAGTTCCCGGGCAATCCTGCGCCGCATTTTCTCGCCCCAGCGCTCTGAGCCGATGACGCCTTTTGTTAAATAAATTTTATCTCTTATGCCCTGCTTCGCGATTTCCTCAGCCAGCAGAAGGGCATAGGAGGAGGTTGCGCACAGCACCGTACTTTTCAGATCCTGCATCATTCTCAGCTGCTTTTCGGTATTGCCGGGACCCATGGGTATGACCATGGCTCCCAAAAGCTCAGCGCCGGCCTGAAAGCCTATTCCGGCTGTCCAGAGCCCGTAGCCCGGGGTCACATGCACCCTGTCAAGATTGGTGATGCCGGCAGTTTCATAGCAGCGTTTGAACATGATAGCCCAATCGGTGACATCATTTTTGGTGTAGGGTATGATGACGGGAAGCCCCGTCGTCCCCGAGGACGAGTGGATCCGGACGATCTCGCTCTCCGGTGCGGCCTGCAGACCCAAAGGATAAGCCTCCCTTAAATCACCCTTATCGGTGAAAGGTAGTTTTTCAAAATCAGCTTGATTTTCAATCTTGCTGACGTCTATACTTTTAAACTTATTCCTGTAAAATCCCCCGTCGATGCTCACCAGGTTTAAAAGCTGCTCTTTAATTCTCTGAAAATGCTCCTTCGTCATAATGGTCCTCCTCGTATCCATAAATTTGGGCATTAAAAAAGTCCCAAGTAAAATAAAATACTTGAGACGAATAAATCCGCGGTACCACCCAATTTGACCAAAGTCCACTCATTCATATACAAACATATATGCCATACTGATAACGGTTATGGGTTCCGTCAGCACCTACTGTCGTTCGGGCTGCCCTCAAAAGTCCATTCAGCTATAGCGCTCATGCTGCATCCCACCAATTTGCAGCTCTCTGTCATGTTTGCCGATAGCCTACTATTCTTTCTCAAAGGTTTAACTATTTGTATTTATACTAATATAGCAATTTGTGTTTGTCAAGCCTCAGGTGAGTGGAAATAAAGCTCATAAGCAAGGCCAATAATTGCACGCTGTCGGGTACCAACGAATAGAAAGCCATACCGAATTTTTCTCAAAACGGCTGATGTGGAGACGAAATCTGATGTTTAGAGTAAGAAATTCGAGTACAAAACTC
>DOHN01000067.1:26370-27683 GCA_003535195.1 Ruminiclostridium sp.
CAACCTAAATTTTGGTAATTTTGCTTACAAGCCTTGCGTTGCAAGGTTTTTTAGTACAATTTTTTGTCAATATATTTCATAAAGTACTAGCGCAATATAATGTAATGTGGTATAATATTGGTATATATATTTAAGAAAGTATCTTGCCGAGGAGGAATCTGCGCTATGTACCTAAAGAAAAGTACAATTAAGAAAACCGGAAGAACTTATCTCTCCATTGTTCATAACTATTGGGATAGCAAAAATAAAAAGTCCAAAACAAAAACAATCAAGTCCATAGGCTATGTCGATGAACTCCTAAAAGAATTTGAGGATCCTATCGCTCATTTCGAAGCTGTCGTGGCTCAAATGAATGAAGAACATCGCGCAGACGGTTCCACTGAGACTATCACCATAGACAAGAACGAGAAGCTTGAGAAAAACAATGATTCCCGGAAGAATTTTGGTTATGCACCCCTCAGCAAGATCTACCACGAGCTTGAAATTGATAAATTTATGTTAAATCGCCAGAGAAACCTGGATGTCGAATACAGTCTTAACAACATTCTGAAGCTTATGGTGTTTTCTAGACTACTTGAGCCCTGCTCCAAAAAGAAGACCTATGAAAACAGATGGCGTATTTTTGAGAATACCGACTTCTCGCTCGTGGATGTCTACAGAGGCCTTTCCAAACTTAACAAGTACAGAGATGATCTACAGTTACACATATACGAGCATATAAAGGAACAGTACGGCAGGAACACAGAATTGGTCTATTATGATGTAACCAACTATTACTTTGAAATTGATGAGCCTGATGAGCTAAGAAAGAAGGGCGTGTCAAAAGAACACCGTCCCAACCCGATAGTCCAGATGGGCCTTTTGATGGATAACCTCGGCTTTCCTATTGCATACAAGCTGTTCAAGGGCAATGACAATGACTGCACAACCCTGCTTCCGGTGCTCAAAGAAATGAGAAGAAATTTCAATCTGGGAAGAATAGTGGTCGTTGCTGACAAAGGAATCAACACTTCCGAAAACATATATTACAACCTTAAACGCGGAAACGGCTATGTCTTTAGCCAGAGTGTCAGGCGAGCAACCAAAGAGCTTAAGGACTATGTCTTAAAGGATGAAGGATATGAATGGTTTGGCGACGAATACAAGCGAAAATCAAGGCTGCAGCCCCGTGAAATAGAAGTGGAGGAAAACGGGAAAAAGGTCAAGGTAAGCATTGATGAGAAGCAGGTCATTTTTTACAGCAAGGATTACGACAAAAGGGCTAAAGCCGAAAGGGAGCCTGCGCTGCAAAAAGCAAGGGAGCTCATCAAAAA
>DOHN01000067.1:27936-28461 GCA_003535195.1 Ruminiclostridium sp.
CTCCGGGAAGAAGAAATGCTGGATGGATATTATGCCATTGTGACAAGCGAACTCCAACAGACAGACGGCAAGATAATTGATATCTATAGGGGGCTGTGGAGAATAGAGGAGTCCTTTAAAATCACCAAAAGCGATCTGGAAGCCCGGCCTGTACATCTTTCAAGGGAGGACCACATTCAGGCACATTTTCTTATATGCTTCATCGCACTTGTGATATCAAGAATTCTCCAGCACAGAGTGGGAAACAATTTTTCGGTATCTAAGATATTGGAAAGCCTCAACAAAATATGTTGTAGCCATGTTAAAGAGAACCTTTATGTGTTCGACTATAGAGACGATGTGACAGATGCTGTCGGTAAGGCTTTTGAAATTGATTTCACCAGAAAATATATGAAACTGGGAGAGATCAAAAAAATTTTAGGCGAAGTAAAAAAAAGTTAATTTTCACTAGTAAAATTTGCAGCAACCCAAATGCCAAACCAGCTGTTTCCAAGGCTGGGATGGCATTTTGTAAATATTTAGGTG
>DOHN01000068.1:0-1447 GCA_003535195.1 Ruminiclostridium sp.
AGGTGGAAATGAACGATACTTTCTTCTCGGACCAGGTGCGCAAAATAGAAAATCTTGAACGGAAGCTGCGTCAGGAAATAGAATCGGCAATTGGCATCAGCGCCAAAATTAAGCTGGTGGAGCGCAAGAGCATACAGCGGAGCGAGGGTAAAGCAAAGCGTGTGATAGACAAGCGAAAGTTGTTTTGACGATGAAACCCGACGGCGGGGAAGGTTTTGTTCGCTAGCGGGTAAGGCGCAGCGCAGGCCCTTGTTTGCCCATGGGGAATCATTTGAATCAAAAAAATGCGGCGGCCGGAAAATCCCGACCGCCTTGCTTTTCTACTTCATCTTGAAAGTATGCGTTTCGTATCTGGTCTTATCCAGATAGCTGTACCCGCGGAGGATAACCTCGCTCGGCAGTTTTTCCATTGCTTGCAGAGAAATTTTTTCAGTAAAGTGAGTATCATCGCTTGCCTCGATACCTCCGCCTGAACCGGCTCCGTTCGGTATATACTCGCCGTATCTGTCCAAAAATTCAAAAAATAGACCGTCGTTTTCAGCATATTTTTCCATATCTACCACCGTGAACTCAATTTCCGCATAGGTAGACATGGCCGAACCCTTGAGCGTGATCTTATCAACACGGATGCCGCAGTCGCTATAGAGGGCGGACTCCGTACTGGTCACTATTTCCTGAGTCCCTGTGTTTTTGAGCGCGGCTGAGAGCACCGTTGATTTTTTGCTGTCCATATCTCTCACGTACTTGCCATTCTCAACGGCAAAAGGCAGGGCGACGCATTTTAGCTCCACAACCGGCGCTGAGGAATCGCCCTCATACCTTCCTTCAATCATATAGACTAGGGTCCCATCCTCTTCAAGCAGGTAATCGATGCCGCAGTTGGCGCCGCTAATAACGGCGGACGTATTCATCATGACTTTATGGTTTGCCTGGGCGTAATCGGCAATCGTGCCGGTTTTCCCGCTGAATAACGGCCCCATATTTGAGATATTATCAGATGGTTCGGCGTCCGGACCAAGCAGCAGATATTCGGGCGAGGATGGCTTAACGTCAAGGACGATATAGAGACTCTGCCCGTCATATACGGCTTCGCGTACCGCAAAAGATGCAAAATCGGTCTGGTTGCCTTTCTGGGGTATTTCATTTTGTATAACTTCGGAGGCTTCAGGTAAAACCGTTACATCAGCCCGCTTCCCGCTAAGAAAATCGAGGATACCCCATGTGTTAGTCAAGGCCAAGGCGGTACCAACGGATAGTATGCAGAGAATAATAATGGCAGCCATCACGCTGAAGTATATTTTTTTCACAGGTTTTCTGTCCCTGTTTAACTGTATATCGGCTAAGGTATGATGAACATTATTGACAAAAGCATCATCAGCCTGGCCGAATGCATTTTTTATATCAGTCATATTTCGCATATCAATGGGTCCTCCTCATATAATATTTT
>DOHN01000068.1:1638-2028 GCA_003535195.1 Ruminiclostridium sp.
CGCGCAATCTCGCTTGTTGTAAACCCTTCAATGTAGTACAGCATTATGGGCAGACGAAGCTTTTCGTCCAAGCTGAATAGCGCATCGTGCAGCCCTGAGTCGGCATCTGCGGGAGCCACTCGCTCCGGCACTTCATCGAGAGATAATTCTGTACCTCTTTTTCTCTGGATATTATGGCATTCGTTGATTAAGATACGGATTACCCAAGTCTGCATGAATCGCTCATCTTTAAGCTGGTGACGCTTCTGCCACGCCTTATATAAACATTCCTGAACCGCTTCGTCTCTGTCGTAGCTTTGTGATAGCTGCGCATAACTAACGCGATATAGTGTTTGCATCATTGCGACGATCCGTGTAGAAAATTCGTCACTCGTCACTCATTTATCCCCC
>DOHN01000068.1:2195-2366 GCA_003535195.1 Ruminiclostridium sp.
CCCCCTTGTTTGTTTTTTGACCGGTCGACTATTAGACTGTTAAGAACTGCCTATGGTTTTTATATAAATAATTTTTCTAATTTTGATTGCAAAAACAAAGTCCGATGCTTGAAAAGCTCGGTGAAAAAATCGCCTAAAAGACGCCGTGAAAAAGAAAGAAGCCAGCAATTA
>DOHN01000068.1:2480-12299 GCA_003535195.1 Ruminiclostridium sp.
AGCCAGCAATTACGCATGGCTTCCGGCTTCGCAGATGAGAGCTACGTCAATTCTGGATATCAGCCTATCTTTAGATGGGATTTGAATTACCGGCGCCGGAGGTTATGCTCATTTTGCAAATTAATTACTCATAACGCATTCCGTTTACATCAACAAAATTATATTCAACGGAGAAGTCATTTGACGGAGCTTCCAAATAAATAATTTTATTGTTTTGGGCATCCAGTTTTATGGTTTTTTCGGTTTTGTTATCAATCGTATATGTTATATCTGCATAATCTAAATTTGCTTTATTTGCCCAAAACAAGCTATAAGATATCTTGTTAATGGTAACAATTGTAAAGACTAATTTATCCTTCGGCCCAGTAACATTTGTTTGAAATTCATAGTAGCCATTTCCCGTGGGTGCAAAAACAGCTAATCCATGCTGATCGTTTTTAGCAGTATACCCACTGATAATATAGCCATCAATTGTAATCTCTTGGTCTATGGTGGTAACCGTTCCTAAGCTGCTGATTTCTTTTAATCTAAGTTCTCTGCTCTCGGTTGTAGATCCATCGAATTTGCTTTGGCTAATAAAAAAACCAATCAAAAGACCTGCAATTATTATCATTGCCAAAGGCGCAATATATTTCTTCAACTTCATATTCATATTGCTTATTCTCCAAATATAAATAATCTTGTCTAAATTATACCATAAAAAAGCAAAAAGCCATGTATGAGTTCAAATCTTATACATGACTTTACTTGTGGTGGACCTGAACGGGTTCGAACCGTCGACCTCTGCGTTGCGAACGCAGCGCTCTCCCAACTGAGCTACAGGCCCAAATCACAGCACTATTATTTTTTAATGGCAAAAACCTTTTCTATTATAATACAGAATTCTTTTTATGTCATCAGGTATGGGTGCAATAAGATCAATTTTTTCTTCGGTAAGGGGATGGTCAAAGGAAAGCCGGTGAGCATGCAGAGCCTGCCTGTCAATAATATGTGTCGGAATGTCAGAATAGAGCCAGTCTCCCAATAGCGGATGTCCTGCTGCTTTTGCATGGACCCGAATCTGATGGGTTCTTCCGGTCTCCAGAACAAATTGAACAAGGCTGTAATCACCAAGGATTTCAATGGTACTGTAGTGGGTAACCGACGGATATCCTGCCGGATCGACGATACGCTCGAGGATGCTGCCTTCTTTACGGCTGATAGGAAGCCTTATGGTGCCTGAGAGCGGTTCAAAGGAGCCAAAAACGATGCCCAGGTAAGATTTATATATACGATTTTCTTTCATTTGCCCAATAAGCAAATCCTGAATATGGGCGTTCTTTGCAAAAAGAGTCAGTCCGGAGGTGCCGCTGTCCAGCCGGTTGACAGGCCTGATCTTTACGGCCAGACCCTGCTTCTGGTAATGCCACAGGACGGCTTGAGCCAATGTACCGGTCCGGTGACCCGCGGAAGGGTGAACGGGCATATGGGGCGGTTTATTGACTGCCAAGAGACTATTGTCTTCAAAAACAATGTCCAGAGGGCGGTCTTCCGGTTCAAGGAAGGTTTCTTCGCGAAAATCCAGATTCACGCTGACCACATCGCCAATTTGTACCTTGTCAACGGTTCTGGCGGGGCGGCCGTTCAACAGGATGCCGCCGTTCTTTTTAAGCTGTGTAATCAGATTATTGGAGATTTTTAAAGGGCCCCTGAGAATATGATATACTTTCTTTCCACAGTACGCCTCATCTGCCTTAAAATCGATCTGCAACCTTCTTTTAGCCTCCTTGTGTAAAAGTTTCCGGAAATTCTTTTAAAGCTGTATTCCAAAGCCGGTTTTGAACCACTATAATATATACTACATACTATAGCAGAAAAATCATACTCGCAAGGGAGGCTCACAATGTTTGTTGGTGTACTGAATATAGAGGTCTTTATCAGTGAACCCCAGTCCTTGAAGGAAAAAAGGCGCATTATTAAAAGCCTTATTGAAAGATTAAAAAATAAGTTCAATATTGCCGTAGCCGAAACGGGCAAGCTGGATTCATGGAATTATTGCGAGCTGGGCCTGGTATGCGTTTCAAACGAGGCAGGGCATGCAGACAGCATGATGAATGCGGCTGTTAATTTTATCGAAACTCAGGGCTCTGTTGAACTAACCAATGTCAAAACAGAAATTATCCCTTATTAAACAGCAATTAAATTCACCAATAGGCACATGCTTTTAGAAAGCCGGTCACTTTTTCCGAATTCATGCATATGGTTATACCAGGAAAAAATTTAGGAAGTCTGTTCGATGGATTTCATTTTCCAAAACTGGTTTGGTCTTCTTATCCTGATTGGTGTTATTGCGTATATCGCATATTTGGCCATCACGAAACAATGGGCAAAAGTACGTGAGTTTGCCTATCAAATGATGCTGCTGGCCGAACGCACATTTTCGGATAGTGATGGCGGGCTGAAATTTGATTTTGTTGCCGGAATAGTTTACAGATTTTTGCCGCCATGGCTCAAACTCTTTGTAAAAGAGGAGCATGTTAAAAGGTTTGTACAGAGATGGTATATCACTGCAAAAGATTATTTGGATGACGGCATCATAAACGACTCCATTATGCGGCTGAAATGAGATTTATAAAATTTGCTGGTTTGCTGGAAAGAATAACGAAAGGCAGGATCCTAGTTGATCCTGCCTTTTATAGTGCAATCTGCCAGACATGCTCAGTGGCTGCGCTTCTTTGAAAGCTTTAAAACCGACAGGCCAAAGAATAAAACACTCGTGAGGATCAAAAAGCCGATGCTCAGCATGGGCGTTGCTTCCATGTCCCCAAATTTGTAAACGACCCCCATAAACTCTTTAAATGATTGGAGCTCCTCAGCAGGGGCGCCGGCAAAGGCTTTGGCAATAGGGTCGGCCATCATGACCTGCCTGAACAACGCTGCGGAATGGGAAAAAGGAAAGAGCTTCATCACCCACTGTACGGCGGCGGGCAACTCGCCGATCGGCAGATAAATGCCGGTTAAAAAACCGATCAGAGTTCCGATAATGGTGCTGGCGGTAGCAAATGCGTTTGGACTGCTGAAAAAGGATACCAGGAAATAGACAATAGAAGTGTTAGTGAAAGTGGAAAGCAATACCAGGGCGGCGACCTTGCACAGGGTTGAAAACGTCATCAGCTCTCCGCCGTTAAGAAGCACATAGAATTCTGCCAGAACGAGGGTAATAAAACTCATAATTACGCCGATGATAAATGAGCTGAACACATATCCCCCTGCGATGCTGCTGCGCTTAAGCGGTGAGGAAGCGATGTCTTTATCGATCTTCCTGACTTTGTCGTCCACCATGATGCCGAAAGCGCCCATAGTCGTGGTAATGGAGGTTACGGCCAGAAGCCCCGCCATGATCCAGCTGTCCATTAAATACCGGACTCCGCTCATGCCTTGAAAGTTGTCTACCCAGACATCACCCAGAAACAGTGCGTATAATCCTATAATGATGAAAACGGAAAGAAGAGAGAAAAACACCGCTGTCCGGTCCTTAAAAAAGACTAAAAGATTTCTTTTGGCAAACCCGATCATTCCCGTATCTCCTTTCCCGTAATAGCGATAAAGGCATCGTCCATGTTGCCGGTGGTGACCTCAAAGCCTGTAATATGCTCGGCTACCTGCTGGACAATAGGTAAAGCCATCATGGTCGAGGGAATAGGAACGAAAATCTGAGCGGCTGTCTTTTTTTCGTACTTCAGATTCAGGGCGTCCAGCAGCGGACAGACCTCTTGCAGATCGGCGCCGAAAAGGACAAGCCGATCGGTGGTATACTTTTCCTTCAGCTCCGCAGGCGTACCTTTCGCAGCTATCCTGCCATCATCGATTACGATGATGTAGTCGGCGACTGCAGCCTCCTCCATATAATGCGTGGTTAAAAAAACCGTCATTCCGGTGTTTTTTTGCAGGGAAATAATAGTTTTCCAAACGCTTCTTCGCGTTTGCGGGTCCAACCCCGTGGTCGGCTCATCCAGAAATAATATTTTCGGCGTATTGACAAGGGCCCGTGCAATGTCGCATCGTCTTCGCTGACCCCCGGATAATTTGCCGTACGGACGCTTTAAAAGATCGGTGATGCCCGTTGTCTCGGCTGCGCTTTTTATCCTGTTATCGAGTCTTCGTCCCTTCAGACCGTAAAATCCGCCGCGGACTTTAAGATTCTCGTGAACGGTTAGGAGATGGTCCAACAGCCCGTCCTGAAACACCGTTCCGATAACAGCGCGTATGGCATTGTCATCCCTGCCCAGCACGTGCCCGTCAACCGTAATGTGACCTGAGTCCGGCTTAATAAAGGTAGAGATAATGTCTATGGTCGTAGACTTACCCGCGCCGTTTGGCCCTAAGAAGGCATAGATTTTTCCCTCTTCAACATAAAAATCCAGTCCCTTTACTGCGTGGACGTTTCCATACGATTTATGCAAAGCGGATACCTCTATGATGTTTCCCACGAACACTCCTCCTTATAAGGCGCAATAGCTATATTGGGATTATATCATTGGATTTTTATCATAACAACGGTGTTTGTTTTAAATCCGCGTTAAATTGGGATTCATCATTTTGTCCCAGCAATAGCAAAGCTTTAGGTATGGAAAAAGCCTTACCTTCCGAAAAACAAGCTCGAAAAGAGAGGCCCCGTTCAATTCGAAAAATATATGAAAGCATTCAGGATTTTGATTTTGGTAGCCATTCTGTTTGGGTTTATATTTGTGGGCTGAAAGTTATTTAGCTTAACCGTGAAAGAATGTCTATTTTAGAATTATGCGGAGAGAGTGAAGGAGCTTATCCAAAGGATAGCTATTCATTAGGGTATTGGGTTGAGGCGGCATTGAAAATCAAGCTGGAATGTGATATAATATTTTTGGGAAAGAAGTACTCCCTCGGCTATGCCGAAACCGCTTACAAGCTGATGACTTCTGCCATGGGCAGAAGCATCAGCTTTTTTGTTTTGAAAGGGGTATGTGTATGAATACCTGGCATGAAATTGACCCGGCGAGGGTGACCGCAAGGCCCGCAAAGAGCCGCTTCGCGCTATCCTCAATGGGTTGGTAAGGATGCAGCACAGATTATTTCCCGCATCAATGGCTTTACTTATGTACAGACGCAATTCGATTATGCTACTGTCGCCGTTGCCGTGGCTGTCGCGCAGGTAATCGTTAAATAAGCAAAAAGTGGGAAAGAAGTTCTCCCATGGTGTAACTCACCAAACCGCCTTTTGGACGATGACTTCTACAATAAACAGAGAAGCAAAATTGTTGTTTGAAGGAAGGTCTATATATGGAAAATAAAGCATCCATCAAAAAGTTGGCTTTTTCCTTTGTACTGCTGATGGGTATTGTCAGCCTGTTTTCAGACATGACACACGAAGGGGCGGCAAGTATCCTTGGTGCGTATTTGAGCCTTGCTGGGGCATCGGCGGCAGCAATCGGCTTCGTATCCGGCCTTGGTGAAATGATGGGCTACTCGTTGCGTCTTGTTACCGGCTGGCTTACGGATAGAACAAAAAAATACTGGCCCATGACTATTTTGGGGTACGTCATTGATTGCATGGCTATCCCGGCATTGGCGTTAGTGCCCAAAGGGGGCTGGGTATGGGCTTGTAGCCTCATCGTCGTTCAACGTATCGGCAAAGCCATTAAGAAACCCGCGAAGGATACCCTTTTGTCCTTTGCCGCTTCGCAGACTGGCACAGGAAAGAGTTTTGCCATTCAAGAATTTCTTGACCAGATAGGCGCTTTTCTTGGGCCGGTAGTCCTTTTTGCGGTAATGATGCTTAAAAAGAGTGAGGACATGTATTCTGTTTACTCAGTTTGTTTTGCCTTACTTGGCATTCCGGCAATCGTCACCGTGGTATTGCTGTTTATTGTCAGACGCCGTTATCCTGAACCCGAAAAGTTTGAATTGTCCCCAAAGGAAGTGTTGCCATTCCGCATGAACCGCTCCTTCCTACTTTACATCGTTGCCATTAGCCTATTCGCTTTCGGTTTTTTGGATTTTGCCATCATCACTATGCACACGGTGAGAACTGGCCTTATTCCGGATGATACGCTTTCGCTGCTCTATGCAGGTGCAATGGCCGTTGACGCTTTCTCGGCGCTGTTCTTCGGTTGGTTGTTCGATAAACGCGGTATTAAAGTTCTGGTACTATCCACCTTGATTGCCGCTCCCTTTGCTCTGCTCATTTTCTCTGTAACGGCGCGCTGGGCATTATTCTTAGGTGTAGCACTGTGGGGAGTGGGTATGGGAGCACAGGAATCTATCCTAAAAGCAGCCGTGACTAGTATCGTGCCAAAGCAAAATCGTTCTTCCGGCTTCGGTATATTTCAGACTTCTTTTGGTATCTGCTGGTTTTTAGGAAGCTGGCTCATGGGCGTACTTTACGATGTCTCGCCCGTTTGGCTGGTAATATTCTCGGTAGTCATGCAAATTGCAGCAATACCGTTCTTCTGGCTATCTGATCGAACTCACAGCTTTACTGCCAGTTAAGTTATGGGATATGAGAGTTTCGCTTCGGACATGATGCAACGGCTGAGCCTCTATCTTTACTATTTGCATAAGCTGCCGGAGGAGATGACTACGGTAAACCCAAAGCAGATGGCAGACGCTTTACTGCTCGACCCGCAGATTGTCAGGCAGGATATGAAGGCGTTGCTCGGTAAGGATAGAGTGAATGAGGAAAGCGGCAAGGCCCTCTTTGCCGCCATCGCAAAATGCACAGAAATCCGCAAGGTGGAAAGTGTGGTGTTAGTGGGTGTCGGAAAGTTAGGCTCGGCTCTTATGGGTTATGCAGGCTTTACGGTTTATGATCTGGATATTCTGGCTGGTTTTGATGTAAACGAAAAGACCATCAAAAAGGGGGCCTACGGCAAGCCGGTGTATCATATCGATAGGCTTACCGAGGTATGCCGACGCCTGAACGCAAAGATTGGGGTTATTACCACACCGGGTGCCTGTGCCCAAACGGTATGCAACACATTGGTGAATAATGGTGTGACCGCCATTTGGAATTTTACCGCCACGCGCCTGAAAGTGCCGCCCCATGTACTAATCCATGATGAGGATATGTCAGCCTCGCTACGACGCCTTGCCGAACACGCGGCGACACATTGAAATGATCGGGAAAGAAGTGCTCCCACGGCGAAAGCCGAAACCGCTAAAAGTTGATGACTTCTGTGTAAAACACAGAGACATCAGCTTTTTTGTCTCTGGGAAGGGGGGTTATATGTTTTACAGCATCTTATTTCCTACACGGGAACAACATGAAAAACCACGACAGACCGGCGAGCCAGCCTGTTTCAAGGACTTGAACCTTGACCAAATATTTGACCCTATCCTAAAAGAAAAAAAGGCATTTGAGTTGGAGGGTTTCTTCTATACTTCGATGCACGACCCGAAGGCTATCGTCTACCGGCAGGACATAATGCGGGAGCTGGAGGATGACAAACTCCGCGCACTATTCTCCGGCTTTTCCAAGACGGTTTATGACCTTGGAAAATATATGAATACAGTCCGTTCTTCGCTGGCCTCCCAAGATGGCTGGCACAACAACTATCTCACACGGGGACGGATGCTGGACTACGCGGAAAGATATTGCCGGGCTGTTTTCTCGCTTTCGGAAGGAATCTCCACGCTAACGCTCCGTTCGGTAGGACTCCGCGGGTTTGCGGGATACCTCTCCACATACTGTGCATCGGAAAGCTACACCGGGCTTTGTAGCCATGTGAAACAACTTCGTGATGAACTTTCCACGGTGGAATACTGTATGCTCATCAAAAATGGAACTATCCGCGTTCGTAAATACGAGGGACAGGTAGACCATTCCAAACAAATACTCGCGAGCTTTGAAAAGTTCAGGCAGGGGGATGTGAAGGATTACCGGCACAAACTCGCGGAGGAGCCTTATGCCGCTCATGTGGAGGCTGCCGTGTTGGGCATGGTTGCCGAACTTTATCACGACATTTTTGTAGACCTCAACGGCTTTTGCTCCAAGTATCTTCATTTCGATGATGAAGCAATTTTACGATTTTCCCGCGAGATACAATTTTACCTGTCATGGCTGGATTTTATCAAACCGTTTCGGCAAGCGGGTCTTTCCTTTTGCTATCCAAAACTTTGTAATTCAGCCGAACGCCTTTATAATTTTGACGGTTTCGATCTTGCGCTGGCGCGTATAGAGTACGGAAAAACTGTCGTCAATGACTTCACGCTGAACGCGCCGGAACGCATCATCGTCGTTACCGGCCCTAATCAGGGCGGTAAAACCACCTTTGCCCGCGCCTTCGGCCAGACACATTATCTTGCCTCACTTGGCCTGTGCATACCGGGCCGTGAGGCGGCGCTGTATTTATTCGATAACATCCTCACCCATTTTGGGCGAGAGGAAGATTTGTCTACGCTAAATGGAAAATTGCAGGACGATCTTGTCCGGCTCCAGGAGCTTATTGATAAAGCTACAGACCGAAGCATCATCATTGTCAATGAAATATTTGCTTCCACCACTCTATCAGACGCCCTGGCGCTTGGTGGACACATGATGAATACTTTTTCCACGCTGGGGGCGCCCACGGTGCTCGTGACCTTTCTCGATGAATTGGCCTCACATGGGCCGGAAACGGTCAGCATGATGAGTATGATCAGTGAGAATGATCCCACAAAGCGGACTTTTAAGATCATTCGAAAACCCCCGGATGGTCTTGCTTACGCCATCCACATCGCCAGCAAGCACGGGCTTACCTATGAACAGCTTTGTGGGAGGTTGAGAAAATGAAAGCTAACTTAATGTTTCGGGACAAAGATTTTGACTTTAAGGCCAATCCTTGTTTTGGTAAGGATGCCTTGGTTGCCGATCTTGAATTAAAACGTGTTTTATCAAACATGGCGCGGGGGGACGAGATTATAAGCGCCGCGTGCGGTGCCGCGCTCTTTTGTCCATTGCAATCAACAGAGGAAATCCATTACAGACAGGAAATCCTGCGTGATGTTTTCCAAAATCCCGACGCCATTCGGCAGCTCTATGAAACCACCGTTGAAACGGAAAAGAAAAGAAGAAGCTCATGGCATTGGCTATCTTCCACCTATCTATCCACCACCTTTTCAAGCGCAATAGAGCTCATGAAAATATATACCGAGATGCTGATGGAACTGCGCTTAGTTGCAGACAGCAAGCTGTTCGGTTTTCAATCGGAAGGTTTTCGGAATCTGCTTACCATGCTCCAACGGGAACTGGACGATGATTATTTTGCCGAGGTGAATGCCCATTTGAATGACCTGAAAGATCGGGATGGTATGCTGGTGAGCGCCACACTCGGTAACTATTTGCAGGGCATACACTATGTGCTTCGCCGGAAAACCCGCAAGGGCTTCTGGTGGCGTTGGCGCTTTGCCCCATCCTTTACCATCGCGCCCCGTGATGATGCCGGGGCCGCAGACCTCGGAAATCGCCGTGATCGTGCTATCAATGAGGCGGCAAACGCGCTGGCACAGGCCGCAGAGCATATGGAAGGCTTCTTCGCTATGCTGCGCAACGAATTGGCGTTCTATGTCGGATGTCTTAATCTGGCGGACAGTCTGCAGGAGTTGGGTATGCCGATCTGCTTTCCAAGCCTGTTTTCTTCGAGTAGCAAAGATCGCTCATGGCAAGGGCTATATGATGTGAGCCTCGCGCTGACGAAAAACGCCGCCGTTGCCGGTAATGATCTGGATACTGCTGACAAACAGTTATACATTATTACCGGCGCAAATCAAGGCGGCAAATCCACGTTTTTGCGGAGCATGGGGCAGGCGCAGCTTATGGCCCAAAGC
>DOHN01000068.1:12459-12986 GCA_003535195.1 Ruminiclostridium sp.
CTGCGCCTATTCGTTGTGGCGTGTTCTCTCACTTTAAGAAGGAGGAGGATACCGCCATGAAAAGCGGCAAGTTGGACGAGGAACTTGCCCGGATGAGCAAAATGGCGGATCATCTGAAAGGCGGCGCGCTGATGCTGTTTAATGAGTCCTTTTCTGCCACAAATGAACGTGAGGGCTCGGAAATATGTCGGCAGATTACAAAGGCGCTGATAGAAAACGATGTGGAGCTTTTTTCGGTGACACATCTCTATGCTTACGCCGCCGCATTTCTTGGTGAAAAGCAATCGCAATTTCTGCGAGCGCAACGGCTGGATGGTGGCGAGCGTACTTTTAAGGTCGTACCGGGTGAGCCCTTACAAACTGCTTTTGGAGAGGATTTATACCATAAGATTTTCGGTCAAGCGGGGTGATGATACGAAAGAAAGGCTGAACAGGGCGATAGCCCTGATAGAGCAGGCGGAATTTTTGAAGGAACAATTCTCGTGCCTCCGAGCTACGGAAGCGGTTATGCGGGCGTGAGTCCGTTA
>DOHN01000068.1:13133-13458 GCA_003535195.1 Ruminiclostridium sp.
TTCCGTGATTGGACAATTCAAGCGCGGCAAATCCCCGTTGATAAATGCCCTGGTGGGTGATGAGCTTTTACCTGTGGGTATTATTCCGCTGACCACAGCAGTGACGGAGATACGTCAGGGGGACAGCACATCCCCCTTTGGGGTTCGGCATCACGCTGGTGGATACGCCTGGTGTCGGCTCTGTGCATCAACACAACACAGAAACCTCCTATTGCTATATTGAAAAAAGCAACGCAGTGCTGTTTTTACTCTCAATAGATAGACATTTTGTCCCAAGATGCAAGGTGGCTGCCCCGGCTGCCGATCCCCGCCATCCCTCCGGTCA
>DOHN01000068.1:13582-13772 GCA_003535195.1 Ruminiclostridium sp.
GCCATCCCTCCGGTCAGATCGTCCTACCCTCAAAAACCTGAACGGAGGAAACACCATGACTATAATCAATTTACGGGATTTTTACTCGTGGTAGCCTGTGCCGCGCCCTTAATTCTTTGCCCGACGCGCAGGGCCGCCGAATCGACGCCTGCAGGCAAGAGCGTGAAAGAGGTTATTTTGAAACAATCAA
>DOHN01000068.1:13923-14134 GCA_003535195.1 Ruminiclostridium sp.
CAACAAAACCCACATGAGGCGCTGGCCGAAGTCACAAGGGCCGTATGCGAGGGCCGGGTCGATGTGGTGTTGGTAAAAAAACTATCCCGCATCGGGCGCGAATATGACATGGTGCAGTCATACATTCAGCTTTTGAGCGAACACAAGGTAACGCTGCTTTATGTATCGGATGAGCTGGAAATCAGCAATCGCAATCTTTACCTTTACCCCC
>DOHN01000209.1:0-9517 GCA_003535195.1 Ruminiclostridium sp.
CTATGTTAAGGATATTTGGAAAATTGAGGAAACCTTTGCTGACTATATAGGAACTGATTTAAATGGTTCCGGCACTGCCATCCAACCTGCCCTTCAATATGCAAAGCAGCAGAAGGAAGGCATTATGTCCATTTTGTATCTGGATGCAAAAGGAAAAGTGCTGTTCTCGGCGGGGGAAGATTATTTTTATGAACCTCTAATATTGAACTCCTATATAGAAGAGCTTAATAATGGCAAAGAAAGAGTGATTGGAAATTTGACGGGCAATTTGATGCCCTACGATAAATATGTAATACCCGTCCTATATGGCATCAGGAATCAGGGGGAGCTCTCAGGTATGGTGGCCGCTTTTGTGGATGCTGAAAAGCTGGCCTACAACATGCCCAACATCAATCTTTACAGAAGTTTTTTGCTGTTGGACCGCGATGGTATGATTGTCTGCTCCAGTAAATTTAAAGACCATATTAAAAACCAGAGCAGTCTCACCGATAATACCGGCGTTGCGAAAGCCCTTAGCGGGTCGGTGGAAAAAACGGTAAAAGAAAAAAGTGTTTTTGATGATTCAACCAATATTAGTGTCGATTACCCTATTTCTGAATTTGGCTGGGCTATTAAGATATCCTCTCCTCTTGGCAGGGTTCAATCCTTCCATACTTTTCTTGCGATACAGAGCTTTTCTTTGCTGATTGCTACATTTATTTTAGCGATTCTCGTGCACGTACTTTGGGTTAAAAAATTTCTCAAATCTACTTTTGCCGTTAAACTTGCAGCTACGAGAATTATGGAGGGAGATTATTCGGCCAGAACCGATATCAGGAGCGAGGACGATATCGGACTGATTGCTACCGCCTTTGATAAAATGGCGGAAAGCGTTGAACGATGGACTGCCGCCAAGACGCTGCTTTTTACGAATATTTCCCATGAGCTCAAAACACCTGTCAATGTAATTTATGCCTCCGTCCAGCTTATCGAAAGCTACAGGCATTCCCGGGATTTAACCCTGGAAACTTATCAGAATAAGGTCTCCAGACAGATGAAAATCATTCGTCAAAACTGTTACAGGATCATGCGCCTGACCAGCAACCTGATTGATATCGGCCGCCACGACAGCGGTTTTTTAAAGCCTAAAATGGAGAATTATGACATCGTGAAACTGGTTCGGGATATCAGTCTGTCTGTGGAAAGATATGTGGAAGCAAAAGAAATTGAGCTGATATTCCATTCTGAGCTGGAATCCCAAATAATGGCCTGCGACCCTGATATGATAGAACGCATTCTGCTGAATCTCATTTCCAATGCGGTTAAATTTACAGATAGAAATGGGATGATAACGGTCAGCATAGAAGACGACCAGGATAAAATCATTCTTTCAGTTCAGGATACCGGCATAGGTATTCCTCAGGATAAGCTGCAAAGTATTTTTGAGCGGTTCAAGCAGGTAGATGATCCTTATCACCTTAACCGGGATGGAAGCGGAATAGGCCTTTCTCTTGTCAATGCTTTTGTGGATGCGCACGGCGGAACCATTACGGTGGTTAGTGAAGAATCCAAGGGAACAACATTCCAAATCAGCTTTCCGATTCGTGTTCTTGGGAATTCTCCGGCCAATAAGCAGGAAGGCCCCATAAGCAAGATGCCTCTGGTGAGCCCGCCCAATTCTGTCAACCGTATCAATATCGAATTTTCAGATATTTATTCCTTATACGATGAGGAAATGATGCAGGAAGACGCTTGGAAAGGGGAAGCCTCCTGAAAGACCAAGCCCGGCTAAAACTTTTTAAGCATGAAAAAAGCCCCTGACAGCTATTTTGATTACCTGCCAAGGGCTTTTGCTTTTTTATTGAATATTATTATTTATTGAAGTATCTCTTGAGGAGTCCCTGGAATGCGCAGCCATGGCGTGCTTCATTTTGAGACTTGAACTTAAAACGCTGTAAAGTCAACCATTTGAGAACAGTAGGTGAGCGTTTCCCTTCAATTTCCCTTGAGAAATACACTTTTTAAAGGGTTGAGATTTCAAGTTTTATTAGTCCCCTTGAGATTGTCCTTGAGAAAAGCCTTGAAACAAATATTTAAATCAACTTTCCACAGGAAGAGAAATTGAAATCCTAACCTTGAAATAATCAGGTAAAGTGGAAACAAAGTAGTCCAGGAACTCTTCAGAGGGGATCTTGGGAAGGGCCTATTTGAATATTAGCCTTACTTTTTTAGCCAGCTCAGGTACACTTCCCTTTGAGTATATAAATACTCTATAAATGTCACTTGAAATAGTCGAGAGGGAGTATATACTACCCATAATTAATAACTCTAAATTATTTATATGAGTACTTTCAGGGTATGCTGCAACATATAAGGCTAAAAGTGAAATAATAATAAGCACATAATTATTAGAGTATTTTTGCAGTTCTTGAATGTCTTTATAAACATCTTCTTTATTACGTAAATTAAATATCAGCTCAATTACAGAGTTAATAATAAAGGTTAATATGATAATCTCAAAAAGAATTAAAATAATCCAAAATAATCTATTTTCAGGAATTAGCAAGAAATCTAACTGTGAACTTATTGGTATAAACGTAAACAATACAACAAACGGCTGATTGAAAATTCCGAACCAGACATGACCTTTCTTTTGCCCATTCCAAATGGGAATTACACCCTTAATAGCTATTTCAATAATTCCAATTAAACAAACAAAAAGGGCAACTATAAGATTTCCTAAGAATTCAAACCATTTTGTTACTAGTTTCATGACATTTACCTTCTTAATAATTTTTTTATATAATTTTATATTATTTTGTAAAACATAGCAATTACCTATTAACTCTTGGGAAAAGAAAAATCCCCTCAATCTCTTATGGCTCTAGGGTTAGAAGGACTACCCAAGGGAAGGGGAGTTTTGCCCCCTAACTGACCAGTTCTTCCCTTCAATTTCCCTTGAGATTTTTAAAAAGCCATATTTGAGTATGGTTGAAACTACAACCAATCCTCAAAATAAATACATGGACAAAAATACAAAAACCCCTTGACAATAGGATGTTTCCTAATGTCAAGGGGCTTATTATGTTTTAATTTGGCTTATTTGAAGTATCTGTTTAAAAGACCCTCAAAAGCCTTCCCGTGTCTTGCTTCATCCTTGCACATCTCATGTACGGTATCATGAATGGCGTCGTAGTTAAGCTGTTTAGCTTTGGTTGCAATATCCTTCTTGCCTTGGCAAGCACCGTGTTCGGCTTCTACTCTGGCTTTTAAGTTGGCTTCAGTGCTGGGCATTACGACTTCGCCAAGGAGCTCGGCAAATTTTGCTGAATGTTCTGCTTCTTCAAAAGCAATTCTCTTATATGCTTCGGCAATTTCCGGGTAACCTTCTCTATCGGCCTGGCGGCTCATAGCCAGATACATACCGACCTCTGTACATTCACCGGTAAAATTGGCCCTGAGACCTTCCACTATTTCCGGATCCAAGCCCTGGGCAACACCTATTTTGTGCTCATCTGCCCATGCCATTTCAGTGGTTTCAGCGGCTTCCTTGAATTTTTCCCTCGGAGCTTTACACTGAGGACATTTTTCCGGTGCCTCATCACCATAGTGAACATACCCACATACTGAACAAACAAATTTCTTTAACATAAGAACGCCTCCTAAATATTATATCATTATTTATTTGAATGCCTTTGGCATTTTTGACATTGATCGCATAAGCCTTTCGCGTAATATTCGATGGTTCGGACTTCAAATTTTTTAAGCCCCTCGATTTGAGATACATCAGTTTTTACAGGCAGATCCCAGATCTTCCCGCAGTGATCGCATCTGAAATGGCCATGTAAACTGATATCCGCATCATAATGGGCTTCCACATCATCTATCCCGAGTTTTTGAACCAATCCCTTTTGTAAAAAAAGATTAAAGGTATTGTAAACCGTGGTCCGGGATAATGTCGGGATTTCCTTTGAAAGCTCTTCATAAACCATGTCAACAGTGGGATGATTTTTCCGGGCCAGCATATATTCAAGAATCTTCAACCTGAGATAGGATGGTTTTATATCGCGCTGCTGAAGAGTTTCTATTATATTCATCGGCCTGCACCTCACTTTTGTAATTGTTACAACTTTGTAATGATTACAATAACAATATACACAATAATTTGCTAAAAGTCAATACCCTTTTTTAAAAAACTTTGATCTCCGCCCACGCGCTTTAATATCGCTCATGGGCACCAGTAGAGTAAAAAATTATAGAACTATTTCAAGGCCGGGAAAATTTCTTATTCTCATATAGCATAAAAAAAAGCCCTCTCAAATGAGAGGACCGGAATATTTAAAAGTTATTTATTTTTAATGAGTTGCTCATAGCATTCGCCGCAGATATTCTTTCCTTTGTATACCCTAATATCGCTTGCGTTGTCGCAGAAGATGCAGGCCGGCTCGTACTTTTTAAGGACAATGGCCTTTTCGTCAGAATAGAATTCCAATCCGTCCCCTATTTCAATATCAAGAATACGTCTTAACTCTATTGGTATAACAATTCTTCCCAATTGATCCAGGCTTCTGATCATTCCCGTAGATTTCATAAGATTCAACCCCCAATAAAAAGTATCTTTAGATATAGAGCTTCTATTTTTTTACATAATAGAATATAGATGTTCAATCATGCTGATATTTTATCATAACAGAATGAATGGTACAATAGTCAATAGTTCCTATGAAATTTCTAAAAAAAGGGGAGTTGTCTTTGGTATGTAAAATTTGCCCAAGACAGTGCGGCGTTGATCGAAATAAAGGAGTGGGATTTTGCGGGCAGGGTGAGAAGCCTGCCGCGGCCAGAGCAGCTCTTCATTATTATGAAGAGCCTGTCATAAGCGGCTGCAAGGGCTCGGGAACAATCTTTTTTTCAGGCTGCAGCTTAAAATGCTGTTATTGTCAAAACTACCCTATCAGCCACGGCAATGCCGGCAAAACTATAACTGTTGAAAGGCTTTCGGAAATTTACCTGGAGCTTCAGGATCAGGGCGCCCACAATATTAATCTGGTGAATCCGACCATATTTACCCAACCGATTATAGAGAGCATCAGGGATGTAAAGCACCGGATGAAAATTCCCTTTATCTGGAACAGCAGCGGCTATGAACTTGCCGAAAGTCTCAGAATGCTGGAAGGATTAATTGAAGTATTCCTTCCGGATCTGAAATATGTCAGTCCAAAGCTGTCCGCTCTCTATTCGGGAGCGGCTGATTATTTTCAGTATGCCAGTCAGGCCGTTTTGGAAATGTACCGGCAGGCAGGAGGGGTGCGTTTAAATCAGGATGGAATGATAGAGAAAGGGTTGATCATCCGGCATCTTGTTCTGCCAAATTCAACCCATGACTCGATCAAAGTCCTTCAATGGATCAAGGATAATATTCCGGAAGACGCGTACATCAGTTTGATGAGCCAGTATACACCAATACCCCAAACCAGCGGGATGAAGTTTTTAAACAGGAGACTTTCCAGGCGTGAATACCATCTTGTTGTTCAAAAACTTCAGGAACTGGATTTCAAAAACGGGTTTATCCAGAGCCTGGAATCAGCCTGCCCGGAGTATACGCCTGAATTTGACCTTTCGGGCCTGTAAAAGGATTACAGCAGAATAATCCCATGGCTGGCGCAGTCCTCCTGCATTTCGTAAGGCCAGATGGAGGACTGGACTTCGCCGACATGCGCCTTTCCTAAAAAGAACATGCAGATTCGGGATTGGCCGATACCTCCGCCAATCGTATAAGGAAGTTTCTTTTCCAGAATGTCTTTATGGAAGGGCAGTGCCTTTCTATTTCCACATTCCGCTTTTTCAAGCTGTGCAAGCAAGGCTTTCTCATCTACACGGACACCCATTGAGGATACCTCAAAGGCGGTATCCAAAACCGGATAATAGAATATAATATCGCAGTTGAGGCTCCAATCATCATAGTCGGGGGCGCGGCCGTCGTGGGGCTGCCCGGAACGGAGCTTATCGCCAATCTGCATGAGACAGACTGCCTTGTGGATTTTGGAAAATGCCGTCTCACGCTGCTTGGGAGTGAAGTCCGGATACATATCCTCCAGCTCCTGGGTGGTGATAAAGGTAATTTCATCAGGCAGGTACCGGGGCAGGGAAGGAAAGAGGCCTGTAATATAATCCTGGGCCCTTTTAAATACATAATAAATTTTATTTACTACACCTTTAAGGGTATCCAGATTGCGCTGCTCCTTGGAGATCACCATTTCCCAATCCCATTGATCCACATAGATGGAGTGCAGATTATCGGGCTCTTCGTCCCGGCGGATTGCGTTCATATCGGTGTAGAGGCCTTCACCCAAACCAAACCCATAACGGCCGAGGGCCATTCTCTTCCATTTGGCCAGGGACTGCACAACTTCGACAGTCGCGCCGTTAAAATGCTTTGCATCGAAGGAAACAGGGCGCTCGATGCCATTTAAATTGTCATTTAGTCCGGACTCGGGGCGTACAAAGAGGGGAGCGGAAACACGGGTTAAACTCAAGGCTTCGGCCAGGGCGTTCTCGAAAAAGTCTTTTATTTTCTTTATCGCAACTACCGTTTCTCTTAAGCTTAAGACAGATTTGTAATCAGCCGGAGTTTGATAAGGATTTGCAGCCATACATATACTCACTTTCATAACTTAAAATTAATTATATGGTTTATAGTAACATAAAAGACTTCAACGTAAAAGTATAGCCTGAATTTTACGCGCCGCTATTTTTTAAAACCAACCTGAAAATGAACAAATAATTTTATAGTCTTGCATATCAGAAATATTATTTGCCGCCATGGAAGTGGCTCACGAATCAAAGACTTCGAAAGCGCTAAATTATAATGAGATCGAAAAGCGGCAGAGTGATGTTTCAGTGCGTAAGCGGAGCAGGATTGCGGAGCTGCCGAATAAAATCCCGGACGGATTTTCTTGGGGGCGTACGAAACATCACTCATGGCGCTAAAGATTTCGAACGGGTACCCGAGAGCATTGAAACACTTCGTGTTATAATAAATAAATGTGGAAAGATATCCCCGGGAACTAATTTGTATTTCATAGGGAACAAGAAATATCAGGGGTGGAGCCGGTTTGAAAAGCAGGTCGCTGACCATCATAGCAATATTACTGGGTTCTATGGCCATACTTGCCCTTTTCGCGGGAGGACGCGCTGGAAACGGGGGCCTGGAGGGGGCCGAATCCCCCGCACCCCCGGCCAGTCTGGCGGCTTCGCCTGCATCTCCGCGGAAAGAACAGGGCGATCTTTTCAGCTATTACAATATGGTTGAAAAAGGAGAAAAATTTGCCCTTTCAATGCATGTTTTAGAGATCGATCCCGCCAACCCCAACCTGTTTGTCAGGCCGGCAACCTCCCATCAGACTCTTTTTGGCTTTGCCTATTTGAGTGATATGGATAAAAGGTGGAATGCCCTGGCCTCGGTCAACGGGGGCTTTTCACAGCAGGATGGACATCCGGGGGGCCTTTACAGTGCGGAGGGGAAATTAATGACGACTGCCACCGAAGCGTATCCCGCTCTTTTTATGGACAGCGGAAGGTTTTTTATTTCAGATGTAAAATCCCCGGTCTGGCTGGAAGGCTGTTATGAGGAAGGCGGGGAAGCGGGCGGCAAAGGGGCGGATGTCCCTGATATAAGGCTTGAAAAGGTCTACTATAACCAATACCCCAAAGGGGAGGGGCTGTATGTGTTTACGCCTGATTACGGCTCACAGAACAGGATCGAAACCTCCAGCCTAACTGCGGTTGTTTCGAATGGCGAAGTACGGGGACTTATTTCAAATAAAGGCTCATATGAAATTCCCAAAGACGGGTTTTTGGTGAGTGCCATTGGAGAATATTCAAAAAAGAGGCTCAAGCAGGCTGTTAAACCCGGAATGCATTTAGAAATTAAATATGAGATCATTGCAGAATCCGGAAAATTTTCAGACTGTGATTGGGCCTATGAATGCGGAAGCTGGATATTGAAGGACGGTCAAATAGTCGTTCCGTCCTCTGATACCTGGGTGGGCACATTGGAGATCAGGACACCCAGAACGGCTGTGGGAGTAAAGGAGGACGGAACGCTGGTTTTCATCGTGGTTGACGGGAGGCAGAAGGGCTTAAGCGACGGACTTACCGGGAAGGAGCTGGCTTTGCAGCTTCTCGGATTGGGTATAAAGGATGCGGCTTTTTTAGATGGAGGCGCGTCATCGGAAATGATCATTGAGGGGAAAATTGTCAACAGTCCCTCGGCCGGCCGGGAGCGAATGCTGGCAACCTGCTTTGTAGTAACAGAGCGATAAGTGTTGAATAGTCTTCGGCAAATGAATTATAATTAGTTATAAGTGTAAAAAGGTAAGAGTAACTCCAACTAAAATGGAGCAAGGAGAGAATTGATATGGCAAAGCGTGGATTCCCCATGGGTATGGGAGGAATGGGCAACATGAACAACCTCATGAAACAGGCCCAGAAAATGCAGCAGGATATGTTAAAAGCTCAGGAGGAGCTTGCTGAAAAAACTGTAGAAGCGACTGTCGGCGGCGGAGCCGTTACGGTAGTGGCTACAGGCCATAAAGAAATCAAGGAAATACGAATTTCTAAAGAAGCGGTAGATCCCGATGATGTGGAAACACTCCAGGACATGGTGCTGGCAGCCGTTAATGAGGCACTTAGGCAGGCTGATGAGCTAACGAAGAATACCATGGGCGGACTGGCCGGAGGCCTGGGGAACATGCCGGGATTGTTCTGATGGATTATTATGCATTACCAGTTCAAAGACTGATTGAAGAATTTGAAAAGCTGCCGGGAATCGGTCGAAAGACCGCCCAGCGGCTTGCTTTTCATGTGCTGAATCTGCCGGAGGAAAAAGTGGTGGGCTTTGCCAAAGCCCTGGTCGAAGCCAAGCGCAAGACCATTGCCTGCTCTGTTTGCGGAAACCTTACCGATACAGATCCATGCCGTATCTGCGGATCCGAAAAACGGGATCACAGCGTTATCTGCGTGGTTCAAAGCCCCCGGGATGTCGTTGCCATGGAAAGAGTGAGAGAGTATAAGGGATTATACCATGTGCTAAACGGCCTCATTTCCCCCCTGGACGGAACAGGGCCGGATGATATCAATATAAAATCCCTCATCAACCGTGTGGCCCAGGGCAAGATTACGGAGGTCATCCTGGCCACCAACCCCAATGTGGAAGGTGAGGCCACAGCCGTCTATATCTCTAAGATTTTAAAACCGATGGGGGTAAAAACCACCCGGATTGCTCAAGGTATTGCAGTAGGCGGCGATCTGGAATATGCCGACGAGGTGACTCTTTATAAGTCCCTGGAGGGCCGGAGAGAAATCTAAGATTATTTGGACAAGTCTGAAACGCTTTGTCCGGTCTGAAAATCAACAAAAAAGCTTTAAGAAACATGGTCTGAGATATTTCTCCCAACAGGCCATGTTTTTTTATTGTGAATACAACAAGGCTCCCGCGTACCCATTTGAAATCTTCAATCCTGCTCCGCTTACACAC
>DOHN01000209.1:9709-12508 GCA_003535195.1 Ruminiclostridium sp.
CACTTTAATATCACTCACGGCACGAGAAACATCACTCTGTCGCTTTTGACATATATAATAGTTGACAGAAGCGTAAACTGGAAATATAATATAAATGAACATATGAATAATTGTTCATATAATATTGATTCAAACAACTGCAAAGTGTGGTGAAATAATGAGACAGAAACCAGAACCAATCGAAAGATGTTTATGCGATGTAATACATGAAGATGTTGTCAACCAAGTGAAGGATAAAATGCCTGAAGAGGAAACTCTCTATGACCTGGCCGAACTTTTTAAAGTATTTGGCGATTCTACAAGAATCAAGATTTTATGGGCTCTGGATGAGGCAGAAATGTGCGTTTGTGATATAGCTGCATTGCTTAATATGACACAATCAGCAATTTCCCATCAATTGAGGGTCTTAAAGCAGGCTCAATTAGTAAAAAACAGAAAAGAAGGCAAAGTTGTATATTATTCTTTGGATGATGATCATGTAAAGCAGATCTTTGACCAGGGCTTAACGCATATTAATGAAGACTGATCCGCAGTATCGTTTGCATCCGGAATAGGGCTGGGGCCGAAGCAAAAGAAAATTTTTTTACCTTGAAATATGAATAGTTGCTCAAATATTCATTTATATGAGATTTTAAGAAGTTTATTATAAAAAATTCAGGAGGGTCATTATGAAAAAAAAATTTATACTTGAGGGTTTGGATTGTGCGAATTGTGCAGCAAAAATGGAGCGGGCTATTAGCGGGCTTGAGGGAGTAAAAGAGGCCACGGTCAATTTTATGACACGAAAGCTTGTGATTGAGGGCGAAGATGAGAAAATGTCCGCCATCATAAAAGAAGCCGAAAGAATCGTTCGGGATATTGAACCGGATACGGCTATGAAAAAGGCATAAAAGGAGCTATAAATGAAGAAACGTCTTTGGCGGATTATAATTGGTGCAGTGCTGTTTACCGTTGCAACCATTATGAACCTGAATATTAAATGGCTGGATATTATTCTATATGGAATTACGTACATCATTGTAGGCGGAGATGTAGTAATAAGGGCTTTTAAAAATATTTTAAGAGGTAAAGTTTTTGACGAAAACTTTCTGATGACGATTGCTACAATTGGGGCCATGCTCATTGCCGAGTATCCGGAAGGCGTCGCTGTTATGCTGTTCTATCAGGTAGGAGAGCTGTTTCAGAGCTATGCCGTTGACAAGTCAAGGAAGTCCATCGCAAGTCTTATGGATATTCGTCCGGATTACGCCAATGTAAAAAGAGGCGATGAAATTGTTAAAGTCGATCCGGATGAGGTACAAATCGGGGATATTATTGTCATTAAAGCAGGCGAAAAGGTGCCCCTTGACGGCAAAGTCATCGAGGGAAGTTCCATGGTGGATACCTCAGCCCTCACCGGCGAGTCGGTGCCCCGTGAAGTCGAAGCAGGAAGCGATATCCTAAGCGGGTGCATCAATATCAATGGACTCCTTGCGGCAGAGGTTACAAAGGAATATGAAGAATCGACCGCCAGTAAAATTCTTGATTTAGTTGAAAATGCAAGCAGTAAAAAGTCGCATTCCGAGCAATTTATTACGAAATTTGCAAAGTACTATACCCCGGTTGTTGTCATCATAGCAGTTTTCTTAGGCGTTGTTCCCCCGCTGGTTTTAAAGGATGCAAGCTTTAATGACTGGATATACAGAGCCTTGTCCTTCCTTGTGGTTTCTTGCCCCTGTGCCCTGGTTATTTCCATTCCTTTAAGCTTCTTTGGAGGTATAGGGGGCGCTTCCAAAAAGGGCGTTTTAGTCAAAGGAAGCAACCATTTAGAAGCCTTGGCGAAAACCGAGATTATTGTCTTTGATAAAACCGGAACCTTGACAAAAGGCGTATTTAACGTTCAGGAAATACACCCGGAGGGGGTCTCCAGGGAAGAGCTGCTAGAACTGGCTGCATATGCAGAAAGCTACTCCAACCATCCCATCTCCCGTTCTTTAAAGCAAGCTTATGGCAAGGAGATTGACAACGGGCATATTTCCGATGTGGAGGAGATTTCCGGCCATGGAGTCATTGCAACCGTTGACGGAAAGAAGGTCATGGCAGGAAATGCGAAGCTCATGAAAAAGATGGGCATCCCCTATTGCGAGGGGGAGCTTGCAGGTACGGTCGTACACATTGCCGTGGACCTGGTATATGCCGGTTATATTGTGATAGCCGATGAAATTAAGGCAGACTCGGCCCAGGCGATCAAAGAGCTGAAAAGAGCAAGTATTAAGCAGACGGTCATGCTGACAGGCGACGTTGAAAAAGTTGCGGCAAAGGTCGCTGGGGAACTTGACATAGACGAGGTATATGCTGGGCTGCTGCCAGGCGATAAGGTGGAAAAACTGGAGGAACTGCTCGCACAGACATCCGAAAAGGGCAAACTGGCGTTTGTGGGCGACGGGATTAATGACGCCCCCGTATTGGCCCGTGCAGACATCGGCATTGCTATGGGCGGCCTGGGCTCCGATGCTGCCATTGAAGCGGCCGATATTGTCATCATGACCGATGAGCCCGCCAAAATTGCCACAGCCATAAGGATCTCCCAAAAGACGCTGGGAATTGCCCGCCAAAACATTGTATTGGCCATTGGTATTAAGATTATTGTACTTATATTAAGTGCTTTGGGTATAACTACCATGTGGGCGGCTATTTTTGGTGATGTAGGCGTAACTATTATAGCTGTATTAAATTCCTTCAGAGCACTGAATGTTAAAAATCTGTGACGTTAAAAAACCAAAAATTGACGGTAGTGCCTTAGAGTGATATTAAAGTGTG
>DOHN01000209.1:12770-17901 GCA_003535195.1 Ruminiclostridium sp.
TAAAATCCCGGACGGATTTTCTCGAGGTCACACTTTAATTCACTCTAAGGCACCATGATAGATGTTTTAGTGTGTAAGCGGGGTAGAGTCGCGGAGCGGCGCGAATCGAAGTGCTCGTGATGATTACTATTAATAAATCTGGAAGGACGTGGTATAATCTTTACTGACCGGTGTATCCAATAATTTTATGTAAAGAGGAGCTGTTACTATGAAGGTACGTAAGGCTATTATACCTGCAGCCGGCTTGGGAACACGTTTTTTGCCGGCAACAAAGGCACAGCCCAAGGAAATGCTTCCCATTGTTGATAAGCCCACTATCCAATATATTATTGAAGAGGCAATCGCATCAGGCATTGAAGATATTCTCATCATTACAGGCCGCGGAAAGCGTGCCATTGAAGACCATTTTGACAGATCCCTGGAGTTGGAGGAAGAACTCAGAAAAAGAGGCCAGGAGGAGCTTTTAAACCAGGTCCGGCAGATTGCCGAGCTGGCCAATATCCATTATATCCGGCAGAAGGAGGCCAAGGGGCTTGGCCATGCTATCCACTGCGCCAAGGCTTTTATCGGTCAGGAACCCTTTGCGGTGCTTCTGGGCGATGATGTTGTTGATGCCAAAACCCCATGCCTGAAACAAATGATAGATGTCTATGAAGAATACCGGACAACCATTCTGGGCGTACAGCATGTGGCGCCCGAGGCGGTCTCCAAATATGGGATCATTGAAGGCAGACAGGTTGATGAGAGGGTATTTAAAGTAAAAACCCTGGTAGAAAAACCCGATCAGGAAAACGCGCCGTCGGATATCGCTATTTTGGGAAGATACATTATTACGCCTGCCATTTTCCACTTCCTTGAAAAGGCGAAGCCCGGGAAAAACGGCGAAATCCAGCTGACCGATTCACTGTGTGAGCTTGCTAAGGCAGAGCCCATGTACGCATACGATTTTATCGGAAGAAGGTATGATGTGGGCAATAAATTAGGGTTCCTGGAGGCAACAGTAGAATATGCCCTTAAGCGGGAAGACTTAAAGGCTGAGTTTGAGGCTTATTTGAGAAGTGTTTTAAAATGACGCTTTTATGCCAGGGTGGCAAAGTACCCCACAGCGTTTTCGCTCAGGAGATTTTTGCCATATTCGTTCAGATACCCTTCGAAAAAGTCGACATTGGGCATTCTGTCGGCATATTCGTTTAAAGTACTGTCAAATTTCTTCTGGTTCTTTACATTTCCGTCTATGGATGAAAGCACCAGATAATAGCAGCCCTCCAGGGCATACACTTTGCTTCCGCCCGCAAACAGCGGCTTAATAATGACACAAAGACTGCAAAGATCATCAAAGCTGTCTATGGCGTAAATCAACATAGTGGAGCAGATATTTGCAGTTTTCTTTTTAACGGTAAGATCCTTTCGCTTGTACCGGTTTTTGATAAACTTCTGGAAGGATTCAAACTCATTGTCTTCATCCACCCGTGTGATGGTTATAACAAAACCATGCTCAGCATCGGATACGGCCTCTATGCAAAGCTGGGATTCCTGTGCTTCAAAGCCGAGTTCAATTTCAGCTTCCTCCATAAGATCCCAGAAAAGTTCCTGTGTTTCGGGTGAATTATAGCTAAAGGTATCCAAATCGATATCCCGTTCTTCCAGATCGTCATAGGATACAAAAACCCGTATTTTGTTTTCCCCAACTCGTTCTATTCTCATGACCTGTTTCCTTTTCTAAGCCCAGCGAGGGAAAGTAAAAAAATTGGTTATTAACCAGCCCTTTCTGGACATCCTTCATATATCTTGATATATATTATACTTATAGTATCGTCAAAAGAGAAGTAACAAATTATCTCTGTAGTTTTAAGTTATGTACTTTCCTTATTCCATAGTGCCCTTTTGACGTGTATAATT
This sequence comes from Ruminiclostridium sp., assembly GCA_003535195.1. Lineage (GTDB taxonomy): Bacteria > Bacillota > Clostridia > DSM-8532 > DSM-8532 > DTU059. The sequence continues at coordinate 14,670 of DOHN01000209.1, forward strand.
TATGTTAAGATTTTCTGTTTATAAGAGGTGAACCATGTTAAAACTTATATTAGCCTCGGCTTCACCGCGCAGAATAGAGCTTCTGAATCAGATTGGCCTTGAATTTGATATTATGCCCGCAAATATTTGTGAAGATTCAGAAGGCTTTTTAGAGGCCGGGAAATATGCTATGGAAATGTCCCGAAAAAAGGCTGTTTCCGTCGCTGAGAGAATCCGGCATGAGGCATCGAGAGAAACTGTTGTGCTGGGCGCAGATACGGTTGTGGGGATTGATGATCAGCTTTTGGGAAAACCTTCAGACCCCGATGATGCAAAGCGGATGCTGAAACTCCTGGAAAACCGGTGGCATGAGGTTACAACCGGTATTACGCTGGTTCGGGCCGGAGATATGGAAGCTATTACCGAAAGCGAAGTGACACGGGTTAAAGTGTCGCCTTTTCCGGAAGGATTCTTAGAGCGGTATTTAGCCTCCAAAGAGCCCTTCGGCAAGGCTGGAAGCTACGCCATCCAGGGCCTGGGCAGCCTTATGGTGGAAAGAATTGAAGGATGTTATTTTAATGTTATGGGCCTTCCGCTTTTCAGACTTTCCCGGATGCTGGACAGGCTGGGTCATAAGGTCTTAAGCTGGAATTAGGGATTGGTTTTTATAAGACAGGCATAATAGTAAACGGCAACAAATGATTAATAAGAAGGAGAATTTTAAATGGCACTTTTTTCAAGAGAAATAGGAATTGATTTAGGTACGGCCAACACCTTGGTTTATCTGAAGGATAAGGGCGTTATCCTTCGGGAGCCATCAGTGGTTGCTGTCAATAACCATACGGGACAAGTACTGGCAGTAGGACTTGACGCCAAGCAGATGATAGGCAGAACACCCGGTAATATAACCGCTATCCGTCCGCTGAAGGATGGTGTTATTGCAGATTTTGAAACCACGCAGAGCATGCTGAAATATTTTATTCGTAAGGCTGTGGGAAGCAGTCCGCTTTCCAAGCCCCGCGTAGTCATTTGTGTTCCTTCCGGGGTTACCGAGGTCGAGAAAAGGGCGGTTGTGGATTCTGCCATGTCGGCCGGGGCCAAGGAAGCGTTCCTTATAGAGGAGCCCATGGCATCCGCCATTGGCGGCGGTCTTCCGGTGGAAGAGCCGTCAGGCAGCATGGTTGTGGATATTGGCGGCGGCACCAGCGAAGTAGCCGTTATCTCTCTTGGCGGAATTGTTGTAAGCCGTTCCCTTCGGGTTGCGGGGGATGAATTTGATGACGCCATCGTCCACTATATCAAGAAGGAATATAATCTCATGATTGGTGAAAGATCGGCTGAGTCCATCAAGCTCAAGATTGGTTCCGCCTACCCTCTGGAGGAAGAGGAAACATTTACTGTCAGCGGCCGGGACTTGGTAACAGGTCTTCCCAAGGAACTTTCCATCTCCAGTATGGAAATCCGCGAGGCTTTAAGAGAACCCATCAATTCTGTTGTGGACTCCATCAAGTTTACGCTGGAAAAAACACCCCCTGAATTGGCGGCCGATATTATGGAGCGGGGGATCATGCTGGCAGGGGGCGGAGCTTTGTTAAAGGGCCTGGACAAGCTTATCAGCGAGGAGACCGGAATCCCTGTATTTATTGCCGAGCAGCCCCTGGACTGTGTCGTATTGGGCACAGGAAAGGTTTTGGAAGAGATCGATACCTTGAGCAATGTGCTTTTATCCTCCAGAAGAAGATAAAATGGGAAGCTCTGTTTCCTGCAATCTTATTATTTTTTAATAATTGCACTAAAAGGAGGCTCGTTTTTTGCGGAGGCTTTTTACCAACAAGATTTTTATCCTTACGCTGATTGTTGTACTCATGTTATCTCTCGCGGCTGTATCCTACAGTGAGAAAAACGGAGTTAATATGATCAGCAATATCGTAAGTGTTCCTGCGGCTCCCCTGCAGCGCGCTTTTACTTTCATGACCGAAAAGGTCAATGATTTTTTCGGTTATTTCGAGGACGTGAAGGCAACGAAGGCCGAAAATGAAGAGCTGCACAAAAAAATAAGCGATCTTGAAAGGCAGATTCTGGATATTGAAAAGCTTACCAAGGAAAACGAGGAACTGCGGAATGCTCTCAATTTCAAGAACCAATACGAGGAATATGAGTTTATAGGCTCAAGCATCATTGCAAAGGATCCGAGCAACTGGTTCGATGTTTTTACCATTAACCGCGGGAGCAAGGATGGCATACTGACGGATTGTCCGGTTATTACCTCATATGGCCTGGTTGGGAGGGTGTCCAAGACAGATCTGGTATCTTCCAGAGTGGTTTCCATCATCGATATGGACAGTACGGTCAGTGCCCGGCTTTCCAAATCGAGGGATATTATTGTGGTAAGGGGCGATTTGGAGCTTCGGAGCATGGGCCAATGCAGAGCCGATTACATACCGCCTGATGCGGATGTTATGCCTGGGGATACCGTAGAGACCTCAGGAATTGGCGGTATTTACCCCCAGGGCGTTATTATCGGCAAGGTGGTCAAGGTTATTAAGAATGAAGGGCAATATGATTCTTATGCCATTATTGAGCCGGTTGTAGACTTTAAACGACTTGAGGAAGTCATTGTGATGAAGAAAAAGTAAGGTTACATAGGGGAAATTATGAAATACCGAATTTTTACAGCCATTGTGATGGTATGGGCGGCAGCTTTTTTTCAAAGTTCATTTTTAGGATATATTGAGGTATTCTCAATCAGACCAAATCTCATGATCGTACTGATGGTCATCATAGCCCTTACAAGGAATATTTTTGAAAGTACGGCCATGGCCATTAGTCTGGGCCTTTGCATGGACATTTTGATGGGTAAGACGCTGGGGTGGTATGGGCTTTTGTTTTTTCTGGTCTCCATTCCCATCGCCCTGATCAATGAAAAAATATACAGGGAAAAGTTTCTGGTGCTGTTTACTTTTACCTTTGGCGCTACGGTAATGATAGAATTTTTCTTTTATATTATTATATTTATGTTTAAAGGTTACGACCATCTGCCCTATGTTTTTTCAAGGATTGTCCTTCCAGAAGCTCTCTATAACAGCATCCTCGTTTTACCTCTATTTAAACCTGTCTCAAGGGTATATAGTGTTCTTGACATAGTTGATAGGAGGAGGAACAGAATATCACAATGATTACAAAAAAAGTCAGGCCGGAAGGATGGGACCGCTATCTTATATTAGCTATTTTCATTATTGTGGCAACAACTGCC
>DOHN01000209.1:18065-22521 GCA_003535195.1 Ruminiclostridium sp.
GCCAACGGTCAAAAGTATAAGGAGGAATCTGTTTACCGTCTTTCTGCCCAGGGCTCCATTTATCCGAAACGGGGCGATATTTATGACCGCAACGGGGTTCCCATTGCGGGAAGCCGTATGGGGTACTGCGCCCAGTATGTGGATGTCAGCATGCCCGTAGACCAAAAGAACAGCATGCTTTTAGAGGTTATAAAAATACTGGAGGCAGATCATAAGACCATTAAAAGCAGGCTGAACAATTATATCGATATTAACCCCATCCGTTTTAAAACCGATAAAATAGATGCCCTTATCTCAAGCATCGTGAAAAGCAAAGAAGATATAAAAAGCATTGCCACTGCGGAGCAGGCTTTTCAATATATGCAGGAAAAAACTTTTGCCATTGACTCCTCCTATTCCACCGAGGAGGCTTTTAAGATCATGCAGCTCCGGTATGAGATACTGCTCAGCCGGCCTCAGATCAATAATCCGCTGATTCTCGCCGATGATATTTCTGTCTCGACCATGTCCGAGCTGGAAGAGAGAAGCAGTGAACTCCGCGGAGTGACGACTTTTATCAAGCCATACAGAGAATATTACGAAAACGCAGCTCTTGTTTCCCATGTGCTGGGGTATGTGGGAGGAATCTCCAAGGATGAACTCGGACAGTTCAACACAGAGATAGAAAAAGACAAGAACGGCGTTCCTTACACCGCCAATGATATTGTCGGCAAGATGGGCATTGAAAGCGCCGCCGAATCTCTTTTAAGAGGAGTCAGCGGTCAGACGTTCCGGGAAGTGGACGAAAACGGGAAAACCACCACATCCTACCTGGAGCGGGCTCCTGATCCGGGCAAGGATACCTATCTTACGATTGATATTGCGCTGCAGAAGGTGGCTGTTGAATCCCTAAAATCCAATATTGAAAGAATCAGGAGAATGGGAGGAAAGAAAAACTTCGGCGACGCAAACGCAGGCGCTGTTGTAGTCATGGATGTCAATTCCGGTGATATTCTGGCCATGGCCAGTTACCCTGATTTTGACCCCAAAGTCTTTATTGAAAATGATACGGAAGCCATAAATGAGTTATGGAGTGATCCAAATTCACCTATTGTTAACAGAGCTACGTCGGGCAGATACGCACCGGGTTCTACCTATAAGCCATTGGTATCCATAGCCGCTCTGGAAAGTGGCGTTATTACTCCGGAAACAAAAATAAAATGTCCCTATAAGGAGGAAATAGGGGATATGATGTTTACCAATCTGGAGGGCAACCAGGATTATATTAACCTGGAAAGGGCATTGGAAACCTCCAGCAATATGTTCTTTTACAAGGTCGGCGTACAGACCGGTATCGACAAGATTGTAGAGTGGGCAAAAATATTCGGATTCGGCAAGAAGACCGGCATCGAGATCGGGGAGGCAATCGGTTCCCTGGCGTCGAGAGAGTTCAAGATGCAGAATTTTGGTGAAGAATGGTACCCTGCCAATACGGCCATGGCATCCATCGGACAGCTGTACAATGCGTTTACGCCTATTCAAATTGTAAATTATATCAGCACCATCGCTAACGGCGGCAAAAAAATGGCACCCCACCTTATTAAAATGGCGGTGAATGACTCCGGGGAGATTGTATACGAACCCTCTAAGGAGTATGAACAAATTCCGGCCAGCCAGAAGAATATTGCGGCGGTTCAAAAGGGCATGTTAGCTGTTACACATAAATCGGATGGTACGGCAGCCAACGCTTTTAAGGATTTCCCCTTCAAAGTGGCCGGCAAGACCGGTACCTCTGAAACAGGCAAGGAAGCCACTTCTTCGTCAAATGGACTGTTTGTATGCTATGCACCCTATGACAAGCCGGAAATTGCTGTGGTAGTCGTGGTTGAGCATGGTGTATGGGGTTCTTGGACGGCACCTATAGCCAGAGATATTATGATGGAGTATTTCAGGCTCAATACAGAGAGAGAAAATGCCAAAACTGATTCCAGTCAGGAAACCATTGATATTATCTGGTAAGCGGAGGAAATAATAAAGTGGAACAGGAAACAAAAGTTGTATTTAAAGGAAACTCGGAGGGCTTGGTCATTGTAATTCCGGAGGAATATGAATTTGAGCAGGCGCGTAAAGAGATTGACAACAAGGTCAGCAATGCGGCGAGATTCTTTATGGGGGCAAAAATTAAGGTGACATACCGGGGTATGAACTTAACTCCCGTTCAGGAGGAAGCTTTAAAGGATATTATGGATGAAAAAAGCGGCGCGGTCATCGAAAGCTTTTCAAAGGATGAAGAGCCGAAGCCAAATCAGTTTGCCGCCCGGGTGGTCCAGCCGAAACCCGTTCCCGGCCGCAGACTTCTCTTTGCAGGAGTGGATGAGGGCAATTGCAAATTTGTCCGGAGTACGGTAAGAAGCGGTATGCGCATAGAATATGACGGAAATGTTGTGGTTATCGGGGACGTAAATCCCGGCGGCGAGATTGTTGCAACCGGAAATGTCGTGGTGCTTGGAACCTTAAGGGGTATGGTCCATGCCGGCGCCGACGGAAACCGGGAGGCGTTTATTTATGCGTTAAGCTTACGGCCGACCCAGATCCGTATTGCCGAGGTCATTGCCCGAATGCCTGAAGACGAACCTGAAAGCGGAACTCTGCGGCCGGAGCTCGCCACGGTAAAGGACAATTCCATTGTGGTGGAGCAGCGCTGAAGATTGCCGCAGTCTAAATGACGGAGTGCGTTAGGACCATAGTTACGTTGACTTTTAGGATAAAAAAAGTTATATTAGCATTAAGATACAGTATTCGGAGGATAATTACACATGGGTGAGGTTATTGTTATCACATCCGGCAAGGGCGGTGTCGGCAAAACTACTACAACTGCCAATCTGGGAACGGGGCTTGCCGTTCAGGGCAAAAAAGTGGTCCTTATTGACACCGATATTGGACTTCGCAATCTTGACGTTGTTATGGGCCTTGAGAATAGAATCGTCTATGATCTGGTTGACGTTATAGAGGGCACTTGCAGGCTGAAGCAGGCATTGATTAAAGATAAGCGCTATGAAGGGCTCCATTTGCTGCCGGCACCTCAGACTCGAGATAAGAATGCCGTGACACCCGAACAGATGCTGAAACTGTGTGATGAGCTGAAAGAAGAATTTGATTATATTTTAATAGATTGTCCCGCGGGCATTGAGCAGGGATTTAAAAATGCTATTGCCGGAGCGGACAAGGCTTTTGTCATCACCACTCCGGAGGTTTCCGCCGTGCGCGATGCAGACCGGATTATAGGGCTTTTGGAAGCCCATGAAATCAGAAAACCCCGATTGATCGTCAATCGTGTTCGTGCCGATATGGTGAAGCGCGGCGATATGATGTCTATCGAAGACATTATTGATATTTTAGCCATAGATCTGATTGGCGTTGTACCCGATGATGAAAATATCATCATTTCCACCAATAGGGGCGAACCGGCTGTAATAGACGGTAAATCCATGGCCGGACAAGCCTACCGCAATATTACAAACAGGCTCATGGGTCAGGACGTACCTATTATGGATCTTAACGTCTCGGAAGGACTCCTCTCAAAAATGAAGAAGCTTCTTGGTTTCAAGACGGCTTAAGGAGGAAATGGCATGCTTGATACAATACTTAGTTTTTTTAAGAAAAAGGAAAGTTCCAAGGATGTAGCCAAGGAACGTTTGAAGCTGGTTTTAATCCATGACCGTTCCAATGTATCGCCCCAGTTTCTTGAAATGGTGAAGGGTGAGATTATCAAGGTCATTCAGAATTATATGGAGATTGATGAGGAGTCATTGGATATACAATTAACAAAAACCAACAGCGAAGACGGAGAACGTATGGTCCCCGCTCTTGTCGCCAATATTCCCATTAAGGGCATGAAGAACGCTGGGAGATGACTTTGCTGGGTTTACCGGAGGGATCTATGAATATTGCTTTAATTGCTCACGATAAGAAGAAAGAACTCATGGAGGCTTTTTGCATTGCATATAAATTTGTGCTCTCCAAGCACAAGCTTTTTGCAACGGGTCATACCGGGGCCATTATTTCAGAGACCACGGATCTGGATGTATTTACACTGGATTTCGGTATTCTGGGAGAGCAGCAGATCATTGCCCGCATTGCCTATAATGAGATGGATCTGGTGATTTATTTTGCCGATCCGGATACCATTGAAGACAGCAATATAAATGAGCTGATGATATTATGCGATAGAAATAATATTCCTCTTGCTCTGAACCTCGCGACTGCGGAGATTTTAATTAACGGTCTTCAACGGGGTGATTTTGCCTGGCGCGAGCTGGTATCAAAGCCTTAAAATTGTTCCATACAAACCATCAAATGATGAACCTGCCTTAACGGGCAGGTTTTTTATTGTGGATACAGCAAGGTTCCCAGGTCCCATTCGAAATTTTGATTCATAATTTAGCGCCATGAGCGATGTTTTGTGCGCCCTCAAGAA
>DOHN01000209.1:22669-26774 GCA_003535195.1 Ruminiclostridium sp.
AAAATCCGTCCGGGATTTTATTTGGGTAAGCTCCGCAATCCTGCTCCGCTTACACACTAAAACATCACTCTGTCGCTATGGGGTTCTGATCTCTATCGGATCAAAATTCTTATTCATATCCCTCCTTGCTTCCGTCATATGATTCATAAGGAAACTAAAGAGCGGGGATGGGAATATGGAGGTTCTTGAAAATAACCTGGACAAATATAAAAGCTATATTCAGAAGCGCCGGGTAGGAGAGGACCAGCAGGCTGATTATGGTGTAAGCGGGACAAGTGCTTTTAAAACCGACAAGCCGGAGGAAGGCTTTTCCGAAAGCTATAGCAGCTCCTATGATTTTTTTTCGGATTTCGGCCGAAGCAAGATAAACGTCGATCAGCAAGAAAGCGTCAGTGATAATACTTCTGATTTTTTGGACGATCAGGAATTATACCGCAGGGAAAGCCCCTTTACTTCGCCGCGGCGGACTGATCCCGGCCTCTATCAAAGACTCTATGGTCAAAAACGCAGGAATGCTTCTTCACTGTACAGCCGGTACAGCGGCGGCTATTCCACACCGGGGCATGGTACTGAAATAGAGAATAACCGTACGGCGGTTCTGGCTATCAAAATTATAAAGCAGACCCTTGCATGCTTTGCGTTGTTGGGAATCATTGTCCTGCTGCAGAATCGAAGTGATACGGCCAATACCCTGGCTTTTATCCGGCGGCATGTCGTTGAGACGCATATTGAACCCAAAAGCATTTTAACGGGCCTGGAGAATATTGTACAGGAATGCTCACGATTTTTGGGGGGATCACCCTGATTGAAATCATTGGGGCCTGTCTGCTGGCAATTTTGATACATGAGGTTTTTCACGTGTTTGCCGCCCGTATTTTTGACTATGCCCTGTATTCCTTTACGCCGTCTCCCGCCGGTATCAGAGCAAGGCTCGGAGGATCTGCAAAAAGCTTCAAAAAGCAAACCTTGATTTTTATGGCCGGTCCCTTGGGAAACCTGATCCTTGCATTGCTTTTCTGGAATGGCAGCGGCTTTTTAAAAAATATTTTTGAAGCCAACCTGGCAATAGGAATTTTTAACTTGCTTCCCATGTATCCTTTGGATGGCGGACAGATTTTTATTATTGTTTTTTATAAGCTGATGGGCAGCAATAAGACCTTTAAACTAATCAAAATACTTTCAGAAATCATTAAAATAGGACTTGCCCTAACAGGCATTCTGCAAATTCTGATCTTTAAAAATCCAAGCCTCCTGGTTGCGGCAATCATGCTTCCGGGAACGAAACTTCTTGAGGAGAAGGTAATTATGGTAAGACTTGAGAACCTGCTGAATCGAAAGCAAAGAATAACAAATAAAGGAATTTATCCGGCGCGGCACATTGTTGTCGTGAATCAGTGCACATTGGGGGAGATATTGCAAAAATTGGACTATGACCGGTTTCATATTATTTATGTATTGAATGAAGAATTGGAGATCGTGGGACAAATAAGCGAGCAGCAAATTATCAAAGCCATGCAGACCTGCCGTTCAACAGACAGGATTTGTGATGTTTTCTTTTTTGGAGTGTAAGCAAGAGCAGTCTTGGTTGCCACCCGGCCCGGACTATGCTAAAATACACAAGAAGAGGCAGGAGTATATCTTTCTTGCACTTTTTTCATTCCGTTTGCTATAAATCACTATTATATAATATATATTAAAGTAGAGGGTTTCAGGCGGCCGGCCACCCTTTAAATCAGTTTTTGCTGCGGGGGATTTCATGAGAAACAGAAGTTTGTACATACTGGCCTCGGCACTTGTTTTAGCCTTGATTGCTGTAGGAGCTTTTGCTGTCTGGCGCCTGCATTTTGCGCCCAACAATGAAATGGCGGTACCTTTCGACCAGCCCGGAACCAGATTGGTCATGGGCGGTGATGTCATCGAATCGGATGATCCGCCGATTTTGCAGGAAGGTCAGATCCTTCTGCCCTTTGATACCATTAAGGCATATATTGACCCCTACATTTGGTATGATGAAATGCTGCAGAAAATAACAATAACCACCAAAGACCGGGTAGTGCGTATGAAAACCGGCAGCCTCGAGGCGCTGGTCAATGAAAAGCCCATGGAGTTAACCTTTCCCGCAGTTTCAGAAAATGGTGCATTATACCTGCCCATTGATTTTTTGAGAGATTTCTATGGCATTACAGTTCGCTATATGCCTGTTCATGACGTGGTTGTAGTGGATGACAAGAATACGGCTTTTCGGACGGCATGGCCTTTGGATGCCCGGACTGTAGTCAGAAAGGGAATGAGCATACGGGAGCCTATTATCAGAAAATTTGAAGGTCAGGGCGACAAGGACTTAACCATAGTGAGAAGCACGGAAAATATCTTGATTGTATTCGGTGAAAGTGAAGAATGGTATAAAGTCCGGGATTATGAGGGCGCCGTAGGTTATGTCAAAAAGAAAGAAGTAGAGGTTTCTGATTTTCAGCAGCCCGATTCAAGTCAAGCACGGGAAGAACCGCCTAAGCTGTCGGAGGGCAAGATCAATCTCATTTGGGATATGACCTATTCAAAAAGGAATATTGAACTGTCACAAAATAGCACGCCGGGTATCGATGTCATTTCTCCCACCTGGTTTGAAATTGTGGACAGCAATGGGAAAATTAAAAACAGAGCCGAGCCTGAATATATTGTATATGCGCATCAAAACGGCTGGCAGGTGTGGGCGCTGTTCTCCAATAATTTCAGCGATATTGAAGGTACCAGCCTGATTTTAAACAATACCGACAAAAGGCAGGCGGTCATTCGGGAAATCCTGGCCTATGCCGCTTTATACAAGCTGGATGGCATCAATGTGGATTTTGAAAACGTTTATAAAAAGGACAGGGATGCATATACCCAGTTTATCAGGGAATTCTATCCCTTAGCAAAGGAACAGGGGCTTTTTGTCTCAGTTGATGTCACTGTGCCCGACGGCAGCGACAACTGGTCAAAATGTTTCGATAGAAAAGCCCTTGGCGAAAGCGTGGATTATGTGTGTCTGATGACCTATGATCAGCACTGGTCCGCAAGTCCCAAGGCAGGCTCCACTGCGGAGCTTGTTTGGGTGGAAGAAAATATTCAAAAGACATTGAGGGAGGTGCCTGCCGATAAGCTGCTTTTAGGCATACCTCTTTATACCAGACTTTGGACAGAGGAGGTTGTGGACGGAAAATCTACTGTTTCGTCCAAGGCCCTTAATATAACCAGTGCCTGGAAGGAAATCGAAGACAATGACGCCATTGTTGCGTGGAGTGATCTGTCGGGCCAATATCAGGCCAGCTACGATAAGGATGGGAAAACCTATAAAATGTGGCTCGAGGATGCAGATGCCGTCAATATGAAGACTTCGCTGGTGCATAAATACAATCTGAGCGGAGCCTGTATATGGGCGGCTAATTTCGCAGATGAACAGGTGTTTGTCGTTTTGGAACGGAATATGAAACAGATTTCCGGCTACGAGGATTGGGAAAGCTATTATATGTCTAAATAGGAATCAAAAGACAAAGATTGATAACGATTTTTTACTATGCTACAATGAGAGCAGATTTTAAAAGGATTACGTGATGAATAATATTGATATACCGGCGAGTCCGTGGGATATATTTCTTTTCCCCATTTGGGTCCATAGGAAAATTTCTGTCAGACTGAGAAGTCTTTTGCCCGCATTTCTGTTTGTCGGGTGCTTTGATATGTTTTTTTACAGAAACTTGGTCAATGCCGGGCTTTTTAACGGAGATATTCTGAAATTTACCGGTACTTTTATTGTTTTCCTGGTTCTGTCCTTAATGATAGGGGTTGTTGATGTGGTATGCACAATGCTTCCCATCGCAGAGTTTGCCGTCATTATGGGAAGGCGCAGTGAAAAGTATGTCAGCGGCAGAATGCCGGTTATTCTGATGAAATCCTATGCCATATCCCATATCCTCTTTATCGTCCCCACTGCAATCTATGTCTATTCGGGCATAGAATGGGCAAGCATCGATATGTCCTCCTCAAGCCAGGCACGCCTTCTATTTTCTTTTATTCTGGTTATTATGAGCTTTCTTGCGTTTGTGCAGCTGGGTGTCATCTATAGAAC
>DOHN01000209.1:27005-27767 GCA_003535195.1 Ruminiclostridium sp.
GCTTATTTTTGGATGCAGATAAGCGGCGGAGCAGTTGTTTATTTGGAAGGCTTATTTAGTAAAATACTGGAGAGACTTTTTTAAAAGAGCTTTAAAAGCCGATTTTTGGTCCTCTAGGCAGAAATGCTTCTCTTGCTATCCCGGGTCAAAGGGTATATAATATATCTGCTTTGATAATATGTCTCGTTAGTCTAATGGATAAGACAATGGATTCCGGTTCCATTAATGCGGGTTCGATTCCTGCACGGGACGCCAATTTTTGAGTACAGGTTTTTTATATCCTGTGCTCTTTTAATATCCCTCAAAAAAGAAAATTTCAGTGAATGGAGAATGACCATGCGTATCCGCTGCGGAATGGATTTGATTGAGCTTAAGCGCATTGAAAATGCGCTTTCCAGCCATGGGGAAAGCTTTAAGAAAAGGGTCTATACAGCCCGGGAAAGAGCCTATTGCGATGGCAGGGGAGAAGCCTCCGTTCAGAGCTATGCCGCCCGGTTCTGTGGCAAGGAGGCTGTGGCCAAGGCTCTTGGCACCGGCATCGCCAAGGGGGTCTGCCTCCAGGATATTGAAATCACTGTTGACGGCAGGGGCAGGCCCTGCATCACCCTGCACAATGAGGCCAGGCGCATCTACGAAGCCATGGGCGGAAAGTCTATGGACATCAGCCTTACGCACAGCCATGACTACGCTGCCGCCCAGGCAGTGCTGCTTACAGATGAAGAATGACGGAGAACGGGTGCCTTGAGTGATATTAAAGTGTGT
>DOHN01000209.1:27909-29060 GCA_003535195.1 Ruminiclostridium sp.
CCAGGACGGATTTTCTTGAGGGCACACTTTAATTCACTCTACAGGCACCGTGATTGATGTTTCAGTGCAGAAACAAAGCGGCGCGAATCAAAGAGACAAGGACACAGCCCTTGAAATCATTTCCAGACTGAGCTATAATAGAACATAAGTTCGAATCCGCAGGAGGTACAGACTTGCTGAACGCTTTAAAATTTGTGCATTGCGCTGATATTCATCTGGATGCGCCTTTTTCAGAACGGTCCGGAAGATATAGTGAGTCCAGGCGCAAGGATATTCGAAATGCGTTTATGAATATCCTGAATTTTGTCAAAGAGGAAAACGCAGACCTTCTTCTGATATCGGGAGACCTGTACGAGCACCGGTACATCACCAGAAAAACCATGGACTGGCTCCACATGGTGCTTGCCGGTGTCCGTGTTCCTGTGGTGATAATACCCGGCAACCATGACCCATATCTTATGAACTCCTGGTATAAAAACTGGGATTGGCCCTCCAATGTGAACCTTCTCTCACCGGAACATCCGTACTTAGTGCTGGAAGACAAGCAAGTCAGCCTCTACGGCTTGGGGTTTTCGGCCTTTAAGGAGGGCAAGCCCGATCTTTCGGCGGTAAAGCCTCCGCAGCAGGGATATTTTAATATTCTCATGCTCCACGGCACTTTGGATATGGATTTTACCGGTGAAGCCTATAAACCGCTCACCTCAGAGGAGTTGGCAGGACTGGGCTATGATTATTATGCACTGGGGCATTTTCATAACATGAGGACGGATTATCCGCTGAAAAATGCCGCCAACCCGGGCAGCCCTGAGCCTTTAGGCTTTGATGAGCCGGGGGTGCACGGCGCTTTTTTTGTAACTCTCACAGCGGAAAACAAAGAAGTAAAAGCTGAAATCAGGCGCTTTGATACGGCCATAAGAGTTTACCATGAAAAAACGTTGGACATTACGGGAAGCAGGAACTTAGAAGAGGTTAAGATCAGAATTCTGGGCCTTATAGAGGGGATGAACCCCCGACGGGATCTTGTGAGAATAGTTTTAAAGGGGCGTACTGATCTAGGTATCGAGCCTCGTATATTAGAAGAGGCTTATGCGGAGGACTGGCTTTATCTGAAAATCAAAGACGAAACACAAAAAGCCTTTGATATGGAGTCT
>DOHN01000209.1:29233-30091 GCA_003535195.1 Ruminiclostridium sp.
GGGGGCTTTTGTAAGAGAAATCATGGGAAGAATACGCCTGCTGGAAGAAAACATGGGGAAGAGTCCGCCGGATAAAGGGCTTGGGCAGCAGAAACAGCAACTGGAGCTGGCCCTGGTTTTCGGACTGGAGGCCCTTCAAGACGGTAAAATTGAATGGTGGGACGAAATATAGAGGTGAGTTATGAAAATAAAGTCACTGGACATTAAGGGATTTGGCAGGCTCAGCGAGCTTAAAATCAGTCCCGGTGCAGGATTTAATATGATATATGCCCATAACGAAGCGGGAAAATCAACTTTACAGGCCTTTATCCGGGCCATGTTCTATGGCCTCAAGGGCGGCAGGAAGTTAAAGGATGGAACGCTTCCGCCCCTGAAGCAATATAAACCTTGGAATGCCGGCCAGTACGCCGGCGTTATGGAATATGCCCTGGAAAACGGTGATACTTACCGGGTAGGCAGGAACTTTGACAAGGGAACAGCGAATATTTACGATCAAATAGCCAATAATGTGACCGCACAATTTGCCCAGGAAAGGGATGTGGGGCCCAGGTTTGCCGAAGAGCATCTGGGAATCGACGAGGCTTCCTTTGAACGAAGTGTATTTATTGGTCAACTGCAGTGTGCCATTGATGATGACGGAAGAAAAGCGCTGTTGGAAAAGCTTTCAAACTTAAGCGCCACAGGAAATGAAGACCTTTCTCTCACCCAGGCGGTAGCCGCGCTGGAAAATACGCTGCTGGAACGGGTAGGTACGGGGAGATCCGCTTCCAGGCCTTTAGACAGGGTGAAATTAAGGCTCTCCGAGCTGGAGCAGAAACAACGGGAGCTTTCGGCTCTGGCGGAGCAATACCTGGATAC
>DOHN01000209.1:30217-32072 GCA_003535195.1 Ruminiclostridium sp.
TGGCGGAGCAATACCTGGATACGGTCCGGTCTCTCCATGAGCAAAAAAGCCTGCTGAAAGATTTGACCAGGGAACTGGAAGAGAAGCAGAGAAAAAAGGAAATTTCGAGGGCCTCAAAGTTTAGAGCTTTAAATCAGGAGCTGGAGAATCTTACAAATAGGGCCGCCATGGTCGAAAGAGAGCTTGAAAAATGCGCAAATATAATGGCAGAGCTGGAGAGTTATGGATCGGTAACCGAGCATAGCCTTTCAAAGATGACCCTGCTGCTCCATGACCATGAGCGCGAGAAAGAACTGACAGAATCGGAATCTGCGCGCCTGGAAGATTTAAAAAACAGGCAGGCGGCCCTTCAAGCGTCGCTGGACCCGGATGAAATATTCCAAAAACGGATGAATACAGTGGATGAAGCCCTTGAAAGCTATAAGCTTTTAAAGGAAAGACAGAAAAATCAGCATCAAAGATATGGGAGGAACAGCGCCCCGGCTAATTCAGGCTGGATAACGGCCATATTTTTTCTGACCGGGTGTATGGTTTTGCTTTTAGCAAGTCAATACATAAAAAATCCATCCCCTCTTCTCCTGGGTTCCGGCATATCGATTATAGCGATATTTGGCATTCTTTTATCCTATTTCAATATTCGGAAATCCCGGGGCCGGCTGACCATGAAAACCGATGCCGATCTTTTAAACAGAGCGCTTTCGGAGGCCGGGTTTGATACGATGAACGATTATATACGGTACCGGGAGAGCCAGCTTAAAACCAGGGATCAGCTTGAAAGCATCCACAGGGAAATAGATGAATCCAAAGCGCGGCTGCATTCGCTCAAGACCAAATGCGATACCTATGAAAGGGAATTGGACGATATCCTCGCTCATGACACAGCCCTTGACGGGCAAAAGGACCGGGCTTTTCTGGCCGAGTCTTTGAAGCGGGGCGCAGGCAGGCTGAAGGAAGCAAAAGAAAGAGAGCAAATTTTGATTTCCCAAAAGGCGTCTATGGCGGAGAAATTCGAGATGGTGCTCCGGGAGGCAGGAACTCTGGCAAACCACATCTTCCCCGAATACCATGACTTTAAGGTATTTCTTGGGTCGCTGCCGCAAACGGATGGGCTAATTTCCGAAGATTCCGCCTCGGAACTCCAGCTTGGTGAGGAGCTGGAGACGACGACTAAAAGGATAGAACAGGCAAAACTGGAAATAGCAGCCTTAAACACCCGGCTGGAGCAGGCGCCCACCGAAGGGGAGCTCACTGAGATCGCGGAGGAAACCGCTCTTTTGCAGGATAAAAGAGAAAAGCTTGAAATGATGGGCGGAAGCCTGAATCTTGCCAAAGAAATTTTGACCGAAACAGCCCAAAACCTGCAGCGGGATTATGTACCGGCCCTAAATGACCAGATGAGCACATTGATGTCGGAGCTGACCTCGGGCCGGTATAAAGTGCTTCGCACCAATGACAAGCTGCAGATCAATCTGGAAGCGCCTGAAACAGATGAGCTTATTTCAGTAAGCCGCTTAAGCGGCGGCACCATTGACCAGGTCTATTTATGCATGCGCCTTGCGGCTGTTCTTCTTTTAGAGAAGGGGCGGGAGCGTTTGCCCCTTTTCCTGGATGAACCCTTCCTGCAGTATGACGAAACCCGTATGCTGCAGGCATTTAAATTACTGAAGAAGATTTCCGGAGACCGCCAGGTATTTTTCTTCACCTGCAGAACACGCGAGTTTGAGATGGCCCAATCGGTTTTTAACGAAAATATGACCCTGATCGATTTATAAAAAAGCCGGCTGTTCCCGGGACCCGTTCGAAATCTTGATTTATAATCTAGCGCCATGAGCGATGTTTTGTGCGCCCTCGAGAA
>DOHN01000140.1 GCA_003535195.1 Ruminiclostridium sp.
CCGCAAAATTTTCAAAATATCTATTATAAGATAAGCGCGCCGTGCAATATAACATAATACCATAAATCAAACTGCGTTTTCAAAAAATAAGAATATTTTTTAATTCGTAATTTAGTGCAGAAGCGGAGCAGGATTGGCGAGATTCTTCCATATTCTATCGGAAGAATTCAAGAAGCGCTTCACAGCTTTTCCGGCGGATTTCCACCGACACTTCCCGCTCTAAAATCTGGGATAGAAAGTGTGCATCTGAAGAGCATATCCATTGATAACCCTCAAGCTCCGGGTGCTTTTCCAGAAAGACCGGAAGGATACAGTTTTTAGAATGCTCCAAAAATTTGAAATGATAATCTTCAGGGATGACTCCCAATGTATTTAACATGCTATAGGATTCCCGGTTGACATGGGCCGGTATAACGACACCGCCTAAGTTTCTTACAAGCCCAATAGCCGTTTCTATATCGAGACTGCTCGCCCCGGACAGAAGGCGGCTTTCACGGCCGCACGGCTGGTCCTCAGCATCCATGATGATCTGGGTGCCAAAAATATCTTCACGGTTACGAAAGGGGGGCAGATGTTCATATACAATTTCTTCAAATTCAAGCAATGGGGTGAGCTGCGGGAAAAGGCAGATGAGATGAACTTCTTCCGTGGTACAAAGCTCCATGCCGGGAACCACTTCTATACCTGCTTTTCGGCCTGCCTCAATAATGGTCTCCGCGTTCCGGGCAGAATTGTGATCTGTCACGGCAATCATATCAAGGCCCTTTAGAAGAGCCATGTTGACGATGTTGTTCGGCGTCATGTCATCCTCTGCACAAGGGGATAAACAGGAATGAATGTGGAGATCCACCCAGCATTTCATGACGGCGATTCCAGCAATGAAAGGATTTCATAACAGAACCGGGCCGCGCTCTTGCCGCCCGAAAGAAAAATGACTTCCTTTTCCTCGGCTCTTTCAAGGGTTTGCCCGCTGATTTCAATATTCTCGGGAACCAGAACACAGGAAGCTTCTGCCAGTGAAGCCACAGCCGCCACATTAAGATTTGTATGAACGGTAATCCAGACATTACCGGGGTTCAATTTTGCCATGGCATGGCTGATTAAATCACAGGAATAAACTCCTGTTACTGCAGTATTCAAAGCCCTGCTGCCGCACGACATTATTTCTAAGCCCAATTTCTCGGCCAATTCCCCAACGGTCATTTTAAAAACTCCTTTTTTATGGGTACATCCATTTAATCAGGCGGATACATATCATCTATCTGATGAAGCTGATGTGCTATATCATTTACCTTCTCGCGAAGTTTGAAGATACAGTCGGTCTCTTTGGCATTTTCCATGACAATATCCTCGGCCAGTGCCCTGCAGCTTGGCGCACCGCAGGCGCCGCAATCCAACCCCGGAAGGCTTTCGGTGATTTCATCGATTCTCTGCATTTTTTCAAGGGCTTTCATCATATTGTCATCAAGCTGCATAATGGGCCTGTATTCAACGGTGGATTTCCAAATAAGCTCATCTACATTGTCAATTTTATGAATACGGTGACCATCATTCCGACTGATTTTATCAATTTCATTTTTCAAGTTTACCTTGGCAATAAAGGGGTTCTCAACCGTCAAGGGACCGCCGATACAGCCTTCAGGGCAGGCCAGCGCTTCGATAAAGTCAATATCGTTAAGGCCCTCCTGAACTGCCTGCTCCAATATGGCATTAATATTTTTGATGCCGTGAACCGCAATACGACGGCCTTTTTTAAGGGCCTGGCTTTCTCCGCCGGTTCCTGCCCATGCCACACCAATGGCGCTGGAGAGAGAAAACTGCTCCGGTATTTCCTCTTTTTGCTTTTTCATAATATCCAAAAGAGGCAGGTATATATCCTTTAAAGCAAGAACACCGTCCACGTTTGATTTTTTGTTCTCGTAAGGGGCTTCAACACTGGTAACCTTTGCCGCACAGGGAGAAATAAAGAAAGCCCCCATGTCCTCAAAAGGAATACCAAATTTATCATGCACCTCTCGTTTTGAAAGAGCTGCCGCCACCTCCATCGGTGATTCAATTCTGATCAGATTTTCAATTAAACTGGGAAAACGAACTTGTATAAGCCTTACCACTGCCGGGCAGGCAGAGGAGATAACGGGCTTTTTGATCTTTTCATTCTTCATATATTGCGCAGATGCATGGGTAACAATTTCAGCAGCCCTGGCAACTTCAAAAACATAGTCAAAGCCGAAGTGCTTCAGCGCATCTATAATGCGCTCCCGGGAAAAATTAGTACCAAACTGGCCGTAAAGAGACGGGGCGGGCAGGGCTATTTTATACTTGTATTCCTCAATACTGCTTAAGGGGTCTGTAACTGCTTTTTTCGCATGATAGGGACATACCCTGATACACTCACCGCAGTCTATGCATCGCTCGCGTATGATAACCGCTTTTCCGTTTCGGACACGAATTGCCTCTGTAGGGCAGTGTTTGATGCAATTGGTGCAACCTTTGCATTTATCTTTATCAAGTGTTACTGAATGAAAGTATTCCTGCTCCATTGCGATAGCCTTTCATCTATTTATTAAAAAATACCGTTATATTGACCGTTGTCCCCCTATTTATTTCTGTATCAATTTTCAGAAGATCCGAGTGCTTTTTGATGTTTGAAAGGCCCATTCCCGCGCCGAATCCCATTTCCCGGATACTGTCGGGGGCTGTGGAATAGCCTTCTTGCATGGCAAGCTCCAAATCGGCAATACCGGGCCCTTCATCGGATATTTGAATAAAAATCTTATTTTCATCAATTTCCACATGTGCTTTTCCTCCATGCCCATGGATTACCGCATTGATTTCGGCTTCGTACATGGCTATGGATGTCCTTTTAACCGCATGAGGTGTAACGCCAAGCTGAGTCAAAATTTTTCGTACACTGCTTGAGGCTTCGCCCGCTACCGTAAA
Source organism: Ruminiclostridium sp. (assembly GCA_003535195.1). GTDB lineage: Bacteria > Bacillota > Clostridia > DSM-8532 > DSM-8532 > DTU059. The sequence goes on from DOHN01000140.1 coordinate 2,941, forward strand.
ATCGTTGGCGGGTATCATATAGTCTCGCACAACTACATTGCCCATGATTATTCTCCATGCCCGTTGATTCCTACATCATAGAGCTTCCCGCTTGCCACAAACAAAGGGTAGTCCGTTTCCAGGAGGGCAATGCCTTTTTCCTCGGCCAGATCAATCATACCCTGATTGGGCTTTTTCCCACGTACAAAAACAACTACCTTTATATCCATCATTTCTGCAGTACGAATGACCTGCGGATTGACAAGACCCGTCAGAAGCATGGCATTTTCCTTGGAAAAAGCCATTACATCACTCATGAGATCCGCACTGCATGCAGATTTGATATTAATGTCTTTACAATAGGCCGGGGTAGAGATTTCAGCTTTCAGCAGCTGGGCAATTTCTGTTATTTTCATATTTTACCTCGCAAATTTGACCGATTTTGTTCTTTCAGTGGGTTTTGGAATGTTTACAGAAATCAGCGGGATAAACAAAACTATCTAACCAAATTAAAATACTCATTCAAATCATTTAAAAGCTTATCAGCATCAATCCCATGCACGATACACGCTTCCTCAATATTTTCCCCGGAAGAAGACGGGCAGCCCAGACAATGCATACCGTGCTTTATAAAGATCGGTGCTGTTTTCTTATCCATCATAAGAACATCCATAATAATGGAATCCTTTGTAACCTTAACCATATCAAAACCTCCCAAATTGTTTGATTTCGGTATTTCTCTTTTTTTGCACCCTTTAGAAGAAAGCTTTAACGATCACTTTCCGGGAGATATAATCTCATTATAGCAAAAACAAAAAATTTCGCAACAATTTACGACACAACCTTCGATTCGCAATTTAGAAATAGAATTGACTTTATATCGAGTATTGTGTTATTTTAGCAGGGTAATATATAAATTAAAATTGATATAAAAAATTGCGAATAAAGTGGAGGTGGATTGATATGTCGTTTTTTTCTAAACTATTTGGTAAATCCAACAAAGACTACGCTATATATGAAATAAAAGCTGAAAGTGCCGCCGCATTACAGCAAAATAGAAACATGGTCGACGGGGAATTGGTAGCCGTTATCATGGCTGCTCTTTCAACTATGCTCTCCGACAAAAATGATCTTCAGATAAAATCCATTCGCCGCATCGGCAGAACATCACCTGTCTGGAATCTGGCAGGCCGGGATGAATATATTGCTACAAGGCTCTGATTAAAATGATCACGAATACGAAAGCTGCTTTCCTGCCGGAGGCAGCTTTTTGGCATTTTCATAGGACTTTTGATTCATTGGCATATAATCTTTTTTTCTGTTATAATCGATTTTAAAAGAAATTTAGACTAAGTTTGCATTACGCTAAAATACCTATAAAGGTGGTTTATCACATGAAATATATTATCATCCTCGGGGATGGTATGGCCGACTGGCCTGTTGAATCCTTGGGGAATCGGACTCCTCTTGAGTTGGCAAAAAAGCCTAACATGGATAATCTTTGTAAATACGGCAGCTTGGGTTTGGTTCGTACGATTCCTTCGGGGATGCCTGCCGGAAGTGATGTGGCAAACCTGTCAGTTTTCGGCTTTGATCCCAGTGTCTACTATACAGGGCGTTCCCCATTGGAAGCTATCAGCATGGGTTTAAAATTAAATACCGATGACACGGCTCTTCGATGCAATCTGGTAACCCTGTCCGATGAGGAGAATTATGAAGAAAGGTCCATGGTTGATTACAGCGCCGGAGAAATTACCACCGGGGAAGCCTCCCAGCTCATGAACGCAGTAGCAAAAGGACTTAACCGGGATGGCATCGCCTTTTTCCCCGGCGTCAGCTATCGTCATTGCCTCCTCTGGAGGGATGGCCCTCTGGATATCGGGCTCACACCGCCCCATGATATTTCGGGCAAGAAAATTTTCAACTATCTGCCCAAAGGTCCGGGCCAGGAAATTGCACTTGATTTAATGAAGAAAAGCGTCGCCATTTTAAAGGAGCATCCGATTAATAAAAAGCGGTTGGCAAAGGGATTAAACCCGGCCAACTCTATCTGGCTCTGGGGGCAGGGTAAAAAACCTTCGATGCCGCTCTTTGTAGAAAAATACGGCCTTTGCGGATCCGTTGTCTCTGCCGTGGATCTGGTAAAGGGCATTGGCATTGCCTCAGGCATGAAGGCTATTGATGTGGAAGGCGCCACAGGCAACCTCCACACGAATTTCAAAGGAAAGGCCGAAGCTGCGCTGAAAGAGCTTCAGGAGGGCCGGGACTTGGTTTACATTCACATAGAAGCACCCGATGAATGCGGCCATCAGGGGCAGGTAGATGAAAAAATACGGGCCATTGAGCTTATCGATTCAGAGGTCCTCGGCACATTGCTGGAAGGGCTGAAAGGTCTTGACGATTACCGGCTCATGATCCTTCCCGATCATCCCACACCGGTATCCATCCGGACCCATTGCGCAGATCCGGTGCCCTATCTCATCTATGACAGCCAGAAAACCGAAATTGCAAACCCGGACATGATCTACTCGGAAGCCTGCGCCAAGAAGGCCGGCACATTCATTCAGGAAGGCCATACGCTGATGGACAGATTCCTGGATATATAAAGAAATGTTATGGGAACAATTCCCGTTGATAATCAGGACAAAACAGGCACCCTTTGGGGTGCCTGTTTTACTTTAAAATATGATCTTGTTAAATGAACCATACCACCTGATTATTATTGTGCGGTCAG
>DOHN01000212.1 GCA_003535195.1 Ruminiclostridium sp.
ATGAATTCAGCCTGGCTTGGCGAGTGCTGGACGCTCAATACTGGGGAGTCCCCCAGCGCCGCCGCCGTATCTTCCTTGTCGCAGATTTTAGAGGATGCACCGCAACCCAAATATTATTTGAGCAAGACCGCCTGTTTGGGAATTCTGCGCAGAGCCGAGGCTCGGGGCAAGGAGCTTCCACAGCAACTGAAGGAAGCCCTGATGATTCAGGCGGAGCTTGTCTGACACCATGGGATGTGCAAAGCCGCCGCATTTTTGAGGAAACAGGAATATGGCCAGCTCTTTATAGCGGGCAAGGCGGCGGGCATGGATATGTCCAGACAGAAGAAAAAGAGGCGGTAGGTTTTGATGGCTACAACGGTGATCTCACCGGGGAGGTGTCCTCAACCCTCGGTGTTAATTGCGGAATGTCTACCGGCAGAAACGGTATTATTACACAGACCCCAATAGCTTTTGCCGCCAACCAACGTGATGAAGTGCGGGATTTACATGATATTGCAGGGGCTTTGCAAGCACAGCCGGGTATGAAGCAGCAAACATTTGTGACAGATACTGAGAAAATCAATGCTTTTCATGTCAACCAGCGTGACGAGGTAATTGACTTACATGGTGTATCCGGCGCATTGCTGGCAACTCGTAATATGCAAATGCAGACATTTGTAACTCAGGAGCCACTCTTATGTTTAAATGACCATGGCGGTGACCGGATGGATATCACCGAGGAAGTAACCCCAACCCTTAGAGCAGGTATGGGCGGCCATCCACCGCTTGTCACCCAGCCAATCACAGCCGGTGCCGAGATGAGCGGCAATAACCAGCCGGTATTGTTTGAAAACCATCCCAAGGATGGCAGATACAATGGTCCCCTTGGGGTAGCTCCAACTCTTGCAGCCCGTATGGGGACAGGTGGAAACAATGTTCCCTTAGTCGGTAATCCTATAGCGTTCTCTCTTGATTCCAAGGAATCCAATAGCATGAAATCAGCAAATCCCAATTCAGGGTGCAGGGAAACAGAGATAGCCCGGACAATTGATACCACCAATCCCAACCCCAGTAAAAACCAAGGCGGTATAGCTATCCTGCAGGAAACAATCTGTATTGCAGGAAATACAATTGATCGCCAGCCCAAAAATGGCGGGAACGGACTTGGATGCCAAGCAGATATTGCCTATACCCTTACATCTACAGACAGACATTCAGTATGTGAGCCATATCAAAAAGTGGTCGGGGCTTTATGTCGTGGTGATGAAAAAGGCATTGGCAACCAGTATGTAAGCCAAGACAAGTGCATCATAGATGGATTTGGGATCTATGGTCAATCCCAGTTTGGAAACTATTCCGAGGGCTGTACCACCCTGCGTGCACAGGGCGGCGATAATGGCGGGGGCAGTGAAAATCTTATAGCAACTGCTGGCGGAAAGAATAGAAAACTCATTCGCCGTCTTACCCCCCTTGAATGCGAACGGCTTCAGGGCTTTCCTGATGGCTGGACGAATATCCCCGGCGGCTCAGACAGTGCCAGGTATAAGGCACTTGGAAACAGTGTAGCGATACCCTGTGTGGACTTTGTCCTCCGTGGTATCGCATATTTTTTACAAAGAATTTATAGTGAACAGGAGGATTAAATCTTGTATATTTACCCAGACAATCTAAAATCCAAGGCTACACTTTGGCTGTGGGAGCTTAGAGATATAGGAATTATTGGTGTAGGCTGCCTCATATCTGTGTTTGCCCTATCTCAGCTTGGATGGCTTTTGCCCATCGTAGCAACAGCAGTCTATGCCTTTTTATCTATTCGCTTTGAGGATACCAGCATTCTCGATTTTATCCGATATGCCGCTGTGTTTTTTATGGGCAGGCAGCAGCTTTATGAATGGAGGGAAAGTGCATGAGCAGAAAAAAGAAAAATGAAGCTAAAGAAAAGGCATCTACAAGGCAGCTTATGGGGATTAAAAATATCAGCAGCCATGCACTGGTGACCGGTCATGGAGAGCTGGTATTTTTTATGATTAAGCCCACCAACATCAGTGTGCTTTCTGAAAGCAGCGTAGGTGCAAGAATATATGCTTTGATGAATGTTTTAAAAGGCATCGCTGAAATTGAAATGCTTTGCCTTAACAGCCGGGAGAACTTTGAAGATAATAAAGCACATCTTAGAAGCCGTATGGAGCAGGAAGAAAACCCGGTTATACGAAAGCTCCTTCAGCAGGATGCTGTTTCTCTTGACCGCATGCAGGTGCAGATGGCCACAGCCCGTGAGTTTCTCATCATCATCCGCCTGCGTGACGAGAAGGAATCAGAAGTTCAACCCTATCTCTCACGTATTGAAAAATCTCTGAAAGACCAAGGCTTCACTACAAAAAAAGCAGCTGAAACTGACATTAAGCGCCTCTTAGGTGTTTATTATGAGCAGAATGTCACGACAGAAAAATATGAGGATTTTGATGGAGAAAGATGGGTGATTGTTGGTGAGTAAAGCCAGAAAGAAAAAAACTGTAATACCGGCAGAGGATGCTAAAATTAAAGATTTTCTCGACATGATAGCGCCCGGTATTATTAAATTTAATGTCGATCATTTTATTTGCGGGAATACTTTTCGCTGTGTCTGGGTGCTGCGTGAGTATCCAACCTCTACAGATGAGCAGGCCATTCTTCGGCATTTAGGGGAAAAGGATGGTGTAACTCTTTGCATTTACACAAGGCAGGTTACTCCGGGAGAGGAAAAGAAAATCATCCATAACGCTGCCAATAAAAATCGCATGGATAGAAGCAGCACCAATAACCTGCAGCAAACTGTCACTGCTGAAAGCAATCTGCAGGATGTGGTGACATTAGTATCAGCCATGCACAGAAACCGTGAACCTCTTCTTCATTGTGCCGTGTATATTGAGCTGACTGCCCATGATCTTGATACGCTAAAGCTGTTGCAGACCGATGTTCTTACGGAACTTGTGCGAAGCAAACTCAATGTGGATAGGCTTATACTTCGTCAGAGGGAGGGCTTTCTCGCCGTGGGTCCTGCCGGACATAATGTGTTCGGGAGTCAGTATGAACGGGTCTTGCCAGCCAGCAGCGTGGCCAACCTTTATCCCTTTAATTATTCCGGCAAGACTGATCCGGGAGGTTTTTATCTTGGACGGGATAAATTCGGAAGCAATATTATCGTAGACTTCGATAAACGGGATGATGACAAGACTAATGCCAACATCCTTATTCTTGGTAACAGTGGTCAGGGTAAAAGCTATCTTCTTAAATTAATTCTCTGCAATGTGCTGGAAGCAGGTAAAACTGTTCTTTGTTTAGACCCCGAGCATGAATATGTGGAGCTTGCTGAAAATCT
>DOHN01000181.1:0-514 GCA_003535195.1 Ruminiclostridium sp.
TGGCGGTCCGCGCAAAGGAGGCAGCGATAAAATCAAAGCCGCACTCCACGCCAAAGGCAATGTCCGCCCGGTCCTGTTCGCTGATGTAGGGAATGCTCAGGTGAACTCCGGGCAGGTTGACTCCCTTGCGGTTGGAGATGGGCCCTCCGTTAATGACCTGACAGTGAATGTCTCCTTCCTCAATGTGCTCTACTGTCAGTTCGATCAGGCCGTCGTCCAGCAGAATGGTGTCTCCCGGCTTTAGGTCGTTGGAAAGCCCGGCATAGGAGACCGAGGCGCAGGAGGCGGTTCCGGTGACAGTTCGGGTGGTCAGGGTAAAGTAGGAGCCGGTTTCCAGCATGGCTTTGCCGTTTTCAAACAGACCAAGGCGCACCTCCGGACCTTTGGTGTCCAGCAGAGTGGCCACCGCAAGGCGATGTTTTGTTCTCAACTTGGCTACAATGTCAAACTTCTTTTTATGTTCCTCGTGGCTCCCGTGGGAAAAATTGAAGCGGGCCACATCCATGCCGGCCAA
>DOHN01000181.1:644-2901 GCA_003535195.1 Ruminiclostridium sp.
CTGATCTCCGGCGTTTCCGAAGCATAGCCAAGGGTGCATACAATTTTCGTCTTCTTCATTTGGCAACCTCACCTTATAAAGAAACATCCTAAAAATGTTTCGTGTTATTGTTGGATTTAACCTGTATGTAGGAAGGCCCCGGGAAATGTTCCAAGGCTGTCTGGCGATTCAGAGATGGGGAGCATCGCAAAAGAATTCCGCAAGCCTGCCGCCAAACGTATTGTATCACAAATCCCGGGGGAATTCATCCGGGAGCAGGAAAGGCGGGCATTAATTTCCTATAAAACTTTTGCAGAACACCGGGTTGGGCCGGAAATCCACAGGTGAGACATGGCCCTTAGGAACAAAGCATCCACAGCCTGCTGCAGCGGCAAACCGGCGCGCGGTTGATGCGGTGCAGGGACAAGAAGCAGTCGGGACAGCGGTTGCCAAAAAAATAAGGGTTCACAGGTTGCCCCGCGGTTTTTCCTGCCCCTCCGGTGGTATCATAGCAGCACAAGCACCGGCGAGCTGCCAATCAAACAGGTTGAATTCCTAGTATTCATATATTATAATGTGGGGGATAGGATGTGATAATATGAAAATTTCCACCAGAGGCCGGTATGCCCTGCGCATGATGTTGGATTTAGCCATACACAGCGACGAATATATCACCATCAAAAGCATTGCGGAGCGGCAGGAGGTTTCCAACAAATATCTGGAACAGATTATTACTGTGCTGAGCCGGGCGGGGTTTGTCAAAAGTGCCCGGGGGCCTCAGGGCGGCTATAAGCTGACCCGGCCCGCCGGCGAGTACACAGTGGGGATGATTTTGCGGCTGATTGAAGGCAGCCTTGTTCCGGTGGCCTGTATGGAGGATGCCCCCAACCAGTGCTCCCGCTGCAACACCTGTGTGACGCTGGATGTCTGGAAGCGGCTGGATGAGGCCATCAGCGGCGTGGTGGATCACATCACACTGGAGGATTTGGTGCAGCGGCATCATCAAAGGCAGTCACAAAACTGCCCTTTATAACGGGGCAGAGGCGTCTGCCCCCTCATGGTGCTAGAAGCGCCTGATGGCAGTTAGAATCAACCGTTCACCGGGCCGGGAGTTTCTCTCCCGGCCCGGTTGCGATTCCAGCTTGAGCAAAGAACAAAAGGGACTGGCCTTTCGGCCAGTCCTTTTAAATTGGGAAACGCAGTTTACTAATCCTGATTTTGCTTCGTTGATGGGAAATTCAAGTTACCAGTCGCTATTACAAAGTTAAGCACGGAAATCTTTCACTAACTTCTCCGCTTGCTCTCTAATTTCATCGAGCTTTGGATAAGGCCCTTTTTGGGTTAAATTAAACCAGCCGGAAATATTTCCGCGGCGTGCAATATGTTCTAGCGTGTCATTTTCGCAAAAACCGACCATGGCGGCGGCGGTTGACGCGTTGCCGGAACCGGTTGTATCCACCACGTCACCTAAAGAAAGGCTGGGAACAAAGGCGCACTCGCCGTCTGCGATCATGGCAGAACCACGTGCTCCAAACCGAAGATAACATGGAATATTGATTTCCTGAATCCTGTCAAGAATCGCGTTTTCATCTGCAATACCAAAAAGCTGTTGCGCCTCCGGAAAATTAAGGGAATAAATATCTACCTTATTGATCAGCTTCAGAGTGCGCTTGGCTCTCACCGGGTCTTGCGTGGAGGAGGTTCGTATTTCCCACATGACCTTAGCTTTCGACTGCTCCCTTATCACATGCAGGTCGTTCCAAAAAGAATCTTCATCCGAAATTTCAAGATAGATTCCTTTTGTGTCGCCGGCAATATGGGAGGCAAGCTGCACCGCAGAAATATGATCTAAGCTTTCAACCAGGCGTTCCTCTTCCTCGCCGTATACCGATGTTTCGGAGTGAAGCTCGTTTTCCGCATAGTGCAGGTTTGTATATTGAGTATGAGGCAGGGTGTAATACAATCCCTGAAGAGAAACATCGTTATCCTTGATCCAGCGTCCATAATAATCAAGGAAATCCTCTCCCACATTTGAAACATACAACGCGGACTTATTCCAGAGCATAACACCCTGCAGGGCGAAAATCGCACCGCCTATCTGTTTTTGGTGGGTGAGCTTTTGGTTGAGATAAATATCATTTACAATTGTAGGGCCTACCACAATATACTTCATTTAGTTACCTTTCATTGCGCTTTGCTGCTGGGTCAATGCTGCCTTTAAGTCGGTGGAGTTTTTCAGCTCATGGAGGATGACAAAATCTGCGCTTTCCGCTTTAAA
>DOHN01000181.1:3031-3474 GCA_003535195.1 Ruminiclostridium sp.
CGCTTTAATTTTTTCGAGCAGGGAATGGAAGAATTCAGACGTAAGAATCCCTGTTCCAAATACAAGATGATTGTCATACTCCCTCAAAACAATATCCACGCCATAGTTTTCCTTTTCTTCCCATGTGGCTAAGGAGCTGATCTTCTCATAGTATTCACCCTGCAGGAGGCCGTTTTTAAAGTAACGCACCATTTTAAGCTTGTTGTCCGCCAGGTGAATCGAACCGATCTTATCGATCAGAAGCGGGTCGCAAATCTCATGTTCCAGCCATTTTTGCGCAAAAACCGGAGGATTTTTCTTGTACTGATCCATCAGAATTCGCATATCAGGGGTAATTTCGTTTGGTGGCAGAAAGAATTCACCTTGATTGGTTTGGGGGTTGCAGCCCACGGCATGGAGGAGGTGGTTAATCTCCCAAGCGATTTTGATCTTGTGATAAGGGT
>DOHN01000181.1:3589-6690 GCA_003535195.1 Ruminiclostridium sp.
TTGATCTCCCAAGCGATTTTGACCTTGTGATAAGGGTCGTATATTTGGCTGTAGATCAGCTTGTAATCCGCCGCTGCTTGTGTCCCGTGCTCAAGGCCCCAGCCGGAGGTTTCAATTTCAATCACAGGGCTGTCTTCCGTCAATAGCCCTTCAGTTAAAAGGTGATTGACCAACTTTTGCAGCATGGAAACCATGAAGTTTACAATGATGTGTTTGGGAATCGTAAACTCCCACTCTCCGTCAATGGGGGCATAGTCGATTAAGTGAAAGGTATAGGCACTTGCATGGATGGCTTTGGCAAGGGTATATTCCTCCACCCATCGCCGATACATATGCTCCCCTGTTAAATCGCCATAATAGGACCTCACTGCCTCCACAGAGCCAAAACGGTCTATGAGCTGTTTAAATTCATATCCGCCTAAAAAGCTGGTGGGGTAAGCCCAGTATGAACAGTGAAGCCGATTCACATACATGGATTTTAGCGCACACACCAGGCTGTCCAGCTCCTGCTGAGAACTAAAAAGTCTTTTGTCGCGGGAAATGATGTCGTCCATATAAACTTCAAATCCGGAAAGTTGGTTGGCTTTTAACAGGTTGCCTAAAAAATCAGACGACTTGTTTTCATATTGTTCCGGTTTAAGAGTTGAAAATTGCTGAATACGGGTCATGAATTATTCGCCTCGATTAGCCTGACGTTTTTTATCCCAGAGGAAGTAGACCGGCATGCCTGTTGCTACAACGATTAAAGCCGCAATAATACTTGGTACAGGTGCCCACATGAATATGGAGGCAACAAGAATTAAGCTGCTCAATACAGCGACAGTAGCGGTAAATTTCCAGGCAGGAACCTTCCACAGGGGGTTGTAGTCTTCCTTTTTCCTGTGAACAAAGATGGTGATAAAGGTCAGAGTGTTTTTAAGAAGCAGGATAAAGGTGAAGTAGCCAAGAAGTTCGGTGATGGTTGACATAAACACGAGAACGATTGCAAGCAGGCACTGTGCCATAATGGAAACATAGGGTGTTTTGTATTTAGGATGAACTTTCCCAAACATTTCAAAAAACAGTCCGTCATGGGCCATGGTATATTGCAGTCTTGGCTGGAACATAATGGTGCCGGACAGCGCTCCGAGAATTACGATCACTCCGGATATAGCGACAAATGTGCCTGCGCTTGATGAAAACAGAGGAATATGGGCAGCGGCGTCCGCTAAAGGAGCGGAAGAGGTGATCAGCTCGCCGAAAGGCATCACTCCGGTTACCACGATGGATAGCAGTACATATATGACGATGACAAGTATGGTAGAACCGATCAGCGCCCGGGGCATTGTCTTTTTCGGGTCTTTGATTTCGCCTGTCATATAGGCGGCGGCACCAATGCCGTCAAAGGACCAGCTGGTTGCTGAAATACCGGCTAGCAGTGCCAAAAACCCACTGGTGGACCCGGCAGGCATCGGCGTTGCCAGATAATCCTGACGCACATAGAAAAGACCAACGCCAATAAGGAACACAAATGGCAGAATTTTAATAAAGGTGACAAGGGATTGGAATTTTCCGCCGCCCTCTACACTTGTAACGTGTATCAGCATAAATACAAGAATGACAGCAACGGCCGAAAATTTGATTACCAAGGGAGACATTGGGATGAGATAGGCAAGGTACTGAATACCGGCTAAGGATACGATTGCCAGTGCGGAAGCGTCGTTGCCCCAGAAGGTGGCCCAGCCTGTTAAAAACGCAAGCTTTTTCCAGCCGGCATGTTTAATGTATACATAGTGTCCGCCAACTTCCTGATAGGCAGTGGCAAGCTCTGCCAAAACCATGTTTTGAGGCAGAATAATAAGACCACCGATTAAAAACGCAAGAACAGTCATTAATGGTGAAGTCGCCGCCGCCGCTACTTCGCTTATCGATGAGAATATGCCGGAACCGATGGTAGTTCCTACCGCTAATGCTATTGCTGGAGCCAGACCTAACTTTCGCTCCAAGGTTTTTTCTTTTTCCACAATACTCCTCCTAGTCTGCACCTTGTTTTATTGCAAGGCGCATGATTTTTGCGTTACACAATTACCTCAACAGTACCTTCAAAGATCTCCTTCCATTCAGTAGGCTCATGTTCGACTACCTGACAATGCCAGAAATAGTAACAGGGCTTTGCCAATCCGTGTGCAGAGCTATGCCATACCATCCTATTCAAAACCGCCACAGTTCCGGGGAGTACTATAACGGCCTGCAGGCTTTTGATAGAAGGCGCGCTTTCCTTTGTTGGAGGAGCAACCAAAAATACGATAGGCTCGTCCATTGCAAAGAGAGCTTCCTGTGAATGAAAATGACGCTCCATTTCCGTTGCGGAAAATGGCGTCCCGGTTCCCAAGGTGTTGCCAAGGCTCCCCGGTGTATCTAAAATGGAACTTGCAGTATATCCGTCAGTCCAGCCGTCGCCTGAAGATCGGTTCACGCCCGGGCCGCCGTCCCTAAGGTTGTAAACTTTGCCATAGGGAGAAAAGTCTATAGAATTTATATCAACCGCCTTAATTTGTTTCATAAGATCACGCCCCGTTGTCTATTTGAAGAGCAAACTTTTCGGTGTCTCCACCTTGCTCTTTGATAAACTGCAAAACTTCCTTGATTCCCGCGGCGCCATAGCGTGCCCCAAGCCCCATGACACTTCTGGCCGCGGCGTAGTTTGCAAATTCTCCCGCAAGCTGGTAATCATCGGTTTTGCTTAGCATATAAACAAATGTGCTGCAAAAAGTATCGCCGGCTCCGGTAACATCGACAACATCTACAGTATGCCCAGAAATGGCAATGGTTTTGCCCGCCTGTATTATTTCAACGCCGTTTTCCGCAAGGGTTTTAACCAATAGCTTGGCGCCTGATGCAAACAAGGAATGGATTCCCATTTCATCATCCAGTTCCTTGTTTAGATTTTCAAATCCAATTTCATTTACAAAAATATAATCAATATATTTTATAAATTCTCTTTCGCCCGGCCGAAAATCTGCAACATCAAGGTCAAACGCAAACTGGCAGCCATTCGCTTTCATTTCTTTGATAATGGCATGGGCGTCTTTTTCTTTGTATTTAAGAAATTTTATCTCATG
>DOHN01000181.1:6843-10142 GCA_003535195.1 Ruminiclostridium sp.
ATACCCAGTCCGCCTGTAAAAGAGCATAATATGCTTCATCCGTTAATGGGATTTCGGTCACATTTATGTTTGGAATAAATACGGTGTGCTCGTCCTCCGCCAGAATAATGATAACCTTTGAATCAGCAAGGCGATTGTCCGTCATCACAAACCGCGTCCCGACATTACTGGCATTTAAATCCTCGCACAGCATTTTGCTGACCGCGCCGCTGTTAAGAACACCGCAAAATTCAACGCCGTCGGTGTAGCTTGCATAAACAGCGGCAGCATTGGCAATCATTCCACCAGTTTGTGCCGGCAAGGTTTCTACGCCAACTTTCTCCTTGATTTGAGGAAAATATTCCGCTTTATAGTATTCATCCAGAGCCACGTCTCCGATAAAAATTATATTTTTCATTTCCCCTGCCCTCCGGGTTGTACCAAGTTGTTCCTAACGTAATAAAGAATATCAAAATAATTGTATAGTGTCAACATAAAATAAATTACTAATTAAATCATTGTTGACTACATACATATAACGTTCTATAATGTAACTAAATTGCACAAATCAATAATAACAAAACGCACAGTGCTTGATTGGTTGACCCAAAGCTATATTTTAGGTATATGATAAACGATTTGGAGCAGAGTATACAAATATTAAGGAGATATATTATGCTGAAAGAAAATTTCGCGAAAAAATTATCGGCCAACAACTTGATTCTTGCCATGCTTCACCTCAAGGGGGAAAGCCGGGAAGAAAAAATGGAAATTGGTATAAGAGAGAGCCATGCTCTTTACGAGGGCGGCGTTGATGCGGTTGTCATTGAGAATTATTACGGCAGCTATGATGATATGGAAATGATGCTGAAGTATTTCGTGAAGCATTTTGGTGACTATACCTATGGCGTAAATGCTCTGGACAATGACCAGCTTGGATTTGCTTTAGCGCGAGAATATGGCGCGCATTTTTTGCAGCTGGATTCTGTTGCGGGGCATTTGGAACTCAAAGACGATGGGAGCTTTCACGAAATGATACAAATGGAACGAGAGAGAACCGACGCGTTTTTGTTTGGCGGCGTCAGGTTTAAGTATCAGCCGTATAAGTCCGGAAGAACCCTGGAGGAAGATTTAAACATTGGAATGACCCGCTGCGACGGAATTGTTGTAACGGGGGAAGCTACCGGAGATGCCACTCCGATGAGCAAGCTGAAAGAATTCAGGCAGATATGCGGAAATCAGTTCCCGTTGCTGGTAGGCTCCGGAAGCACGCCGGAAAATATAGAAAAGCTTTTAGAGGTCGCCAATGGCGCGATTGTGGGAAGTTACTTTAAGGATACCTACAAGGACAGCGGCGATGTGGATAAGGCTCATGTGATGGAATTTATGAGCCTTGTGAAGGGAAGATAATAAAAATAAAAATACCTGCCTATATGGCAGGTATTAATCATTGATGGGGAAAGTTGTGTAAACAGAGCTCTTATAAACATCGGAGTGTATATACTGGATGTTGTAATATACTGGCAACGATTTGGAATATAGTGTCTGCTTAATGACGAGAACCGGACTGTTAACATTTACCTTCAGTATGTTACGGTGGTCTTCATTGGCTGGAATAGCCTCTAAAATCATTTTAGAGTTTTCCATTTTTATGCCAAGCTGCTGGTTCAATATCCTAAAAATTGATTGGTTGTTTAAATCCATACCGAGCAAAAACTCAAAACTCAGGGGAAAGAAATCCTCTTCCATGATGGCTGGAATGCCGTCAACCTTTCGCAGCCTCGAAAGGAAAATCACATCATCGTTGCCGCTTATATTAAGCTCTTTTGCAATATCCCCCGGACATTTGATTGTTTTAAGAGCAATCACTTGGGTGCTTGCAACAGAAGAGCTTTTTTCAACCGCCTCGGTAAAACTGCCCACCGGTGAATTAAGTTCCACAAAAAATGGAGATTTTACAAAGGTTCCTTTCCCTTGTCTTTTCTCCAACAGATTTTCCTTTTCCAGAACCCTTATGGCGCGCCGGACCGTATTGCGGCTAACAGTATATTGTTCCGACAACTGAAATTCCGTGGGTATTTGTTCACCGTATCCTATCTTGCCTTGTTGAATGCTGCTTTTTATGAGATCTGCAAGCTGTATATACAGAGGGGTCACGTTAGAAGCATCTAATGTAATCATAACAACACCTTTATAATCATACATTGCTACGTTGATTTAACAGTATATTTATAAACATCACTGCGCACAAACTGCTCGTTATAATAAAGCACTTTACTGCTGTTTTGGAAGATGATTTGAGAAACATGGAGGAGAGGAAAGGAAGGTGCGACTTCAAGGAGCTGCGCGTGTATGGAATTGGCATGCTTAACCTGAAAAGTATCATGAAAATGACTGGGCTTTTGGTTCATAGTATGAAAAATAATTCCAAGCAACGATTTATCTTCCAAATCCATTTTCAGCAAAAAATCGTATTCGGCAGTGAAAAAATCTTCTTCAAATACAGCCGGATAATCATTGATATATCGCACCCGGCTGATGTAGACAATCGGTGTTTCCGCTTCAATATTCAGGCGCTTTGCAGCGGTTGGCGAAGCCTTTTGCAGGACTTGGGAAATGATTCTGGTGGTAGGAACCATGTTGAGCTGCAAAAAAGCATCTGTAAAACTTCCCGTTATGGGTGAAGCGCACATCTGCTCGCTAAATTCAGGAAAAGCAACGAAAGTGCCTTTCCCTTGACGCTTTAATAAAAGCCCCTCTTCGACAAGAAACTCAATTGATTTCCGCACAGTAATTCGGCTGACATTGTATATCTCCATAAGCTGTGATTCAGATGGAATTTTGTCGCCATATTTAAGGGTTTCATCCTCAATTTGAGTACGGATAGCGTTTGCAAGCTGAATATACAAAGGGGTAATTTGATCAGGCTTTAATATGTTCACACGATACCTCTATTTCTACATACCATATTAATAATAATATCATATATACCTCCTTATAGTCAATTTATCCAAGTCGGTACAATGGTAAAATAATATTGGCTCTTGGCGCCTGATAAAATCCTTGGTTATCACCGACCATAATTTCACCATGCTCAGTATCAAGTTGCCGGTGGAACAGGGCGATTTGACTAAAGAGAACGGGCCTATCAAGAAACGCTTGGCAGCCAGTGAAAGAGTACCGGGGACATCGGCAACTTTATTGAAGGCATTAAAGCCATGAAGTACATTGACTGAAAAAGAACAGGAAAAAGGATTAATACGATAAAACGATTCTTGAAAGATAAAGATATCCAAGCAAACCGCATTCTTATGAAAATC
>DOHN01000181.1:10419-10682 GCA_003535195.1 Ruminiclostridium sp.
CTGCAAAATGAAAATTACGAGGTGTTAAAGTTCTATTCTGCAAAGGAAGCTCTTGCCTGCATTGAAACGACGGAAGTTGACCTTGCCATTTTAGATATTATGCTGCCGGACATCAGTGGTTTCACGCTTTGCCAGAAAATACGGGAGCGTCAGTGTACCTATCCCATCATTATGCTGACTGCCAAAGATGAAGAAATTGATAAAATTACCGGCCTTACATTGGGGGCTGACGATTATATTACCAAGCCCTTTCGCCCGCTTGA
>DOHN01000182.1:0-480 GCA_003535195.1 Ruminiclostridium sp.
ATGTGCTGTCTGAAATATGAGCAAGATACCTATGAGTACCTTCTTAAGAAGACGCCCAAGGTGGATGCGGTCGTCCAGACGCCAGACGGTCAGGGGACAATCGTACAGGTGAATTTGCTGAGACAAAAAGTCAAGGTTAAGCTTGACAGTGAGCAGGGAACCGATATTAACGAGTATGCTGTTGAGGAAGTCCGCGTGGTGAAGGATGCGGATAGAAGATCGGATCGCGCCGATATAGACGAAAAGGTCCTGGCCGAGCTAAAGGAGCTTGAGGATTAAGCAGGATGAAGCCCTATAAAGCAATGCAATAAATGTACGGAATTATATGCATATAAACTTGCCGGAATTTCATTGACATTGCAAATTATATAGTATAGGATAATTTTTAGTTATTTATTAATTTAGTTTATTTCACGTATTGGAGGTGTAAACCATGGCATATTCAATCAGTGATGATTGCATCAGTTGTGGTGCATGCGA
>DOHN01000182.1:645-1054 GCA_003535195.1 Ruminiclostridium sp.
GCAGAGTGCCCTGTAAATGCGATTTCCGCTGGCGACAGCAAGTATATTATCGATGGGGATGCTTGTATTGATTGCGGTTCCTGTGCAAATGTTTGTCCTGTCGAAGCACCGCAACCTAAGTAATTTGAAAGCAGAATCAAGGGGCAAGCCATGGGCTTTGCTCCTTTTTTCATAGTAGGAGAAAATTTATGACACTTGTGGCGCTGCCTGATGAAACACTGGAAGATTTGCAGTTAAAAGGGCTGTATCTCCTTCAAAAAAAGGACTCCTTCCGTTTTGGAATGGATGCAGTGCTTTTGTCCGGCTTTGTTACATCAAAAAAGAATCAGAGAATATTGGATCTTGGTACGGGCACAGGTATTATTCCCATATTGCTGGCGGCAAAAACCGAGGCCAAATGGATTACAGG
>DOHN01000182.1:1182-3030 GCA_003535195.1 Ruminiclostridium sp.
CAAATGGATTACAGGGCTTGAAATCCAGCCTGCCATTGCGGAGATGGCCAAACGAAGTGTTGAAGGCAATGGCTTATCCCACAGGGTTGAAATCCTGGAGGGGGATCTCAGAGAAGTGCCCAAGCTTTTGGATGCAGGCACCTATGATCAGGTAGTGACCAACCCGCCCTACACACGAATGGGAAGCGGGCAGATAAACCCCGCAGGAACCAAGGCCATTGCACGTCACGAAATACAGTGCACCCTGGAAGATGTGTTGGTCAACGGGGCTTTCATGCTGAAGCCCCAGGGAGAATTTTATATGGTTCATCGTCCCGACAGGCTGACCGATGTTTTGGAAGGCATGAGAAAGGTCAGGCTGGAGCCTAAAGTTCTGCGGCTGGTCTGCCCCCGTGCAGGCGATTCTCCCTCCCTTTTCCTGATTAAAGCCATGAAGAACGGAAATCCCGGCGGGCTTCACATTATGCCCGACCTGTTGATTTATGGCCAAGACGGCAAATATACCAGAGAAGCGAGCATTCAATATTCTAAAGCAGAAGGAATAGAGGCAAAATAATGGCAAAGAATATTACAACACCGTTAGCCGATAAAATGATTCAGGATTTAAAAGCCGGAGATCAGGTCCTTATTACAGGAACTGTCTATACAGGAAGGGATGCCGCTCATAAGCGAATGATAGAGCTCATTGAAAGTGGAAAACCCCTTCCTTTTGATGTAGAAGGCCAAATCATCTATTATGTCGGTCCCTGTCCCGCCCCCGAGGGAAAAGTCATCGGTTCTGCAGGGCCCACTACCAGCGGCAGAATGGATGCCTATGCGCCGAAGCTGATTGCAATGGGATTAAAGGGTATGATCGGCAAGGGGCTGCGCAGTGATGAAGTAGTGGCGGCTATTAAAGAATACGGATCAGTCTATTTTGGCGCAATTGGCGGGGCCGGCGCGCTGATTTCGTCCTGTATCAAGAAACAAAAGGTTATTGCGTTTGAGGATCTGGGTACGGAAGCCATTCGGCAGCTTGAGGTGGAAAATATGCCCTGTGTGGTCATTATCGATGCAAAGGGCCAGGATTTCTATAAAGAAGGCAGAAAAAAATACGAGATCAAAGGATGAAGATATGGAAAAGCTGCATTTTAGTAAAAGAATTAATATTTTTACCGGCCATTATGGCAGCGGCAAATCGGAAATATCGGTCAATGCTGCCATGTCTATCAGAAAAGAGCAGGAAGATGTCCTGATGGCTGATATGGATATTGTGAATCCCTTCTTTAGAAGCCTGGATGCGAAAGAACTGCTTGAATCAAAAGGGATCCGGACCATTGCACCCGCATATGCCAATACCAATGTGGATGTGCCGGTAGTGGGGCCCGAAGTCTCCGCCGCTTTAAGAAACGAAAAACGCCATGTGATTTTGGATGTGGGCGGAGATGAGGAGGGGGCCAGGGTTCTGGGCCGATTCCATGCCGATATACCCGAAGACGGGTATGATATGTATTTTGTCATTAACCGGGCAAGGCCTATGACTCAGAATGCCGAAGAAACAATCAAGTATATCAGAGAAATTGAAGAGGCTTCACGGAAAAAAGTGACCAAGCTGATCAATAATACCCATTATCTTAGGGAAACCACCCCGGAAGATGTATTCTATGGCTTGGAGCTGGCAAAAGAGGTCGCTGTAAAAACCGGTATCCCATTGGCTGCAACCTGCATTATGGAAGGGCTGGAAAGCCAATTGGAGGGGAAGCTGGACCACCCGGTTTTTACCTTAAGCAAGAGTATTTTGCTGCCGTTTTGAGGGCGTACTTTAAATTCGCCCTGGCACATTTTAATTTCACTCTACAGGCTACAGGC
>DOHN01000182.1:3137-5090 GCA_003535195.1 Ruminiclostridium sp.
TCACTCTACAGGCTACAGGCACCCATGATTGATGTTTCAGTGCAGAAGCGGAGCAGCGCGAATTGAAGCAGGAAAACCGTCATTTTGTTGACAAGTTATTCAATAAGTTTTAAACTAGTTAAAAAGCATTTTCAAATCTGCTGTTTTTTGCATTTTAATATTTTGTCAGTTGCATTTATTCGTTGAATTGATTTTTAAAATGTTTAAAATTTCGCTGATCTGCAAGATTTGGAAGCATACGATATTGTATCATATGAAAGTGATGGTTTCTTTACTTTCATAGAAGTTCATAAAATCAGACTTCAAATAGCAAGAATTTTTTGTTAAAGAAGGAGCAGCAAATATGGCAAAAGTGACTTTCAGGGAAGAGCGCTGCAAGGGCTGCGGCCTATGCATCCGGGTTTGCCCTAAGAAAATCATTCATGAAAATCCCGAAAAACTTAATGCGAAAGGCTACTATCCGGCCGAGGTGACCGAAATGGATAAATGTATCGGTTGTGCTTTCTGTGCTACTATATGCCCGGATTGCGTGATATCCGTTGAGAAATAAGAAGGAGGAACCCTAATGGGACAGAAGCTTTTGATGAAAGGCAATGAAGTCATTGCAGAAGCAGCTATACGCGCGGGATGTCGCTACTATTTTGGTTATCCCATAACGCCTCAGACTGAAATTGCACATTATATGGCAAAAAAAATGCCGGCAGCAGGTGGTGTATTCCTCCAGGCAGAGAGTGAAGTGGCTGCAATCAATATGGTATATGGTGCAGCGAGTGCAGGAAAGCGGGTTTTGACCTCCTCATCCAGCCCCGGAATCAGCCTGAAGCAGGAAGGTATCTCCTACATAGCTGGAGCACAGCTTCCTGCTGTTATCGTCAATATTATGAGAGGCGGCCCTGGGCTTGGCGGTATTCAGCCATCCCAGAGCGATTATTTCCAGGCTACAAAGGGCGGCGGGCATGGTGACTATCATATGGTGGTTCTGGCTCCCGCAAGCGTACAGGAGCTATATGAGCTCACTGTAGAAGCATTCAATATCTCCGATAAGTATCGTGTCATGACCATGATCCTGGGCGACGGCGTTCTGGGCCAGATGATGGAAGTGGTGAACTTCCGCGATGAGGAGAAAATCGACAACGGTGATAAATCCTGGGCCGCATGCGGTCACGAGAATAAGAGAGAACACAATACCATTACCTCTATACATTTGGACCCCGCTGTGCTTGAACAATGGAATGTAGGCTTTCAGAGCAAGTATAAGCTCATCGCTGAAGAAGAGCAGCGCTATGAGCTGTATAACTGTGAAGACGCAGAGATCATCCTGGTTGCTTACGGTTCTGTGGCCCGTATATGCAAGGGTGTTATCAATGAAGCCGCAGAACAGGGTATCAAGCTTGGACTCGTCAGGCCTATTACACTGTTTCCGTTCCCGGAAGAAGGATTTGAGAAGGTCATGAATATTCCCAAAGCCTTTTTAACGGTTGAGATGAGCGCAGGACAGATGGTTGAGGACGTAAGGCTTACCGTTAACGGAAGAAAGCCGGTGTACTTTACCGGCAGAATGGGCGGTATGATTCCGACCGTGAATAATATTATGGCAAAAGTCAAGGAAATTAAGGAAAAACACAGCTAAGTCCGGCGACGGAAATATTAGAGAGGAGAGCTGTAAATGGCAGTTGTTTTTAAAGCACCGCATGCATTATGCGATGTCCCCATGCATTATTGTCCGGGTTGTACACATGGGATAGCCCATAGGCTTGTAGCCGAAGCTATAGATGAGCTGGGAATTGAGGGCAAGACCGTCGGCGTTTCACCGGTAGGATGTGCATATAATAATTATTTGTATTTTAACTGTGATATGGTTCAGGCAGCTCACGGGCGCGCACCGGCTGTGGCCACCGGCCTTAAGCGAAGTCTGCCCGATCATGCCATATTCACCTATCAGGGCGACGGTGA
>DOHN01000182.1:5200-5677 GCA_003535195.1 Ruminiclostridium sp.
CAGGGCGACGGTGACCTGGCGGCGATCGGAACAGCGGAGATTGTCCACGCTGCTGCAAGAGGAGAGAATATTACTGTAATTTTTATCAATAACACAATCTATGGCATGACCTCGGGCCAAATGGCGCCTACTACCTTATTGGGCCAGGTGACGACCACAACCCCCTTTGGCAGGGATGCCAAGGCCAACGGCTACCCCATAAGGGTATCGGAAATGCTCGCCACATTGGAAGGTCCCGCCTATATTGAAAGAGTTTCTCTGCATGATGTAAAGCATATCAGAAAGGCCAAAGACGCAGTAAAAAAAGCATTTAAGGTTCAATTGGCCAATAAGGGCTTTTCGCTGATTGAGGTCCTTTCAACCTGTCCCACCAACTGGGGGCTGGATCCGGTTGAAGCTCTGAAGCGAGTTGAGAACGAAATGATTCCGCATTATCCGCTCGGCGTTTTTGTCGGTGCAGACTTGGAGGTTTAGCAT
>DOHN01000182.1:5794-8459 GCA_003535195.1 Ruminiclostridium sp.
TGTTTCTTCATGAAATTATTATTGCAGGTTTCGGCGGCCAAGGAATTCTTTCAGCCGGAAAACTGCTGGCTCACGCCGGGATGCTGGAGGATATGGAGGTATCGTTTTTGCCTTCCTATGGACCGGAAATGCGCGGCGGAACAGCAAACTGCATGGTTGTAATATCTGAGCAGGCAATTGCGTCACCTGTTTTGAATTCTTGCTCAGCATTAATCGTGATGAATAATCCTTCCCTTGAGAAGTTTGAGAGCTGGCTGAAGCCCGGCGGCATTTTAATTATCGACAATTCAATGGTCCATGCAAAGCCGAAGAGGACGGATATCCGCGTGTTTGAGATTCCGGCCACCCAGCTGGCGAATGAGTTTGGCAATAAGACTTATTCCAATATCTATTTGATCGGAAAGCTCATCAAGGAGACCGGCTGCATTCAGGTAGACGGTTTTGAAAAGGCTTTATACAGTGTTCTGTCTAAAAAGAAGCATTACATGATTCCTGAGGAGATGATAGTGCTTCAGGCAGGAATGGATTATTAAAAAAAATTGAAATAAATGTGAGCCCTGGTTTTTATCAGGGCTCTGTTTTTGGCCGATGAGGCTTCATTGCTATGCGCCCCCATTTTCACCGTAATATATCCTTCAAATTTGGTTTGACCTCGCGAAGGATTTTTATGGAAAGCTCATCCTGTAAATCTATAATATAGGGATTTTTGTACCGGGACTTTTTTTTCGTGCTATAAAAAACACGAACGACCGGCCTGGTCAGGTTGATGGGATTATTATGGACCACAATGGCCATGGTTCCGTCGCTTAAAAGAACAATGCTACCCTCTGAATAGACAGGCACTATTTTAATAAACTCATCGACCATTGCTTTATCAAAAATATGACCTGAAGCTCCAATCAAGTATTCAACGGCATCGGTGGTCTGCAGAAAGTTTGAGTTTTTAGGGTCATTAATGGCAGCGTCAAATTCATTGCAGATGGTCAATATGCGCGCAGAATAATGAATTTTATCGCCGGCCAGTCCCATGGGGTATCCGCTGCCGTTAAAATGCTCGTGATGCATTAGAATGGCAATCTTAGTGATGGCGGTGGTCTCATTATCCTCCTTGACCATGTTGTATCCGATGACAGGATGCTTTTTGAGTTCTATCATTTCTTCCTTGGTGAGATCGGATTTATTTAATATGGAAGGTGCAATAAAGGCTTTGCCCAAATCGTGCATTAATGCACCCATGGCGATGTTTTTGATCTTCATGATAGGAAGGGAAAGCTTTGTGGCCAGAGCGATTGCCATAACACATACGTTTACCGAATGTGCAAAGATCTGCTCATCCTGCATCCGAATATCTTTAACATTCATAATATCAATTCTCCTGGACAAAATTTCATCCAGAATAGAATCCACCACACCGCTGACATTGGAATAATTTAATTCTTTCGCTTGGGAAAGCCTTTGCATTTCCTCTCTTACGATGCATTTGGCTCTGGTTTTGGTCTCTTCACACAAGAGCCCGTTAACCTGAATACCTTCCGATAATTTATCATTTATGTAAATAACAGATATGCCTTTTTCGTAAAGCTTTTCAACAATAGCTGGCCTTAGTGATACTCCTGCATTTAAAAGCTTTCTGCCGTCAAGATCATAGAGAGCTTGTGCCAGTACTTCATTGCCGCTGATTTGGTCTAAACTAACCGGTCTCATGAGGTTTTCTCCTTGCAGTAAAAATGTTTACAACTAAATAATTATACCATGAAATTCCAAAAATAAAAGATCCTTATTCGTCAATGCCAAGATTCTTTCTAATGGCGGCATTTCTTTTCAGCAAAGATATGAGGGGAAGCCCCAAACCATAGGACAATACGAATTCGGATATGCCTATAAATAACATGGTAAGCACAAGGGGATATGTCTTATCGTAGAGGAGGTATACATAAGAGCCGACGATAAGCCCGTTGAATAGAACCGGAGGCAGGGGATAAAGCCATCTTTCTTTTCTCAATAAATAAGTTGATATGGCCGCTAAAAGTGTTGCCAGACTTCCAAAAATGATATCAATGGGCCCAAACCCTCCTAAAATATTGGCCAGCAAACAGCCCACAAAAAGACCGGGTATGGAGGCCGGCAGAATAGCGGGGAGGACGGTAAGGGCTTCAGCTAATCTGAATTGAACGGGGCCGAAAGAAAAGGGAAGGGGTGGCGTGAGAATTGTGTATAAAGCAGCGATCAGCGCTGCTGTGACCATTTTTTTTGTAGTAAATTTCATGATTCTCCTTTTATTTTGCTCAAGGCAAAATACCGGTTGTTTATCGAGTCACCGGACACTGCGTAGTTTTTTTAAGGCGGGAGCCTTGCCAGGATATTGCGAACTGGCATGAGTTAAACTCACAAAATGTATTTTAACCAATATAGCGGCCGATTACAATGTTTTAAAAAATATCGTTTTTTATTCTGCCTTAAGCATGCGCCTGCAGAGCGAGATTCCTCTTTTGCATAATCAGATTGCCTTCAGAGAATTCTAGTATGGAGCGGTAATTTACCTTGCGTAAGAACCGCTTTTTATAGTGAAGGGATCCGATTTTCAATCAAAAACCTGCTGCCTGCTTTAGATGCTTGTTTTCGACAGCCTGTTGTTCTGATATAATAGAATAGATTTTATTGTCGA
>DOHN01000182.1:8578-10954 GCA_003535195.1 Ruminiclostridium sp.
ATAGATTTTATTGTCAGATAGTGGAATTCGGACCGGCACGGCAGAAGGGAATGATCTAAGATTTTTTGTGAGGCAATAAAAGCGCTGAGCACCGATTAAGAACCGGTACATAAGTTTACTTTGAAAGAGGGACAACGTCTATGATAAATGTAGAAATAGAAATGGAAGAGAGAAAAAATCGAATTCTTTCCTTTATGAGGGAACAAACCTATAAGCCTCTTAAATTCTCCGAACTATCCTTTGCGCTGGATGTGCCAGGTCAGGATTTGCCTGATCTGCAAAATTTACTAAACCTTATGGCAGAGGAAGGCCTTATTATTAAGACCCGGAAGGAGCGTTATGGTGTACCTGAACGGATGGGGCTCATTGTGGGAAAATTTCAGGGGCATGCCAGGGGCTTTGGCTTTGTTATCCCGGATGTAGGCGATGAGGATGTATTTATACCGGCCAATGCCATCAACGGGGCCATGAACGGTGATCGGGTCATATCAAGGCTCAGCCATCATCCTTCAGGCGACAGGCGCCGCGAGGGAGAAATCATTCAAATTATTGAGCATGTGAATAAGACCATTGTCGGCAAGTTTGACCGGAGTGACCATTTTGGTTTTGTGACTCCTGACCATATTCGGCTTTCGGGTGATATTTTTATCCCCCAGGACTACATCAGTGGTGCCAAGGAGGGCCAAAAGGTTGTTGTTGAAATCACCAAATGGCCGGAAAAAGGCAGAAATGCCGAAGGACGTATTATTGAGATCCTGGGCAACGATGGGGACGCAGGGGTAGATGTCATGTCCATTATCCGGGCCTATGGCATTCACTATGAGTTTCCGGCTGATGTTTTAAAGGAGGCTGAAGCCGCGCCAAAGGCGGTTACAGAAGAGGATTGGCGCGGAAGGAGAGATTTAAGGGATCTGCAGATGGTCACTATTGACGGGGAGGACGCAAAGGATCTTGACGATGCCGTTTCCATTGAGCTTCTTCCCAATGGAAATTATCGGCTGGGTGTCCATATCGCCGATGTCACGAATTACGTGAAAGAAGGCTCGGCCCTTGATAAGGAGGCCGTGCTGCGGGGCACCAGCGTGTATTTCCCGGACAGGGTCATTCCGATGCTGCCAAAGGAGCTGTCCAACAATATCTGCAGCTTAAATCCGCAGGCAGACCGCCTGGCTTTCAGCGTTATGATGGAGGTAGATGAAATTGGCCATGTGGTCAATCACGAAATATTTGAGAGCGTCATTAAAATTGATGAGCGCATGACATACACCAATGTTTATAAAATTCTGGAAGAAAATGATGAAGAGCTGAAAGAACGGTATAAAAACCATGTGGAAGATTTTATAAACATGAAAAAGTTGGCCAGGATCCTGAAACAGAAAAGGATTCGGCGGGGTGCAGTGGATTTTGATTTTGATGAGTCCAAGGTTATTGTGGATGAAAATGGGAAGCCTGTAGAGATTAAGCGCTATAAAATGACCATCGCCAACCATATTATTGAGGAGTTCATGCTTCTTTGCAATGAAGTTGTGTCGGAACATTTTTATTGGATTGGCGTGCCCTTTGTTTATAGGATCCATGAAGATCCCGATCCGGAGAAAATGGAAAATCTCAATATGATTTTAGGTACCTTTGGCTATAAGCTGAAAGGGTATCATGATGTGCATCCCAAAGCTCTTCAGGATATTATCAATCAGATTAAAGGAAAGCCGGAAGAGAAGGCCATTAATATGATTATGCTGAGATCTCTTCAAAAGGCCCGGTACAGCGACATCCACAACTGGCACTTCGGGCTTGCTGCTGAATATTACTCCCATTTCACATCACCCATCAGGCGCTATCCGGACCTCATCATCCATCGTATTATGAAGGAGCAAATAAACGGCAGGCTGGATGAAAACAGGATTGAGCACTATAAAAGCCTATTGCCCTATATTACGCGCATCAATTCAGACAGTGAGAGAGCTGCACAGGATGCAGAGAGAGACTGCGTTGACCTTAAAAAGACCG
The DNA here is from genome assembly GCA_003535195.1 of Ruminiclostridium sp. Taxonomy (GTDB): domain Bacteria; phylum Bacillota; class Clostridia; order DSM-8532; family DSM-8532; genus DTU059. The sequence goes on from DOHN01000182.1 coordinate 10,586, forward strand.
AATATATGGCGGATAAGGTTGGGGAGCATTTTGACGGTGCCATTTCCAATATAACGGCCTTTGGCATGTATGTAGAGCTTGATAATACCATTGAGGGCATGGTACGGCTAAGCGCCATGGACGACGATTACTATAATTATAATGAGCGGGCCCTATGCCTGGTCGGAGAGAGGACAAAAAAGATATACCGCATTGGCGATCATGTCAAGGTTCAATTGGTGAAAGCAAGCCCTGAGGCGAGGCAGATCGATTTTATCCTCATTGATGATGAGGCTGAGGGGGAAGATTCCCAGACAGACAGCCCGGGAGCAGTAAAGACCAAAGCAGAAAGAAGAAAAAAGGCCGAAAAGGCTGAAATACTCGTGCATA
>DOHN01000148.1:0-7684 GCA_003535195.1 Ruminiclostridium sp.
CAGGTGAATGCCATCAAACATTATAGGGTTGCCGTTATAGTGGTAAACAAGATGAGCCTTTAAGCTTGTATAATCCTTTGGCGCAACAAATATTCCGCTTGCAAACTGCCAGCCCGTTGTGTCTTTATTAAAAAAGACATCATTATAGACAGAACTTCCATCGGCATTGATAAATTCCAGAGTGAGTTTGTATACGCTCTTGCCGCCATTGTATACGGCATTGCCATTTGCCCAGCCGCCAAGGACCAGAACATCGCCAGCTTTACCACCCTCAGGGATTAGCTGGTTATATTTCTTTAAGCTTAAAGGACTGCCATAGAGCTTTAGGACATTATTGTCAAGCCTTAACGGATGGGGATCTGTATCAGTAGTTATACCGTCACCCGTCCCGGAATTTTCTGCAACCCAGCCAGAAAGGCCATAGGTAAAGTCACCGTTTTCAATAAGGTTAAAGGTATTACCAAGATCGGATTGCTCTACCTGAACGGTATCGAAGTAGGCGGTTCCGGTTTCGCCTTCAAGCATAAGTTTGACATACACATCTGTGATGTCATTTTCCACAGAAAATCCAACGCCAATTTTTGTCCAGTCCTGTGTTCCGGAGATGATTTTTGATTTTTGACCTGTCCAATTACCATCTTTATCAACATAGGTGACATAGAGGCTGGCTCCCTTATTATTGCCGCTTGTGACACCGGAGGTTTTAACATAGGCCTGTACGGCGTAGTTATATCCTTTTTGGAGGCTAAAGTGCTGCTGGTAATAGTGAATTCCCAAATTATTTGTTTTTGCAACTGCAAAGCTTTTCTTGCCTGTATTCTTTTCCGCAGTGCTTATTGATGTTGAGCCTGTTGATCCGCCGGATACCACGGTACTCCAATCGGCATTATCACTTTCAGCTCCCGGATTCTTTGCAAGGTTCATAACCGGCTGCTGCATCTGGGTTGAAGCCAAAAGCTTGTTCTTATCCGAGGTTTTATCCCCGATGCCATAGCTCGCCATGGAGACATAACCTAGGTTATCAACAATTGAGGTTGTTCTGCCATAGTTGTCAAAGAAATAGGTAATGGCAGCTCCGCCGGCATCGGTAAAGGTATTAATGCCGGTATGTGCACCATAAGACACATTTGTTTCCTGCCCGAGAGTACCGTCGGTATGAGTTTCTTTTAAGCGGCTTACTCTGTAAGGCTTGCTGGAATAATATTCAATTGCTGTCTTGTATCCGTCATGATTAACAGCAGAAGTCATATTGCCGCTGGGCGTATAAGTATAATGTGATTGTTTGCCATCAGGGTAGGTAATGGTATCAAGTGTGGTTCCGGTATATCCGTAGCGGGTAACCCTGCCGGAAGGGTCGGTAAGTGTTTCCAAAAGACCGGAAGCAGCGTTATAGCCTAAGGTAATTGATCGGCCAGCACCATCCTTCACTCCTATAACCTGTCTTGAGGCGTTGTAGTAAACGGATTGAAGGTTATGATTTGCATCTTCAATTACAGAGAGATAATAACTGGTGCTTCCGTTTTCGGGGGTGAAAGTATATTGGTTGTAATCCTTATCCTTAATAATGTAGATTCCGTTTGCATTATCGATTAATTCCAGGTCAAGGCCGGATTGATCTTTCTTGGTTGCGGAATCAAAGTAGTGCTTTGTTCCGTCTCCATCAGTGTAAACATAGTACAATACACCGCCAATGGTCACTTTATCGATGGTTTGGGCCATATTTAAACGCCAGCCGTTGCCGTAGCCTTCATTACGAGCCATCTCATGGTTGTTGAAGATATGAAAAAGCGTTATGGGCATCCTGTTTCCATTCATTGAGATATCATTATGGGTAAAAATAAAATTGCCGTTATAGTCATTTACATAGGCTGTACCCGCACGTCCGGTATCGTAGGAATGATATGTCCAGTAATCCTCGAGGCCCGATGCATTAACGTATGAAATAGCTAAATATGGCCTTACTCCCTCAAGAGAACTATCTATATCGCTGGAATAAAATTCGTTGTATCCAAAGATGCTTTCATTATTGCTTTTCAAAACAATACCATTGTTGGCTTCAGATGTATACCAACCTTTTGCGATTGTGGTTATATTCCATGTATACCAGCCTGTATTTTTGACCATTTGAATGTCATGGATTACGCTATTGTCGTATGGGGCTTTATTATTCCAGTTAATAGTCTTGCGATCCCAGGAGGAAGTTACTTTATATGCATCGATTTCCTGCTGGGTAGAACTGTTTGAGCGGGCATACAGATTAAGCTCCGCATTAATAACCATATCGGCTGATGTCAAGTAAGGAAGCACAAATTGAATATACGCACGGTTAACGCCTGAACCGCCGGGTACATTGTTATTGCCGACTACAAGCCTATCTGCCGCATAGTTTGTAGCAGTTGGGAAATTCAATGACACATGGGTATCATAAATTGATAATGGATCACTTGATGTGGTAACAGTGGGATCGATAATAACGGGATAGGCTCTGTCAGGACTCTCAAGCCAGGCTTTATCGGGAGTAATAGTCATGAGATATTTACTATTTTTCTTTTCGAGAGTGACAACTATTGCTTCGCTTCTGATGCCACTCGCATCAGCCATGTATGGCGTATTGAAAGTGAAAATTTCTGAAGATGTTTTAATATCAGTAAAGCTGACAGAACCGTCCGCATTGACCTTCCCATCCAATTTTCCTGCATCTAACTCAAATGTGAAACTTTTATTAACCGGATTTTTAGAAAGGATGATATTTTCTTTGATTTCTTCGGGGAAAACGATATATTGGAGGTCAATACCATCTTGAATGCCTTTGTAGGTTAGAGAGGAGGATAAATTTTTAAGATTGAATTTAGTAGCTTTCTCAGTTGAGTCAGTAACATCAGAATTTATTGAATCAACAACCGCATCTGATTTAACCGCATCGACTAAATTCCAGGAAAGCTTGTATTTATCTTTTTTGACGGTTACCAGCTTATTGGAAGAAGAATTCTTGGAAAATTTGAACTTGATACTATTCCCTTTATTTTCAAGAACCGGAGTATTGGATTCATTCAAAGAATCGATCAAAGAATTGTCTATATCCTTCCAAACACCGTTTTCCTTATAGTGAACCGCAACTGGGTAAACGGCTGCTTCGTATGTAAAATCATCTTTCAAAAAATGTTTGACAAATTTATCACGTTTAGTTGTATCTTCTCTTATAATTTTAGCTTCTGGTTGTTCAAGCGTAGAAACAATATTATTTGCCGGTTTTGGATTTGAAGTATTTTGGTTTAGTGCCTGGACAGGAACAGATGTGACAAAAATAGCAACAGCCAAAAGAATGGATAATTTTTTCATTATTCGATTCATGGCGATATAGCCCCCCTGAAGGAGTATTATCTTACTTTGGATATACTAAAATATCAGGAGGTCTATTATCAAGTAGAAAGGTTTTCCATCAGGCTTAAAGCCTTGAAATTAAAGGGGCTGGCAATTGATGCTAAATAAAATCCTGGTTAGCGTAAAGGCAAAGAATTGGGTTTTACTGGGCTGATTTCTAGCCAGATAGGAACTATAAGCCATCATATCAAAACAGACGGTATTCGTAATTAAATGCCGTGAGTGATATTAGAGCATGCCAGCAGAGCATGATTTTCTTTTAATATGAGCTTGCGAATATCAATGCTCCCAGGCATCCGTTCGAAATCTTTGATTCCGAACGGATGAGGTTATTATTTCTCCGCTATTCCGGAAGGTCTGTCGTAACCTTGGAATAAAGGGTTTTGGTATTCACATCGGGCAGCATTCCCAGTTTCCCGGAAAGCGCACTGATCATATCCTGGGGCGCGTCCACCACAATACTGATGATGGATATTTTGCGCTTAGCGTATGGAATGCCCATTCTTCCAATAATATACTCCCCGTATTCATGGAGCAGAGCATTCATTTTCTCGACAGAATCGGAACTTTCCACGATAATTCCGATTTGTGCAATTCTGTTCCCCATCCTATCAATCCTTCCCCCAAATTCATTTTTATTTTTAGAAAACTTACCGGGCATGGGAAAAAAGCATAAAATTATTGGGCTTTAATGGTCTCCATATCGGCAGTGCCATCTTTTCCGTCATAGGATAAAATATATTCTCCCCGTTCATTCCCGCTTGTGACAATAATTTTTAAGGCGGGCGCCCCTTCCGGCCGTATAGCCTTTAAATACAAACCGTAGCCATCTTCTGAATTCTCTGCTTTGTAGACCGTTCCGCTTTCCTTTAGTTCAGTATTATCCCATGACAGCTGCACAATTTCAACGGTGGAATCATTTAAGACCGGTATGAGCAGCAACGACTCCGGACTGTCGTCCATACGGAGGGTCGTTAAATGGGGCACCTTCTTGACAGCCTCAGCATCCGGCATATTTTTAATGACAGCCAGAACACCCTTTTCCTGAGCGCCTATGTTTAAGCTGTTCAAGGCCTTGTTGTTCTGCAGTATTCTGCTGCAGGAGGAGAAAAACAGGCCCAGAGAAAATATAATTAGCAAGAGACTGATTTGTTTATAGCGATATAGAGTTTTTTTATCAGAATACATAAGTTTTCCTCCCAATTTAAAATGATTTGTCAAATCAGTAGACTGTCTTTCTCATGATCCGGTTCAGGATCCAGCTAAAAAAATTGTCTGCCGCTATTCCAGGATGATCTTCTCAGGGAAAGCCACTTTTCCAGAAACATTCCACATTTTATCGATATATGCGGTGGTATAAGCCTGCTCAATATAATGGAACCAATAAGCTCCCCGTTCGGTCAGATGATATTCCCCTTTGATCTTCTTAATAAATCCTAACACACGGCAGAGCAAAATTTCCAGCCCGTATTTTTGATTCAATGAAGCGCCAAAAAAGTTTTGAAAATCCTCCGGATTGATGATCCCGGCATAGGCGCTCCAGAAAAGATAGTACACCATTCTTTGGCGGAGGGAGAAATTTAATGTTAAAGACGTCGGTATCCGTCCTTTTCCGACCCTGTCCATATAGCCTTCAATGGAAAAAGTATTGATTTTAAACTGCTTTTTTAAAAGAGTGGCGGCGGAAACACCAAAGCCAAGAAAATTCTCCCTGGTAACAGAAGAATACTTGCCTGTCCCCGGCTTTGCAAAGGTCCATACCGAGGTTCGCCTATAATTTCTTTCTTGGCAATGTGCGGTTATTTCTGCAAGCATTTTTTTCTTTACCTGCTCGGATAACGGTTTATAACGGTTATCGGCAAAGGTGAAATCAATGAACGGATAGGTAGAAATCTGCGTTGCTCCATTTTTAAAAGCAGTATCGATATCACTTTTCAAAATATCGGCGGTCTGCCCCGGAATGGCGAAAATAAGATCCATATCAACAGTCTCAAAGCCTGTTTTGCCGACCGCTTTAAAAATCCTTTCATAATCCGGCTCTTTCCGGCCAAGGGCCGAAAGACAGCCTGAATGGAAGGACTGAATGCCGATGCTGATCATTGTCACTCCGGCTTCTTTCAATTTCATCAAAACTTCATCATCGACATCATCCGGATGCAGCTCTGCACCGATTCCGCCCTGAATGACAAAATACCTTTTCAGGGCGTCGATGATCTTTTTAATAGAATCCAGCATTAATGCCGGCGTACCCCCTCCCAAATAGAGGCTGGTCACTTCTTTGGGTTTTGTTAAGGTCCGCCCTATAAGCTCGATCTCTTTTAACAAAGACTGTTCATATTTTTCCGCGAGCAGCGGGTCATATTGAACTTTACAATATGGACAAAAGCTGCAAATACTCCGGCAGAAAGGGATATGTACATAAAGCCCCAATTGCCCGATTTCCTCAAAATCCAGCGTATGATCGTTATGACTGTTGAACTCAAAGGGTTTAAAGGATCGGGTAAGCCAAATTCTCATGAGTGATGTTAATTTCATGCTTGTCTCCTATATGTATCGCAGGTATGTATGAAGCATATCAAAAATGACACGTAAGCTCCCTTCAAAAACCAGGGCATATTCTGCCGCAAAGAAATACCCGCATTGGCCGCACAACCCGGGAACATCGATGCAGCGCCCGCAAACAGAGAGTTTGCCGTTTTCCATAACGACGCATTGATAGCAAGGTGCATGGAATTTATTATGGATAATATACGGAAAGGCGCTTTTCAGGTTAAATACCGGCATCCCCTGATCCATCATTTCAGCAATCCTTCCGCAGCACATTTCTTTCTCCGAAACAGTCAGCGACAGCTGCTCCGTTCCCGGATAGGGCGTATGGAAATTAAACGAGACCGCTCTCACATTGGCAAGGTCTTTCGCCGTACGGCAGACTTCGGGTATATCGTTCCGGTTGATCTTATTAATGGCCATATACAGGCAGATATTTGAAGAGGCCGCGTTTTTAATATTGTCTATGATTTTATCATAGGTGTCGCCCCGGATTAAATTATGATTCTCTTTTCCCCCGTCAAGACTTAACAGAATTAAATCCGCTTCGGGCAGATTCATTGGAAAGGTTCCGTTGGTGACCACATTGACAATTAGAAACCCCATTTTTTTTGCTTCGATCACTAAATCGCGCAGGGTCTTCCCCCGGTCCTGCCATAAAAAAGTTTCACCGCCGCAAAAGAAAAGGATGCGGATGCCTTTCCAGTATAGAATTTGCATTTCCTTTTTAATTTGCTCATAAGGGTAGATAACGGATGTAATATTGTTTACGGCGCAATGCTTGCAGGAAAGGTTACATTTGTCGGTTAAAATGATGGTTCCCAGAATGGGCTTTTTTCTGTGAAAGAGAATGGTGCTGATGCCAAACGTAGAAAACCTTAAGAAAGTAGAAATCTTCATGGGTACTCCTTTAAAATTGAATCATTGAGGGCTCTGCTGCTTACTTATAAGGGGTTACTTTTTCTTTCGCAGACGTCCTGAAAACAGGGCCACTCCGGCTAAAGCTGCAGCCGCTATTATAATCACTGTGCCGGCTGCGGGAAAGTACCTGTTTATATACCGGATGGGCGCGAAATTTTCCAGTGGAGAGATTTTTTCCTGCTCATAAAGGGAAAAGGTTAAATCTTTTTCGGGAAGGGAATCAAGGCTCGCCGTATAATGCCTGTCACTTTCCTTTGTCATTTCTATGCTGCTGTCCACAATATAGGGGTTTTCTTCAGGGGTGGCAATCTCAATATCCAGGGCGCCGAACCTGTTCCAGTTTTGGGCAGGGTTTAGTATATATTGAAAAGTATAGACCGGTTTTGAGGTTTTGGTCCGGTCCATCGTACCGGTTATTTTATAGCTGACAGTCACATTTTTATTTGAATTAGCCGGAAAATCCACTTCATATAAAAGGGTAATAACCCTGTTATATTGATGCTGACTGATCAGGTCTTCGCATGCGGCAAAGCCCTCCCCGCCCGCAAGCATACTGTCCAGAGCAGCACTGTACTGGTTATAGAGCTGAACTTCATCAAAAATCTCTGATTCCGGGATATTCTGAGCTTGCCGGTAATTTTTCATATATTCCATGAGATAAGGCTTTAGTTCCGCCTGCTTTGAGGAGATCTCGTATGTAAAAAGATCGGTCTTTTGTTTCAATTCCCCGTCGGTATATCCTGTAATATTGAAGTCAATATCGTCACCCAGAACAAAAATTTCCAGCGTTTCAGGCTCATAACACCATGCGGCGATCCGGACGCTTTTATTTTTC
>DOHN01000148.1:7843-8112 GCA_003535195.1 Ruminiclostridium sp.
AATACACGGCTCTTTTCCTTGTCCAGTTCAAAATCAATTGCCAGGTTGATTTTCTGTTCAGCGGCCGGATTCACCTGAAGTATATAGAGCTTTCCGGTTTCATTTTCCGAAAAATGCTTCGCCTGATAGGTCTGGTTGGTGACCGCGCTTAATATGTCCTTAAAAACAAGGCTTTCCCCGCCGCCCTTTTGAAATGAACTGCCTCCACTGTCTGCCACATCCCCGATATACAAATCAAAGGGCAGAGAAGTTCCATCAACCGTCACAGC
>DOHN01000128.1:0-12161 GCA_003535195.1 Ruminiclostridium sp.
AGCACGTCGGTCATCTCGTTGCCGCGCTCGCCGCAGCCCACGTAGACGATGATATCGGCATTGGACCATTTGGCGAGCTGGTGCTGGGTGAGGGTTTTGCCTGTGCCGAAGCCGCCGGGTATGGCAGCCGTTCCGCCTTTAGCAATAGGGAACATAGTGTCGATGACACGCTGGCCCGTCACCAGCGGAATATTGAGAGGCAATCTTTTCCGATAGGGCCTGGCCTCGCGGACCGGCCATTCCTGAACAAGGGTAAGGTTATATATCTCCTTCCCCTCTTTTACGGTGACAATGGTTTGGCTGATATTGTATTGTCCGCTGACAACTGCCTCAACAACCTCGCCCTGGATTCCGGGAGGAACCATGACCTTATGAAGTACCGACTCTGTTTCCTGTACCTCAGCCACGACCGCGCCGGACTTTACCATATCGCCGGCTTTAGCCAGGACCTTCACATTCCAGAGCCTGTCACGGTCCAGATTGTCCATGGTGCTTCCGCGCCTGATAAATGCGCCCGTATTCTCCGCAATGCGCGTAAGGGGCCGTTCAATGCCGTCAAAGATACTTCCGATGATGCCGGGGCCCAATTTTATGGTAAGAGGTTTTCCCGTGGACACAACCGGACCTCTGGGCTTTAAACCGGTCGTATTCTCATAGACCTGTATAATGGTCTCTTTGTCCAGAACTCTGATAACCTCACCGATGAGCCCTTCCTCGCCGACCAATACCATTTCGCGCATTTTAAAGGCATGCTGCCCATGAACCTTTATGACGGGGCCATTGATGCCGTAAATGGTACCCTGTGATGGTTCTGCCATATTTTCACCCTCTGACTTTTGCTGTATTATATTTTTCAATCCAGGCTGATTCCATAGTTTTCAAGAAAAGCGCCCTTTTCCTCTCTTAAACGATTTGCAAAAGAGAGATCCAGCATGCAGCCCCTCGTTTTATTAAAAAACAGGCAGCCTCCCAGAAGCTCATCCTCGCTTTCCGAGACCTCAAAAGCATTTTTCTTCTCTGCGCGGATCTCTTCTAAGAGCGGGAGGTCTTCAGAATCGGCCAGGACGCAGAGCTCTCCCGCACCCGCTTCCTGCAGGCCCCGGTCAATGAGATTTCGCATATGCCCTTTATATTCATCACTCTGTCTGAAAGTTAAAAGTTTCTCCCTGACGTTTTGAAAAATATTTTGAATATTTTCTTCCCTTCGGGCGAACAGGGACTGCTTGCCTTCAATGATAGCCCTGGATATCTCTTCATTGATTTCTTTGTCCAGCTTATGAACAACATCCTGAATATGCTCGTAGGCCATTTTCAGATACCGGATCTCATTTGTGTCAATGGCCTCCCGGCGAAGCTTTTCAGCTTCCGCAATCAGTTCATTTTTCTTTTTTTCTGCTTCCTTCATAACCGTATAAGAAAATCTATTCAGCTTTTCACTGGTTCTGTCCATAAAACCCCCCCGGTTGGCCTAAAATTTGTTAAACCTTAATACCGATTGCTTCATTCACATAGCGCATAATATAATCCGAAGAACGTCTGGTGCCATGCCTGTCGGGAATTTCCACCACCAGGGGCCTGGCGGCCTTGAGCTTGATTTCGGAGATCACCTCCGGAAACAGCTCAACTAATAATTCCGTGATGAGGATAATGCCTGTTTCCTTGTTCTTCATGGCGCTTTCCAGCGCTTTAAGGGCTTCTTCCCTTCCATGGACGACGACTCCGTTCACACCTGCTAAGCGCAAACCCGCTTTCGTATCAATATTGTCACTGATCAGGAACATTTTCATGGAAACGCCTCGCTTTAAGCATTTAAAATAAGGATGGATATAATAAGACCATAAATGGCGATTCCCTCTGCCAAACCAACAAAGACGAAGGCCTTGCCAAAGATCCCCGGGTCTTCGCTTAAGGCTCCCAGAGCCGCCGCGCTGCTGGATGCGACCGCGATACCCGAACCTATTGCCGAAAGACCGATTGCAAGGGCCGCGCCGATATACTTAAGCCCATCGCCGGCCGCAGCGGCAGCTGAATTTTCTGCAGCCGAAGCCGATACTCCGCCCGACAGTACAATAATACCAGCCACAATAACAATCCCTATCAGGGCCGTGACGTTCATACCGATAAGCTTCTTTGCATTCCTGCCTTTGACCGCTTTATTGGTGCAGGCCAGTCCAATGCCTACCGTGCTCATAACCAGTATCATTCCAACAGTTAAAATAAATTTCATAATCATGACCTCCAAAGCCGAAATATTTTTTATGAATGAATAATTTGCCGACAAAATCTTTCCGATAAATTTTATTCTCTAAATTAGTGTTCGCGTCATTGATTCTCTGTAATGGTAACCGGCCTGAATTCCCTGCCTTCCCCCGTGTAGAACCGCCCGAACATCTCGTAATATTCAAGACGCATACACTGGATTGCTACAATCAGCCCTTCAAGCCCTATGGTTAAGAGATTTCCAATAATAACAACAATTATTCCGCCCACGCCCTCCATCATATTGTAGAGCGTCCATACCGCAAGGGAGAGGCCTGCATGATTCAGGGCAAAAGCGCCCACTCTGGCAAAAGAAACCGTACCTGAGAAGAAGGACATGACCGTTTCAAACAAGTCGAAAAACGCTTCGACAAAATACATGCCCGGCGCTTTCGGGAAAATGCGGCCTTTCCGCAGAATCAGGTTTTCCAGGGGTTCCTTAAAAAGTATCATCAGCGTAGGTATGATGATGACCACAATCCATACCGGCCATGTCATAACAAATTTGCCCGTTCTGATAAAATTCAGCACAACAGCTACAATACCGCCATAGAATAAAAGGCCCGCCAGTCCGTTTTTATCAAATAAAAGCCGGCCCCATCTCCGCATGCGTATATTGTTTACGATATTCAGCACCATGGTGAGGAGGATGATGAATGCGCCATACCCGACCGCTCCATACAGCAGGGTATTAATGGTATCCTTGCCGTGGAGGGGACTGATCCACAGGGGCTCCAGTATTTTTTCACTGCCAAAGACACTGCCGTAGACAAAACCGAAAATCGTCGAGGAAATTCCCACATACATCATCATCCCGCCTAAATTGGACTTTTTGAACCGGTAAAGGAGGAAGCCAGCCAATGCTATGACAGCTCCCTGCCCCGCATCCCCAAACATGATGCCGAACATCAGCACATAGGTAAGCGCGGTTATGGGCGTAGGATCCAGTTCCTTTGGTGAAGGTATGCCGTACATGCCGACAAGGCTTTCAAAAGGCTTGAACAAACGGCTGTTTTTCAAAATGGTCGGCGGCTCAAGGTTTGTCAGACGCCCCGGATCCTCACAGTTTAATATAATTTTATCGAGCGAGCTCGCTCCGCTCTGGAAAAGCTTAAAATCGCTGCGGGGAATCCAGCCTGCTAAAAAGAAGGTCTCACTATTATGAGCAGCCAGCTTTTTTACCTCATTCAGCTTTGAAAAATAGAGTATCCTGTGATAATAATGATCAAATTGCTCTTTGCTTTCCCGGAGAAATTGGTGGAGCATCTCTTCCTCCCGGCTCATTTCCTCTTTGAGCAAGCTGATCTCCTCTTGAAGCTTTTCAATGGTCACTTTTGGCATTCCTTTGGCCTCTCCCGAAATTCTGACCCGTTCAAAGCCAATGGCTGAAAAAACATTATCCATCACGGCGGCGTTTGCCTGGGGCATAAAATAAAACATCCATACCTTTTCATTTTCCTCTGTGACCGGTGCGATAACGACATCCAAACCTTCAAGGTAGCTCTTTTGCTTCATGTAAGTGCTCTTTGAAAGGTATCCAAAACGAATCTTCATAAAGGAAAAATGAAACATTTCATCAATATTTATTTGGAGCCGTGCCAAAGGCAGGAGTTGGCTCAATATCTGCTCCCTCTCCTCCATTTGGGCACGACGGGCATTCTTCTGATTTCTGTATTCCGATATCCGATCCTCTATTTGGACCGTAAAAGCTTCCATATCCGAAATGTCCACAGGAGCAAGCAGCTTTTTTTCTATTTCTTCTTTGCCGTACTGCCTCACCGCAACGCCAAACTTTTCATTCAGCAGGCTCATGCGCTTGCGTAGGGGTTCCAAAGAATGGTCTTCCTCAAAGGGAATAAGACCCGGTACATTGATGGATTTGTAGGGAGGTTCAAGCTGTATATTTTTGTTGATAACACATTTTAATACAAACTCGTCAAACATATATATAGGCCCCAAAATACTAACATACTTCATCTGTTCGACTGCCACTTTACCATCCGCCCTTTCATTTAATATTGATTCCTACCAGATATTTTCGGATATTCTCCTCCGAAAGCCCGTACCGGATTCCCTCTATAATGGTGATAATATTAGACAGCTCAAATTCTTTCATCCGCAAATAGAAAGTAACGCAGGAAATGGAAAACGGGTGTCTTCGGAATCTCATTTTGTGAACTCTATACATAAATTCAGAATAATTGTGCTCAAAAAGAAGCTCATGCCGGCCTTCAAAAAGAAAACCGTAGAAAGTCCCCTTCATGATTCTGATATATTCTTCAACACTATTGGCTTTAATCAGCCCTTCTATTGTCTTTTTATTCAGCCTGTAAATGGGCGGCAGGATATAACTTCCTATGACTTCATGATCTATTCGGTAGAACGCCTTGCTCCGGTAGATCCAGAATATATTGAACATGTCGCTCTCAAGGCCTGCAAATTCTCCCATGATCGCCAGGTTCGGACCCTTCAGAAGCTTTTTGTATTTGTTTTGGACGTTTCTTAAATAAAGCTGGTCCAGCGCCATTTCAATATCAAAAAGGCGCTTTGCATTGCTGTCCTGTGCAAAGGGTTTTAATACGTCATAATATACCGACCCCTCAAGGCCCGACAGGAACTCATTAAAACTGCGCGATAGAGCCAGTTTTTGAATATTCCCACGATTCCTGCCCGACAAAAAGAAACGCAAATCTTCACCATCGATCCGGTCTGTATGTCCGGCTTCAAATAACCTGAACAGGAGTTTTAAGTTTTCAATTTCAATTTTCATATAGAGAAGGTTTATAAATTCTTTGGTATGTCCGTTGGCAAATTTGAGCAGCTTTGAATAGTCATTGATCAAATCGTGCTTCAGGAGATTTTCCAATCGGCCGCGATGAACGGATTCTTCGCCGGTTTCCGAAAGTACGGACCTATAGTGCGTATTGTCCTTTAAATAGGAAACGACTTCGCCCACGCTCTTTTTCTGCATCAATGAAGTATAGTCCTCATTTTTGAGCAGCTTCCCGTACATGGCTCTGGTTTTTCCGGAAAGCGCGCCATATTTCATTTCATTGAGCATCTGTTCTCCTTCCGGTAATCCGGCTGAATATCTGATTTTCCCACATTTCCTTATGCCCGGCAATCACCCCATTGATTTGCTTAACCTTAAGAGCCGTATGCTCACGAATACGAGCAAGCTTCTCGTCCGCCTCCTTACGGTTCCTGACCTCAAGCTGTTCAATCTTACGCTCCGCCATATCAAGAATATTTTCCTCGATGGCTTTCAGTTCGTTTTCGGTGTCCATCCGTATTTTTTCCTTTTGGGCAATTCCATCGTCAACAAGGCTTTGGGCTTCATGCTCGATTTCGATAATTTTTTTTATCAGTTCTTCCACTTTCCACACCACCTTCTAGTGCCTATATATAAGCATTTTAGGAACAGCTTTAAGGTTTTTTCCACTTTACTTTTATATAATATCCGCAACATCATTTACAATTATTATATTTTCAAATTTTTGCCCTTTGAACATAATTTTTATGGATAAGTTGCAAATAGCTATTTTTGTATTGAATAATTATGCATTGAAATGTATGATTATTATGAATTACTTAGGAGGTGTATTCGAAATGAAATTAGACGAAATTATCGCGTTGGACAAAAAGTATTTTATGAACACATTTGGCGACAGACAGCCGGTATGCTTTGAACGCGGCAATGGCATGAAGCTTTGGGATACAGAAGGCAAAGTTTACACGGATTTTCTGGCCGGCATTGCGGTAAGCGCATTGGGTCATTCCCACCCTGCACTGGTCAATGCCATCGTCGAGCAGGCCCAAAAATTGATCCACTGCTCCAACTATTATTATATAGAATCCCAGGCCAAGCTTGCCCGGCTTATTGTTGAAAATTCCTGCTGCGATAAAGTATTTTTTGCAAACAGCGGTGCAGAAGCCAATGAAGGCGCTATCAAGCTGGCACGGCTTTATTTCAGGAAAAAGGGATTTCCCCGGAAGTTTGAAATTATCACTTTGGAGAATTCTTTCCATGGCAGAACACTGGCCACCCTTGCTGCTACAGGGCAAGAAAAATACCAGAAGAATTATAGTCCCTTGACCCCTAAATTTTTAAGTGTGCCAATGAATGATATCCAGGCCCTTGAAAATGCTATTACGGAATACACCTGCGCGGTGATGCTGGAACCCATTCAGGGGGAGAGCGGCGTTAACCCCGCCGGGATGGAGTATATCAGGCAGGTTCGTAAATTGTGCACCGAAAAAGAACTTCTCCTGATCTTCGACGAGGTTCAATGCGGTCTTGGAAGAACCGGAAAAATGTTTGGCTATGAACATTACGGGGTGGAACCCGATATTTTCACCCTGGCCAAAGCCCTGGCCGGAGGCTTCCCCATCGGGGCCCTTTGTGCCAAAGAACCCTTTGCCGATGCTTTTGCGCCCGGAGATCACGGTTCTACCTTCGGCGGCAACCCGCTGGCCTGCAGTGCCGGCTTTGCGGTGCTCTCCACCATCATCAATGACAAGCTCTGCGATAATTCAGCCAAAATGGGCGACTATATGATGGATCAGCTAAATGGCCTTAAAAACAAATATTCCTTTATCAAGGAGGTACGCGGCAAAGGCCTTATGATAGGTGTGGAGCTTCATGTGCCAAAGGCTGCGGAGGTAAAGAAAAAATGCCTTGAATCCGGCTACCTGATCGGCTCAGTGGGCGAAAGGATCATTCGTCTTCTCCCTCCCCTTATTGTTTCCAAAGAGGATATTGACGGGTGCATTAAAGCGCTGGACAAGATCTTTGCGGAATTATCCGCTTAATATTCCAAAGACTGCTTCGGCAGTCTTTTTTTAGCCATGCCAGCAAAGGCGCCCCGGCTCCTTCGAATTTTTTATGCAACTTGACAAGCGTTCTTGCATACAATTGAATGCAGAACTTTATTTTAATGGTGAGACTATGCCTGATAACTATAATATGTTTGATAAGCTCGGCGGCAACATTCAGAAAAAAAAGCTTGAGAAGGCTCTTGAAATGCTGCGCAACGAAAACCCTCAAGAGCTTAGAAGAAAGCTGGGACAATACGATACCAATGAAATTTTAGAGAAAATTGACGAATTTGATCCAAAACAGCTGAATCAGATGGGAATCTCATTAGATGAAATAAAAAGCAAAATTACCGAAAAAGACTTTGAGAAACTCAGCCAGATTCTTGGAAAAGATGGGGCTGTGATAGCCCAGAGACTTAAATCTATACTCAGATAGGATGGGAGGCGGTCTTAGTGGCAGATGACCTCGACAAAAAGCTGAAACAGATTGCTGATATGTTTGGCGTTTCGGATACAAGCGGCCTAAAAAATATTGTTGAGAGTATGGTGCCGCCTGATTCGGGTGCTTCACGGCAAAGCGCATCCCCTGAATCCAATGAAGCCGGACCGGGCAATTATCCCCCGCCCAATTATAACCGCGGCCTGGATATGAACCTGGTATCCAAAGCCGGTGAAATGATAAATATGTTCAACCATATACAAGATTCCCGGATCACACTTCTTAATTCGGTACAACCTTTCCTGGGCACTCAGCGACAGCAGAGATTAGGCGGGGCGATCCAGCTTTTAAGGATCATTGCAGCGGTTAATTCCATTGCACCATCAATAAACCGTAATAATACAAAGGGGTGATTCACCAAATGGAGCCACGGGGTTTACATGCCATCCCGCCGCCTTATGAGATGGATGACGGCTATGGGCGCCCGCAGCCTGCCTATTATCCGGGCCCCCAGCTATTACCCTCTTTTTTCAAAAATTTAAAGGCGGATGATATTATCCTTATTGTGCTTATTATTCTCCTTTTAACCGAAGGAAGTGAGTGTGACTACCTCCTGGTGGGAGTCCTGATATTTATTTTCTTAACCGGTTTTGATGGATTTTCTTTAGGATTTTAATATCGTGTTTTAAACTACTGTGAATAATTTTAGACCTATTGCAAAAGCTTTTCATGAATACTCTATTCCGGAGGTGCTCATGAAGAAGCGTACTCAAATTGCATGGGTCTATTTTATTACAGCTGCGGTGCTTTTAACGGGCTTTTTCCTGTCCAATAATGCCAGGAATCTGGATGAGTTCAGCAGAGCGGCTGTATCCTATTACGGCTCCAGCGGCCAGGAGGTCATCAACATCCAAAAAAGGCTGAAAGCCTGGGGATATTATAACGGAGTGGTCGATGGCAAGTATGGATACCAGACATACCAAGCCGTACGATATTTTCAAAGCAAAAACAACCTGAGAGTGGACGGTATTGCCGGGAAAGCGACACTTTATGCATTGGGGTTGCCCACCGGCACCCCAAGCACTACAAACAGGGATCTGGATTTGATGGCCCATATTATTTACGGAGAAGCACGGGGAGAACCCTATGAAGGACAGGTGGCCGTGGGGGCGGTAGTCTTAAACAGAGTGGCCGACAGCCGCTTTCCCAACAGTGTTGCCGGGGTGGTTTATCAGCCGGGCGCATTTGACGCTGTTGTGGATGGGCAAATCAATTTAACGCCCAATACCACCGCTTACAATGCTGCACGGGATGCCTTAAACGGCTGGGATCCAAGCTATGGATGCATTTATTACTATAACCCGGCAACGGCCACAAGCAAATGGATCTGGAGCCGTCCTATCATCGTTAAGATAGGAAAGCATAATTTTGCAAAATAAGAAAGTCACTTATTTGTTGTCAGGCGAGGCTTCTCCCCGGATTCAACGAGCTTGCTTACCGGCTGGTATTGGTCCCGGTAAAGCTCGACCCTGTCATCATCAATGACCCGGCTCACAATAGCTGTGAAGCCGGGTATTCCCTCGGAAACAACCTTTGTCTGTTTTGGACTAAGGTCTTTATTAACGCTTGTAATAACCGGCGGGGGCACCTCATTCTCTTTTTGTACAATTAAAATTCCGCTTTTTATATCCCCCGTCGATGCCATATAAAAGGTTATACCGGTATCACCGGCATCTGCAAGCAGCATTAACGGCCGGCCGGTATCATTTTTTAAGATGAGATTGGCCTCTTCGCCCTCAATCACAGCCTCCAGCCCCGCTTCTGTATAGGCGACAGCACGTTTGGAGGGCTTGCGGTGAACGGTCTGAACGCCGTCTATGGGAAGGGCCGTCTGATAAAGCGCTGTGGCAATACGGTTCAATAAATCTTTGTCAATATCGGAAGTAAAGTGGGAGAAGTCTATCAACGAACCGAGATTTATATCCTGTCCGCCTTCAAATACCACACCGTCCAGCGGTGCCACAGCCTTTCGGGCTTTGTCTAAAAGCTCCGGCTCCAGTGCAATAGCCGCTTTGGAGACCAATGTGGTAAAAGGCTCCTTATAAATGCCGTTCCCCGCCGCTTTAACAAAAATCGGAGAGGTTTTTATATCCACTGCCAATTTCTCTTCGGGCACACTGAACATCCGGGCTTTCAATTCCTGCTCAAGGACCCCATAGTCGACCCTCAGGCCCGGAACCTGAGGATTGTATTTTAAAATGTCCTGATCAACCTCATAATATTCGGGAACAGGTTCCTTTTGGTAGGCTGCAAACAACTGCTCACACAGCCCAAGCAATTTCCCTGAATTGTAGGTAAATACAGGCTTCCAAACAGAACTTTCGACAGGAACATTAAAAAATTTTTCCAGTTCGTTCTGCGGGACGGATTTTCTAATATTCTCCGCGGTCCGCTTTGCATCAACGAAAGCGTCAATGCTTGCATAGGAAAGCTTCAAGGGCGTTCGATCTATTTCTATGATCAAAGCGCCATTCTTTTCAAGCTCGCCGTAATAACTGCTGACGGCCGGTTCTATCTCGGTGAAGGACAAATTCCCAATGGATAATCCGCCCATCCTGGTACCGGCAGGAACGGTATGGGTCCCTATGGAGGAAAGGAGCAAAAAACCTGCAAGCAGGCCCAGCAGGGATTGAAATGCGATAAATAAAAACCAGAAATATTTCCTGAAAAGGTTTATCATTGGTATCATCTCCGTTAAAATAAAAAGGGTCAGGTTGCCCTGACCCCGGTATTATTTATTCCCCATAGTTCATAACCAGTTCTATAAGTTTTCCATTTTCCTTAACAGCTTGCACTATTTCATCGGTGATAATTTCTCCTGAATTCACTAGAATTCCCCCGGAAGCATCAACGATGGTTTTGGTAACCTTCTTTCCCACCAGATACTGGCGCTGGCGCTGTTCAAATAAATCTGCGGAGCTTAAAGGAGCCTGGGCATCGGCTTCTTCTATCTTACCACCGGTGTCGTCAGCGGCCAATATCCGCAAATCCTCTTCCGTGCTCTGCGCCGGCACAAAAGAATCGATTTTAAAAAGCTCGTCGCTCTCTGCTTTAAACTTGTCAGCAGGTTCATCTGCGTTTTCAAGTGCTAATTCATGTTCGGGATCCTTATTTTGAAAATTTAAATTAATATTTTTTTTTTCTTCGTTCAGCACGGTCTCAATTCCGCTTGATGCTTCAATCAGGCGGCTAATAAAATCGTCATGAACCACCAGAAGGTTCTTTCCAAAAGTAATGATGCTGCCTCTCGGAATGATTCCCGAGGGTGCTTCGTTTCCGGCGGGTATAAACTCAACACCTGTAATATTATAGGAGTCTTCATCGTTAATATAAATATCGCCTGTCTCTCCCAAGAGACTTCCCTTCCTGGTTAAAACCCGTGTTCCGCGCACCGTGATATTTTTCTGCATCAGCTCTATGGCTGCAGGTATTTTAACAATATCACTGATATCGTCAGGCTGTTGAATTGTAAGAGCATATTCACCGATCCCCAACACTCTGTCGGCCGGTATAACACCTCCTGCAAGCGATCTGATGCCACTGTCAATGACAAAAAAGTCTATTGTGCCCTTGGAAGCATTAATGATGACATTTTTTACTTTTCCAATTTCGTTGCCGTCAAAAATACTTACAACAGGCAAACCGATAATCTGCTGAGCGGTCTTCATTTCTCAGCTACCCCCTTATTGGTTATCCAAAATTGTCAGCGTATAATTTCCCAGAAATTATGCCAGATCAATATTATAATAACAGTTAAACAAATAGATATCAATGAATATCCT
Organism: Ruminiclostridium sp.; assembly: GCA_003535195.1. Classification (GTDB taxonomy): domain Bacteria; phylum Bacillota; class Clostridia; order DSM-8532; family DSM-8532; genus DTU059. The sequence continues at coordinate 11,359 of DOHN01000128.1, forward strand.
TCATTTTTTCAAATATTTCGTAAAATTTCTTCTTTTATTTGTAAATTCAATAAATTACTGTACTCGGATTCTAGGGTTTTATGGATTAGTTTCTGTTGATTTGTCATTTTATAGAGTGCGCAAAGGTCAATCACAATCCATTCCAGAAGCTCCGCATCAGGCTTTTGGAGCAAGGCGGCCTCATATAAAAAAGTGGCTCTTTGGAGCTCATGCCGATTTTTGCAGGCCAGGGCCTCCTCTAAAAGATTGAGTAAAACCGGGGCTTTTTCTTCGGAAAGTTCTTTCTCCGCAGCCAAAGCGGCTTGCTCCGCGACAGGAACAGATTCCTCCGAGCTGGAAGCAACCTCTTCCAGGCCGGGGACCACTTCCTCTAGGCTGGGAACAGGTTCTTCCAAGGTAGAAACAACTTCCTCAGGGCCGGGTGCAGCTTCCTCCAGATTGGGCGCAGCCTCTTCCGGACCGGAAACAACTTCCTCCAGGCCAGGGGCAGGTTCCTCTTCCAATGCAGAAGCAACTTCCTTCAGGCTGGGAACAGCCTCTTCCAAGCCGGAATCCTCAACGGTATGCCGGGAGATCTCAGATATCTCGGATTCCGGGGAACCGTTTTCGGCATGAGATGCTTCATCAGCCCCGGCAGATATCTGTCCCTGATTTTCTTTTTCTTGAAGCTTCAGTTCCATACGGCCTTTTATAAATAAAAAAGCAAAGCCTGACAGACCGCTTAAGATCATCAGGCTGAGTATCACAGATAGGAAAACAGGAAGGTACAGCCTTTGCACCATGAATTTTGCCAAAAGAGGGGA
>DOHN01000128.1:12285-12787 GCA_003535195.1 Ruminiclostridium sp.
AAGAGGGGTACCTATCGCGCAAGCCATGGAAAAAGCTGTACATACAGTAAGATTGAACTTATTAATTAGATGCCGCAGTTTCAGATTTTCTCTGAAGGCATACAAAAACAAAGATGCCAAAGAGATAATAATAAGAGCAGTCAAACTATAATATAGATACATTGGCTTTGCTCACTCCATCTTTTGTAAAATATAGGTTATATGACTCAATCTATAATATATTTATCGGTCTATTTCCCTTATTGTTTAAGGCCTTTGCTGAAAAAATCGTCAATGCCCATTTTTATTGCTCTGGCCAGCTGTTCCTGATATTCAATGCTCTGAAGTTTGGCCTCTTCCTGGGCGTTGGAGAGAAAGCCGCATTCCACAAGAGCCGTAGGTACCTCTAAATTCTTGAATAGGATGATGCGCTCTTTTTTCAGGAGAGCTACGCGATCATTTTCCGGATCCGCCGACGTCACCAAAGAATTCTGAATACTTTTGGCCAGTCTTTCGCTATCCA
>DOHN01000128.1:12898-13482 GCA_003535195.1 Ruminiclostridium sp.
TTTGGCCAGTCTTTCGCTATCCACCGAGGAAGGCGGAAAGAAGGTCTGGGCGCCCTTATACTTTGTGTCTTTAAATCCGTTCATATGTATAGTCACTGCTATATCGGCATTGCTTTCATCAATGAGCTTCTTTCTCGCTGTCAAATCCTGTTTTCTTTTTTCATATATTTTAGTTGTACCGGCCGCATAGTTCAAAGTATCCTCTGTTCTTGTCATAATTACCGTATAGCCGTCTGCCTCAAGAAAGTTTTTGACAAGCTGAGCGATTCTGAGATTGAGATCTTTTTCGGCGATACCCGAATAATCGCTCACTACCCCGGGATCTTCGCCTCCGTGGCCAGCGTCCACTACGATTACAGCTCCGCTCTTTTTCGAAGTTTCAGCAATTGGACTTACACCGCTGTCAATGCTGAATATAGCTACCGACAAAAACAAAATAAGAAGAATCAGAACAGCGTTTTTTCTTTTTACCAACACTATCATGTATACTCCCATCCCCGCTTGCATCTTTATATAAAGATATTCAGGGAGGGGTTGGACATATCACTAAAAAACGTGCATGTCTTTTCTGGCTTTTTTTATTA
>DOHN01000128.1:13602-13733 GCA_003535195.1 Ruminiclostridium sp.
GTCTTTTCTGGCTTTTTTTATTATGAAGTAACAAGGTTCCCGGGCGCCTGTGAAATCTTCAATCCATAATTTAGCAATTTAGCGCCATGAGTGATGTTTCGTACGCCCTCAAGAAAATCCGTCCGGGATTT
>DOHN01000128.1:13760-15960 GCA_003535195.1 Ruminiclostridium sp.
AATAAAATCCCGGACGGATTTTCTTGAGGGCACACTTTAATTCACTCATGGCGCAATAAAGCTACTGCCCGTCAATATCCGTAAGCCCGATTTGCCGGTCTTCCTTGTCTTCTTCCTTCAAATAGCAGCCGATGGCCGGGATATTGGCCCTGTAATAATCAAGATCGGAAAGCCGGGCCTCTTCTGCCGGCAATAATTTTGTCAGGAAGCTGCCCTTTTTGGACTTAAGTACGCTGACCCCCTGGGAAGACCTCGTAGTTTTCGGGTTTATCTGCGAAGTATTAAAAACAAGGACCTTATCAATACTGCTGCGAGCCGCAAAATCCCTGTCTTCCCCGAGAAAGAAAATATCTATAAGAGGGGATTCTAAGCTATATGCATTGGCAAGCTTCTTTCTGTTGGTCTTTGTAGCATAGCTGGAAAGAGGTATTTTAGCCATTTTCCCGTTTTCATAGGCAAAGAGGAAATGCCCTTCGTAGTGATCGGTGGCAAACATCTTAATGATCTTTTCCTCGGCCTCCAAATTCAGAATATTGTTCAGATAATCTCCAAGCATACTGGCCTTGCTGTCGGCCAATTCATGTATCCTAAGCTTATAAACCACACCCTTGTCGGAAAACAGAAGGAGTTCGGCTTTATTGTGGGTTTCCGCCTCCTGAAGGATGAAATCATCCTCCTTGAGCTTCTGTTCCCCTGAAGAACGCAGTGAAATCAGGGATATTTTTTTTATATAACCCTGGGAGGTCAAGAACATACGAACATTATAGTCTTCGATAAAGCTTTCCTCGGTAACCTCCTCTACATGCTGCTCAGATATGATTTCCGTCCTTCTCTTGCCCCCGTATTTCCGGGAGATTTCTGCAAGCTCGGTGCAGATGATTTCCAGCACTCTTGAGTCACGGGCTACAATACCCTTCAAATCGTCTATTTCCTGTTTCAGCTTTTCAATATCCGCAGTTTGTTTCAGGATATACTCCCTGTTTAAATTTCTCAGTTTAATTTCGGCAATAAATTCAGCCTGAGGCTGGTCTATATGAAATCCTTTTATCAGGTTAGGCACCACCTGCGCCTCCTGTTCGGTGTTCCGGATAAGGCGTATGGCTTTATCAATGTCCAGGAGTATTTGGGACAACCCCGTTAAAAGATGAAGGCGGTCGCTCTTTTTCTCAATTTCAAAGGCTGATTTTCTCCGGATACAGTTCATACGAAATTGTATCCAATGGTCTAATATTTCTGTAATACCCAGAACCATTGGTTTTTGATCGATCAGAATGTTGAAATTGCACCCGAAGCTATCCTGAAGGGGAGTCAGCTTGAAGAGCTTATTCATAATGTCATCGACATCCGCATTTTTTCTTATATCAATGGTAATTTTGAGGCCTGCAAGATCGGTTTCGTCGCGTACATCGGTAACCTCCTTCATTTTTCCTTCCTTCACAATACCGGCGATGGCCTCGATAATGGCTTCTGTGGAGGTGGTATAGGGAATTTCATAAACTTCGATGCAGTTATTCTTTTTATCGTATCGATATTTAGCTCTGACTTTAAAGGAGCCCCGGCCTGTGGTATAAATTTTTCTCATTTCGTGCTCATTTAAAATCAGCTGGCCCCCTGTGGAAAAATCAGGAGCTTTCAGATAGCGCATTAAATCGATATCATCATTTTTTATGTAGGCGATGGTGGCATTACAGACCTCTTTCAAATTAAAGCTGCAGAAATTGCTGGCCATACCCACGGCAATGCCCTGATTGGGGTTCACCAGAATATTGGGAAATGCCGAGGGCAGCAGTACCGGCTCCTTCATGGTGCCATCATAGTTATCAATGAAATCCACGGCATTTTTATCCATATCCCGGAACAATTCCTCACTGATATCGGCCAGCTTAGCCTCGGTATAACGAGGCGCGGCAAAGCGCATGTCTCTGGAATACACCTTTCCGAAATTGCCCTTGGACTCCACCAGGGGATGCAGAAGCGACATATTGCCCGTGGTAAGGCGGACCATGGTTTCATATATGGCCATATCACCATGGGGATTCAATCTCATGGTCTGGCCTACAATATTGGCGGACTTTGTTTTCGGCCCTTTTAAAAGCCCCATTTTATACATCGTATACAGCAGCTTTCGATGAGAGGGCTTTAAGCCGTCAATCTCAGGAATGGCTCTGGATACAATGACGCTCATGGCATAGGGCATATA
>DOHN01000128.1:16076-16358 GCA_003535195.1 Ruminiclostridium sp.
ACGCTCATGGCATAGGGCATATAATTAATCTTCAGTGTATCTACAATTTTCTGTTCGACATGGTTTCCCTGCATAAATAAAATCCTTTCGTATAAGAATCTGTAGAGGCCGGAATTCTCAGCTTACATCAATCAGTTCCATATACTCATGGCCATGATCGGAAATATACTGTTTGCGCCCCTGCAGATTATCACCCAAAAGCAGGTCAAAAAACTTTTGAGTTTCGCTGGCATCATCAGGCACCACCTTGATCAGCCGGCGGGTCTCAGGATTCATGGTGGT
>DOHN01000128.1:16471-16763 GCA_003535195.1 Ruminiclostridium sp.
GGGTCTCAGGATTCATGGTGGTCGTCCACATCATGTCCGGGTCATTTTCACCCAGGCCCTTGGAACGCTGGAGCGATACTTTCTGATCCTTTAGAGATGCCAGTATGTCAGCCTTTTCCCGTTCCGTATAGGCAAAATAGTTCTTGCCCTTGGCGGCAATTTCAAACAGAGGCGATTCGGCTATGTAAACCTTTCCTCTTTCTATCAGCGTAGGAACCAGACGGAAAAGCATAGCCAGTATCAATGTCCTGATTTGATATCCGTCCACATCCGCATCGGTGCAGATGATGAT
>DOHN01000128.1:16874-17122 GCA_003535195.1 Ruminiclostridium sp.
TCCGCATCGGTGCAGATGATGATTTTATCCCATTTCAGATTTTCAAACTCAAAGGAACTCAAATCCTTATTATGCTTGGTCCTGATTTCAACGCCGCATCCAAGGACTTTGATGAGATCGGTAATAATTTCGCTCTTAAAAATATGGTTATATTCGGCTTTAAGACAGTTGAGTATTTTTCCCCGGACAGGCATGACTGCTTGAAACTCGCTGTCCCGCCCCATTTTAACAGAGCCCAACGCCGAGTC
>DOHN01000128.1:17270-17552 GCA_003535195.1 Ruminiclostridium sp.
CCCTCGACGATGTAGAGCTCACGCCTTGCGATATCCTTGCTCCGGCAGTCGACAAATTTCTTGACTCTGGCTGAGATATCCATGGAGCCGCCGAGCTTCTTCTTCACATCAATCCTGGCTTTCTCGGCGGACTCCCGGCTTCGCTTGTTGACCAGAACCTGAGCGGCTATTTTTTCAGCCTCTTCTTTATTTTCAATAAGATAGATCTCCAGCTGCTGTTTCAGAAAATCAGTGATGGCCTCCTGAATAAACTTGTTGCTGATGGCCTTTTTGGTCTGATTT
>DOHN01000128.1:17683-24725 GCA_003535195.1 Ruminiclostridium sp.
TGATGGCCTTTTTGGTCTGATTTTCATAGCTGGTCATGGTAGAAAAAGTATTGGTAATAAGAATAAGGCTGTCCTCAATATCGGTAAAAGTTATTTTGCTCTCCGTCTTATTATATTTGCCGTTATTTTTCAAATACTTGTCCAGCTCATTGACAAAGGCGGCCTTAACCGCCTTATCCGGCGCTCCTCCATACTCCAGCCAGCTGGAATTATGATAGTATTGAATGGTGTTGATCTCATTGTTAAAGCAGAACGCGATCTGCATCTTCACCCTGTATTCAGGTTTATCGTCGCGGTCCCTGCCCCGGGCCGCCCCCTCAAAAAAGCGCGGGGCCGTTATCCCCCTATCACCGTTTAATTCCTGGACATAGTCAACGATACCATTCTCATAAAGGAAGGTTTCTGTTGTCCCGCTCTCTTCATCGGTAAATTCAAAGACCAGTCCGGCGTTGACCACGGCCTGCTTCTTGAGAGTGTCCCTAAAAAATTCAGCCGGGATCCGGATATCCGTGAAAACTTCCCTGTCCGGTTTCCAGGTCTGAATAGTGCCCGTATGCTCCGCATTGAATTTTGTTTTTGTTAAGCCGCCGATATTGATTCCGCGCTCAAAATGAAGCTCATATTTATAGCCGTCACGAAAAACCGTCACATCCATGAACTCGGAGCTGTATTGGGTAGCGCAGGCGCCAAGGCCGTTTAGCCCCAACGCAAATTCGTAGTTCTCCCCGGTATTGTTGGAATATTTTCCGCCGGCATAGAGCTCGCAAAAGACCAGCTCCCAGTTATATCGCTCTTCCTTCTGATTATATTCCACAGGAATACCACGCCCCTGATCCTCTATGGTTATGGAATAATCCCTATGGCGGGTGACACGTATAAGCCGGCCGTGGCCCTCCCTGGCTTCATCAATAGAATTGGACAGGATTTCAAAGAACGAATGCTGGCACCCCTCCAACCCGTCTGACCCGAATATAACGGCCGGCCTTAACCGGACGCGGTCCGCACCCTTTAACGAGGTAATACTTTCATTTCCGTAGCTTTGCTTTCGTTTAGCTGACATTGTTTCACTCCCAGTGTATTTTTAATATCCACCTTTAACAGGCCGGTGGATATTTCTCCTGATGCTGTAATGGAAATACCATCATAATTTTTAGCAATTAAAATTTTGTCTTTCCCCTGCGTTTTCTGAATATAGGCATCGCCCAGAAGTATACTGCCCAACGCCAAGGTCTGTTCTCCGGTAAAGACAGGCTCCAGATAGTTTTTTGCCATCTCTATGATTTTTCCTATATCCTGAATATCCGTGATGGATATCATTTTTGTATCTGCGGCTATACTGGCCAAAAAATCCTCATTGCTTTTCAGGACCTCGATGGTCACTGCCCCATCCTCCGAGGAATAGCTTGCTTTGGAACCAGCCTCCATTTTCAGGGACAGATCACATAATCCTGTTTTCAAAAGCTGTACCGGATCTTTCTTCTCCGCTTTCGGAGGCCTCTCCCCTGCCGACAGACCCACAGCTGCCAGCGCAAAGCCCGGAATAACCGATCCAATGGTCAGAACCGCTATTAAAGAAATACTTAATAATGATACCATAATTTTCTTAATCATTACATAATCCTCCCCAGGTAAATATTTAGAATTATATTGTCCAAAACAAGGGAAAATTTGCATGGATTATGCTAATTTGTGTGCTGTCATCAAAATTAAATATTTCTTTGCTTATTTTAGCAAACATTTGTTCTTAATGCAAAGGGAAAAACGGCTTGCAGGAGCAAAAGCCGCTCCTAGTTAAAAGCGATAGAGTCATGTTTCAGTACTCCCTACTGGTGCCGTGAGTGATATTAAAGTGCGTAAGCGGAGCAGGATTGCGGAGCGGCGCGAATTGAAGTCCCTCTTAAAAAAGTGTTGACAATAGATATATTCTATTGTATCATTGTATTAGTCACTTAATACAGTGGTACAAAGGAGCGATAACATGACATGGGATTTAAAATCTGACAGGCCCTTATATACTCAGCTCATTGAGCAAATTGAACTGAAGATCTTCTCCGGGACATACCCGCCCGGCTCCAGACTGCCTTCCGTTCGGGATATGGCTCAAGAGGCTTCTGTGAATCCAAATACCATGCAGCGGGCACTTGCAAAGCTGGAAGAAGACGGGCTTATCATCACGCACCGCACCAGCGGGCGATCTGTGACGGAGGATAAAGAAATGATTAAGAATTCAAAAAGCAAACTGGCGCGGGATCAAATTTCTGAATTTATTGAAAAGATGCAGATGCTCGGCTTTGAAAAGCAGGAGACCCTTATTCTTATCACCGAAATGCTGGAGGAGATAAAAAAATGAATGCTATCCTTGAATGTAATAACCTCACAAAGAGCTTTGGGCACACCCATGCTTTAACCTCAGTAAATTTATCAATCGGCAGGGGGCAGATTGTGGGGCTTTTAGGTCCCAACGGCAGCGGAAAAACTACCATCATTAAGCTTGCCACCGGACTTCTTACCCCTACAACCGGAGAGATCCTGATTGATGGGAAAAAGCCCGGAACCGAAACAAAAAAAATTGTATCCTATCTTCCCGAAAAGACTTATTTGAATGATTGGATGCGAGTCTATCAGATCATTGAGCTTTTTTCAGATTTTTATGCGGACTTTAAAGAGGAAAAAGCATATGACATGCTAAAGAAACTGAATATCGACAGAAGAGACCGGCTAAAGACAATGTCCAAGGGAACCAAGGAAAAGGTTCAGCTCATTTTAGTGATGAGCCGGGAAGCGGATTTGTATCTTTTGGATGAGCCCATCGGAGGCGTTGACCCGGCGGCAAGAGATTATATTCTGGACACCATCCTCAAAAATTATAACGAAAATGCAACCGTGGTGATCTCGACTCATCTAATCTCAGATATAGAAAAAATACTGGACCATGTTATATTCATTAAGGAAGGTCAGGTTCTTCTTACTTCCCCGGTGGATGATATCAGGGACCAGAAGGGTAAATCTGTTGATGCTATGTTCAGGGAGGTATTCAAATGTTAAAAAAGCTTTTGAAATATGAAATAAAAGCCACGGCGCGGACATTTTTGCCGATCTATCTTGTTCTGATCCTATTCGGAGTCATAAACTGCTTTTCCGTATCACCCGGCGAATTCGGGGTACCGGCCGCCATCACTATGAGCCTATATGTATTTATTCTCATCGGCACATTTGTGACTACCCTGATTGTAATGATCCAGCGGTTTTATAAAAACCTTCTGAACGATGAAGGTTATCTGATGTTTACTTTGCCCGCTCAAATCTGGCAGCATATTGTGAGCAAACTCCTTGTATCCCTGCTGTGGACAGTGCTCAGCACCTTTTTCGCAATCCTGTCCATACTGATTATATCCATGAGGGAATTTTCTCTTTCATCCTTTGTACAGGCTATAAGCTTGTTATATGAAGAAATTTACAGTGTTTTGGGATCAGGCGTCAACATATTGGCCATCCAGGTGCCTATATGTATCGCAATATTTCTTATTGCCAATATCCTGATGATCTACGTGTCGATATCTATCGGGCACCTTCTTAACCGGCACAGAATAATGGCTTCCATCGGTGCATATTTCGGTATTTATACCATTCTTCAGATCACCCTTCCCACTCTGATCATTAAATTATACGGCGACGACCTCTTTGTGGTGAAAACGGCGCCTTCGGAAGTGCTTGCTTTTGTGCAAAGCCTGTTTTGGCTGGGTATTATAACAGGTACAATTCTATCGGCAATATTCTTTTTTGTCACAAATTATATTCTGAGCAGGCGTTTAAATCTGGAATAGCAAAGTTTCGCTTTAAGAACATCAATCCAATGAAAAAAGGAGTGCCGCAAAGATCAGCGGCACTCCTGCTTTTTTGTTTAGTTTATGACGCCGGGTCGATTTCCCGTTTTTTCTTCTTAGGCGGAGGAAGCACCTTACGCTGCTCGCCCATAACAAGATCAGGCTGCTGATTATTCACAACAGTCTCCCTCGTAATAATGCATTTCTCAATATTATCCTGTGAAGGAATGTCATACATCACATCCAGCATAATATCCTCCATGATGGCCCGAAGTCCTCTGGCGCCGATCTTTCTTTCAATGGCCCGGTCAGCAATGGCATCCAATGCGTTTTCATCTATTTCCAGCTGAACGCCATCTAACTCGAAAAGCTTTTTATATTGTCTTACCAGCGCATTTCTCGGCTTTGTCAGAATGTCAATGAGAGCATTCTTATCCAGCGGGCTCAAGGAAACAGTAATGGGCAGCCTGCCGACAAACTCAGGGATAAGACCGTATTTTAGAAGGTCCTGAGGATTTACCCGGGCAAATAATTCACCCAGATCCTTTTCCCCCTCACTCTCAATATCTGCGCCAAAGCCCATCGACTTTTTGCCTATTCTGCTCTGAATGATTTTTTCAAGGCCATCAAAGGCACCGCCGCAGATAAATAAAATATTTGTCGTATCAATCTGTATGAATTCCTGGTGGGGATGTTTCCGTCCTCCCTGAGGCGGAACCGAGGCCATGGTTCCCTCCAGGATCTTCAGCAGCGCCTGCTGGACGCCCTCACCGCTCACATCTCTGGTGATGGAGGGGTTATCGGACTTCCTTGAAATCTTATCCACCTCATCAATATAAATAATGCCTTTTTCAGCGCGTTCAATATCATAATCGGCCGCCTGGATCAGCTTCAGCAGAATATTCTCAACATCCTCGCCCACATAGCCGGCCTCTGTCAGGGAGGTGGCATCTGCAATAGCAAAGGGGACATTCAGTATTTTCGCCAGCGTCTGAGCCAGATAGGTCTTACCGCTGCCGGTAGGGCCCATTATAAGTATATTGCTCTTTTGAAGCTCAATGTCATTCCTGCCTGCGTCACTGCCAATACGTTTGTAATGGTTATAAACGGCGACGGCCAAGGTTCTTTTGGCTTTATCCTGACCAATAACGTACTCATCCAGGGCCTTTTTTATTTCATGGGGCTTCGGAATTTCATCCAAAGTCTGTTCAACACGGTCATCGTCAAATTCCTCTTCGATGATCTCGGAACAAAGTTCTATGCATTCATTGCAGATATATACGCCGGGACCTGCTACAATTCTGTTGACCTGCTCCTGAGTTTTTCCGCAAAATGAGCATTTTACCTGCTTTTTTTCATCATATCTTGCCATACCATCACCCCGTTACTCTGCGCTCCATCACCTGATCGATTAAGCCATAATCTTTCGCCTCTGAGGCGTCCATAAAGTAATCTCTCTCCACATCGATTTCTATCTTGGAAAGAGGCTGACCGGTTCTCTCACTCAATATTTTATTGAGATGTGTCTTTACCCTTAAAAGCCATTCCGCGTGGATCTTGATATCTGTTGCCTGGCCCTGAGCCCCGCCAAGAGGCTGGTGGATCATGATGGTGCTGTTGGGAAGGGCAAAACGCTTGCCCTTGGCGCCTGCTGTCAGAAGGAATGCGCCCATGCTGGCTGCCATCCCCATACAAATGGTTGAAACATCGCATTTTACATACTGCATTGTGTCATAAATAGCAAATCCCGCTGTTACGGAACCTCCAGGGCTATTTATGTATAGCTGGATATCCTTATCGGGATCTTCAGCTTCCAAAAACAGCATCTGGGCAACTATAAGACTGGCAGTTGTATCGTTTACCTCGTCGCTTAAAACAATGATTCTATCTTTTAAAAGTCTTGAATAGATGTCGTAGGAACGTTCACCCCTACTACTTTGCTCAATTACATAGGGCACTAATGCCATGAGAATTACCTCCATTTTATTTCTTTCTAATAGATTTCCACTCCAAGAGTGGTTTTAACCTGTTTTCCCAAATTTGTTTTATGCTTTTGCACTTTCCACAAGCAGGGCTATAGTTTTCTTCCGTTCAATTGAATTCTTAATATATTCTATATCGTCCTCATGTAAATGTTTCTTCATTTCCTCCACGGTCTGCTTATAACTTTCTGCCATTCTGGCAAGCTCGCTGTCATATTCTTCGGGAGTTACCTCAATATTTTCTGTCTGGGCAATTTTATCCATGACAAGCTGGGTTTTCACATCCCGCTGGGCATTCTCACGATAGTCGGCTCTTACCTGGCTCTCCTCCATACCCATCATCTTGAGGTAGCCCTGCAGATTGAGACCCTGATACTGAAGCTGCATGTCGAGCTGGCGCATCATATCATCCAGGCGGTTATTGACCATAACCTCTGGAATATCGCATGCGGCATTGTCCACTGCCGATTTGATAATATCGTCTTCAAACTTTCTTTCGGCTCTGGCCTGAGCCTGTTCGGTCAGCTTTTTCCGTATATCGGCTTTGTATTCTTCAAGGGTTTCAAATTCACTGACATCGGAAGCAAATTCATCATCGATCTCAGGTAGCTGTTTGAACTTTATTTCGTTCACCTTTACCTTGAATACGGCAGCTTTGCCCTTCAGCTCCTCGCTGTGGTAATCCTCCGGGAAGGTAACATTGACATCCATCTCGCTGCCCAAGTTTGCGCCGACCAGCTGATCCTCAAACCCCGGTATAAAGCTTCCCGAGCCGATGACCAGCGTATATCCCTTGGCTGTGCCGCCCTCGAAGGGAACACCGTCGACACTGCCTTCAAAGTCAATATTCACTGTATCGCCGTCCTGAACAGGACGATCTTCAATGGCGATCAACTTGGAATTTCTGTCTGCAACTCTTTTCAGCTCTGCTTCCACATCGTCATCGGTGACAACGGCTTCCTCTTTTTCTGCAGAAAGGCCTTTGTATTCGCCCAGCTCCACCTCGGGCAAAACGGTAACGGTAGCTGTGAAAATCAGGTCCTGGCCGCCGCCGACCTGAACAATGTCGATCTCGGGCCTGCTGACGGGGTGAATGTCCTTTTCATCAATTGCATGGTCATAGGCCTCGCCGCAGGCAAAGTTAATGGCATCATCATACAGAACCTGTTCACCATAATATCTTTCAACCATACTGCGAGGAGCTTTGCCTTTTCTGAAACCGGGAATGTTAAAACG
>DOHN01000128.1:24843-27783 GCA_003535195.1 Ruminiclostridium sp.
TGAAACCGGGAATGTTAAAACGTGATTTATTTCTGTTAAACGATTTATTCATACAATCGTCAAACACTTTTGCGTCAACCTCAATCTCAAGTTTTACCACGTTTTTCTCGACGTTCTCAATTTTAACGCTCATTTGTTTATATCCTCCTAAATTATGTACAAGTTTTTCTATATAACATGGAACAATTACGCCGTGTATCGCCATATTATCATAAACTATTAAATTATATCACAGTGAAAAAATGATGCCAATACTATCCCATTTTTACCGCAATTTTATAGGGGAAAATCCTATAATATTACAAGACACAAGATGGTATCTGATATCATCTATCCATTCGTCCTTCCATGATTCATTAGCATTTCCATGGATATGCCCATAAATACATGTTCTGACGCCAAATTCCTTCAACCGCTTAGCAAATGCGTTTGGACGGTGCCTGCTGTCAAAGGGAGGATAATGCAGCATGGCAATGATTTCACCGCCTAATTCCTGCCCCGCTTTTAAAGAAAGTTTCAGCCGCTCCAGCTCCCGATTGAAAATTTTCTGATCCTCGCTATTGAACCCTTCTTCATCAGGGGATTTCCACCCTCTCGAACCGCATATGGTATAATCACCGGCTTTATAGGCATTATTATGGAGAATATTCAGAGTTTTATAGCCTCTCAGTTCAAAATGGGATGAAAATTTATGAGCCGTGCTCCACCAATAATCATGGTTGCCCTTAGACAGAATCTTGCTGCCGGGCAGCGCCTCAATAAAGGCCAAATCCACATCGGCCTCCTCCAGATTGATGCCCCAGGATATATCCCCGCAAATCAGCACATAGTCATCGGCCCCGACCATGCGAAGCCAGTTTTCCTGCAGCCGCTTTGCATGGTTTTCCCAGTGCATGCCGAATATATCCATGGGCTTGTCCGTCCCAAATGAGAGGTGAAGATCTGAGATTGCATATATAGCCATCTGTTACTCCATTTAGTCTATTTTGCCGTCAGGCGCCACCATTGCAAAGCGGATCACGCCCTGGGCGGCAATAGAACCGTCCACAGACGCTTTAACGGCCACTTTGCCCATATTTCTCCGGTAGGCCAGGAATTCCGCTTCCAGTAAAAGCACATCTCCCGGCAAAACCTGCCGCCTGAATTTCATTCCTTCAATCCCTGTGAAAAGCCCCAGCTTTCCGCGGTTTTCTTCCAGGAGCAAGCCTGCGGCGCAGGCACACTGCGCAAGGGCCTCAACAATTAAAACACCGGGCATAACAGGTTTTTCGGGAAAATGTCCTTGAAAATAAGGTTCGTTAAAACTTACATTTTTTATCCCTGCCACCTTCATGCCGGGCTCTATCTGAGTGGCTCCCTCCCGGGGGAGAAGCGTAAGCTTGTCCAGCATCAGCATAGGGTATCGATGGGGCATCAGCTTCAATATTTCGGTACCGCTCAGCTCTCTTTTCACCTGATCCAATTTAAAAGCCTCCTATTCCTGCTCCCAGTTATGCCAGATATTTTGTATATCATCCAGCTCTTCCAGGCGCTCAATAAGCTTTTCCATATTTTCAACCGCTTCGGGGTCCGTCAGCTTCACATAGTTTTGAGGAATCATGGTAACATCCGCCGATAAGAATTCAAAGGCCCCTTTTTCAAGGTTCTCTCGAACCGTTGTAAATTCCTCCGGTTCGGTGAGGATTTCAAAATATTCGTCTTCCACCAGAAAATCCGACGCCCCGGCATCCAAAGCAGTGATCATCATTTCATCTTCATCGGCATCATCCTGCTTCTCAATAATGATCTGGCCCTTTTGATCAAACATATAGGATACGCATCCCGTTGTTCCCATATTGCCGCCGAACTTGTCGAACAGATGGCGGACATCACCGGCGGTTCTGTTCCGATTATCGGTCAGCGCCTCTAATATGATAGCAACACCAGAAGGACCGTAGCCCTCGTAGTTAATGACCTCATAATTGGCGCCGTCACCTTCTCCGGCGGCTTTTTTAATGCTTCTCTGTATGGTATCATTGGGCATATTGTTGGATTTAGCCTTTGCAATGACATCCCGGAGCTTTGAGTTGGATACGGGATCCGGCCCCCCGCTTTTTACCGCAATGGCGATCTCCCGCCCTAATTTTGTAAACAGATGCCCCTTCTGGGAATCCGTCTTTTCTTTTTTACGTTTAATATTTGCCCACTTGGAATGACCCGACATAAAAAAAACACCCCTATCTTTTTAAATCTATAATATATCTTCTAAAACTTTCCCGCCCTTGTCGAGCCGAATATTTTTATTTCCCAGCACTTCCAGTCTCAATAACCCTCCGGTTATCTCCCTTATCTGCTCTTCAAGAAAATCCAGCCTCTCTTTTGGGGAATAAACGGTAAAAGTCACTTCCTCCGTATAATTGGTGCCGCCAAGAATAAATCCTTCATTGATCAGAGCATTCTGAAGTTTTCCAGCCAAATGATATTCTATCGGTATTTCAATTTCAAGGCAAGGCTTTACAAAAATCTCCTTCCCTGCATCAAGAGAACCAGAACAGGCTTTTCCGTAAGCTCTGACCAGGCCGCCCGCACCTAAAAGAATACCGCCAAAATATCTTGTTACCACCACCACAAGATTCTGAAGCTCTCTTTTTCTTATGACCTCCAAAATAGGAAACCCCGCCGTACCCTGCGGTTCCCCGTCATCACTGTAGCGCTGATAAAGGGCGTCGGTTTCCACCGAATAGGCATAGCAATTGTGGGTTGCATCCCAGCATGATGTTTTGACGGACTGGATAAAAGAAACGGCTTCCTGCTCGTCGGACACGGGTCTGGCCCTTGCGATAAAGCGGGAACGTCTCTCTTCCAGGATATAGGTACCTTCCTTTTGGATCGTTTTATAGCTTTTCAATTCTTCTCCCCATTCAGGTTTTTTGTAAAATCAATCGAGTAGGAGGCGGTGAC
>DOHN01000050.1:0-228 GCA_003535195.1 Ruminiclostridium sp.
TGCTGATAAAAAAAATAAACCATACCGATTATTTTGACCGCGAGGTTGTATTTGAACCGCAGCTGTTCAAGGGCGCTTCAACAAAGCAATAAAAGAATGGGCCCGAAGCCTGAGAATCCCGGTTAATTGGGGGTTCTCAGGCTTTTTTATAGGCACACCGCATAGAACTATTTTTTTGTTTTAGTCATATTACGAATCGAAGGTGTAGCATTTTTTTCCCCTTGTTGA
>DOHN01000050.1:583-1087 GCA_003535195.1 Ruminiclostridium sp.
CAGGGTGAGGTAATGGTCAATCCCTATAAGGACAATGATTCTGTTGCGATCAGCCTTATGAATATCATTTCAGGCATTCGTGAGCGGGGGCTTGAAATGCCGGTTTTGCTGCGCTTTGAGAACCTGCTGGATGCGCAGATTTCTTTTCTCAACAACTCCTTTGGGGAAGCGATGAAAAAGCTTAATTATAAGGGGGAGTACAGGGGCGTATACCCGATAAAAGTCAATCAGCAGCAGCAGGTTGTTTATGAGGTCACCAAATTTGGCCAGCGCTACCATCACGGCCTGGAGGTGGGCAGCAAAGCGGAATTGATTGCCGCTCTTTCAGTAATGAAAGACAAGGAAGCCTGCCTGGTCTGCAACGGGTATAAGGATGAAGAATTTATTGATTTAGGTCTGTATTCGGTTAAAATGGGTTTTAACTGTATTTTTGTTATAGAGATGCCGGGTGAGCTTGATCTGGTCCTTGAACGCTCCCAGGCTCTGGGTGTTCAGCCCAATATC
>DOHN01000050.1:1197-1366 GCA_003535195.1 Ruminiclostridium sp.
TGAACGCTCCCAGGCTTTGGGTGTTCCGCCCAATATCGGCATACGCATCAAGCTCTCTGCCAAAGCCGGCGGGCATTGGACTGAATCCGGGGGAGACAGGAGCATATTCGGCCTGAATATGTCCGAAGTCATATCCATTGTGGACACCCTGAAGGAGCGGGGCATGCTG
>DOHN01000050.1:1716-2753 GCA_003535195.1 Ruminiclostridium sp.
GTTGAAGAGTATTGCACCGATATTGTCGAAGCCGTTATGTCCATACTGGATCCCGGTCAAGTTCCGCACCCGGTCATTGTGACCGAATCGGGAAGATCAACGGTTGCTTACCATTCGGTATTGCTGTTTAATGTACTGGATGTTGAAATTTTTGAGGAATATGATATCCCTGATAAGCTTTATGACGATACCCCGGAGCAGATCAAGAACCTGTTTGATGTTCATAAAACCCTTTCCTTAAAAAACATCCAGGAGTGCTATAATGATGCGCTCTATTATCGTGACGAAATTCGTGATATGTTTAAGCACGGCACCATCAGTCTTCGACAGCGGTCCTTTTCCGAGAAAATATTTTGGAATACCATACACCAGATCGCCAAAGAAAAGGCCAAAATGAAGAACCCACCGCCGGATCTGGAAGATATTGAGAGTGCTATCGCAGATATTTACTACTGCAATTTTTCGGTATTCCAGTCCATACCCGATAGCTGGGCCATTGATCAGTTGTTTCCCATTATGCCCCTGCACCGGTTGCTGGAGCTGCCCAAGAGAAATACCGTTATCGCCGATATTACCTGTGACTGTGACGGAAAAATCGATCACTTCATCGATTTGCATGATGTCCGGAATACGCTGCCCCTGCACGAGATTAAAAACGGTGACGATTATTATTTGGGGGTATTTCTGGTGGGGGCATACCAGGAGACGCTGGGAGACCTTCATAACCTCTTTGGAGATACCAATATTGTCAGTGTAAGAATAAACCCAGATGGCCACTACGACCTGGTCAAAGAAATCCGCGGCGACAGTGTGGCCGATGTGCTCTCCTATGTTGAATATGAACCCAAGGACATGCTGGTGCGGTTCCGTGAAAAAGCGGAGGAGGCCGTTCAAAACGGACTTATCACGGCCAGTGACAGAAAAGAAATCATGCAGGCGTATGATAACGGCCTTCGGGGATATACCTATTATGAACGATAAACCCGGATAGTTACGATTTAACTCCCACAACTTGATGTATAATTAAATTGTGGGAG
>DOHN01000050.1:2973-4482 GCA_003535195.1 Ruminiclostridium sp.
GGAATATTCTGGTGATTTGGAGGAGGTATATGATGGAAACCAATGAACTGAGGAAAATTCTCAATGAATCCGACAATATCGTTTTCTTTGGAGGAGCAGGTGTTTCTACCGAAAGTAATATTCCGGATTTCCGGAGTGCCGACGGACTTTATAATGAGGAGACAAAGGACAGGTATTCTCCGGAAGAAATTTTGTCCCATGACTTCTTTATGGCGTATCCGAGCGTGTTTTACAAATTTTACAGGTCAAAAATGGTCTATAAAGATGCGCGTCCCAACAATGCCCATAGGGTTCTGGCAAAGCTGGAGGAGCAGGGAAAGCTGAAGGCTGTTATTACCCAAAACATTGACGGCCTGCATCAGGCGGCCGGCAGTAAAAATGTCCTGGAGCTTCATGGTTCCATACACAGAAACCATTGCATGAAATGCCATAAGTTTTTTGATCTGGATTATGTTCTGAAAAGCTCCGACATCCCCAGATGCGATTCGTGCAATGGAATTATAAAGCCTGATGTAGTTTTGTATCAGGAGAGTCTGGACGGCGATATCCTTGAAAAATCCATTTTACACATTTCCAGGGCCGATGTGCTGATCATAGGCGGAACTTCACTTACGGTATATCCTGCGGCTGGCTTGACAGCATATTACAAAGGAAATAAGCTTGTTTTGATCAACAAGACGCCGACACCCTATGACAGGAAAGCGGATTACGTCTATTATGGAAAAATTGGAGAGCTATTTGAAAAGGCATATATAGATCATTAATATAAGGAAAAAGAGGTATCACTATGCTTGGTTTAGCCTTGGAAGGCGGGGGGGCCAGAGGCGCATTCCATATGGGGGCGGTAAAAGCCCTATTGGAAGCAGGTTATCAATTTGACGGAGTGGCAGGCACCTCTATCGGGGCACTAAACGGAGCCCTTATTGTGCAGGGCGATTTCGAAGCAGGCTACCGCATGTGGGAGTCGCTTTCAAATTCGCTGATTTTTGAGGTTGATGAGGCTCAGATCAAAAAAGTATTGAACAAAAAAATCGACCGTGAAACCCGTGCATTTTTAACAACCAAAATAAAAGAAATTATTGAGAACAAAGGGATCGATACAAGCAGAATCAGGCAGCTTCTGGATCAAATTATCGACGAGGATAAGATTCGCCGGTCTCCCACCGATTTTGGCATAGTCACGGTTTCTGTTTCAGACTTAAAGCCGTTCGAGCTGTATAAAGAGGATATTCCCCAAGGAAAAATGACGGAATATTTGATGGCCAGCGCAAATTATCCGGCCTTTAAAATTGAACCCATTGACGGCAAATTCTATATAGACGGAGGGTTTTATGATAACCTGCCTGCCAATCTGCTGGTCAGAAAAGGCTATAAGGATATCGTGATGATCCGGACCTTCGCCATAGGCAAGGTAAGAAAGCTCCAAGATGAGCATGTCAACACTATAAAAATTATGCCTTCAGAGGATTTGGGAAGTATTTTGAATTTTAATCACAATACGATCTTAAC
>DOHN01000050.1:4684-5219 GCA_003535195.1 Ruminiclostridium sp.
CCTGCCGATGATGATTTGATCTTGAAGTGGTTATTTTCAATACCGGACACAACCATTGACTCCATGGCCCGAATATTGCAAATTCAGGCCGGGGATCCAAAGCGGATGCTTTTTGAACGGATTATTCCGGAATCGTCGGCGCTGCTCCGCCTTCCGGCCCAATCCACATACCAGGATATTCTGGTGGGTATTCTGGAATGCTATGCCCATGAAAAAGGAATGGATAAATTTAAGATACGAAATTTCACCGAATTTTTGGAAGAGCTAAAGGCGTGTGACGGAAAGGGAGAGGATTCCAATCACTCCATAACCCATGGCTTTACGCTGAGGGCAAAATCCAGAACAAGGCTTGCAAGAGAAGGCCTGATCAATGATATCGCCGCCGAATTGCTGCATGTTCTGGAGCCGTCGGGCTTTCAATAAGAACGTTCAGTACCTTTAAGTGCCAGAGCGCCAGAGCGATGTTTCAGTACGTCAGCGGAGCAGGATTGCGGAGCGCAGAAGATAAACTTGCATTGCAGTTTATCTTTTATTT
>DOHN01000020.1:0-15130 GCA_003535195.1 Ruminiclostridium sp.
GTAATATATTCGTCAGGAGCGAGAAAGCTGCAGAAAGAGTGATGAAGTCAATAACGGAGTTCATTGAACGCAAACTCGGCTTGAAAGTAAATGCGGAGAAAAGCAGGATAGGCAGACCAAGAGATATAAAATTCTTGGGCTTCGGGTATTTTTATGGCAAGGACGGTAAATATCAAGCCAAACCGCACTCAAAATCGATACTGAAACTGAAAAGAAAGCTGAAAGCGTTGACAAAAAGAAGTTGGAGCGTATCACTGGATGTAAGGCTTGTAAAAATAAAGCAATTAGTGATGGGATGGGTGAACTACTTCCGCATAGCCAAGATGAAAACCGTGCTAGCAGAAATTGATCAAAAGCTACGAAAGCGTATACGAATAATTATTTGGAAGCAGTGGAAGAAAATACGAACCCGATACAAAGCTTTGCGAAAGTTAGGAGCGAACCATAAGAACGCCTATAGCACAGCGAATTGCCGGAAGAGCTATCAATATGTTTGCGCAACGGTGACGATTCACAGTGCAATCAGCAATAAGCGGTTAAAACAAAGAGGTCTGGTATTGCTACTAGACCACTTCAACAAAGTACACTTAGTTATAAATTGAACCGCCGTATACGGAAAACCGTAAGTACTGGTGGTGTGAGAGGGGCGAAGCCTTTTACGGTTAGCCTCTACTCGATTTGGTGTGGGTTTATATAAATAGGCAGAGTATTTTTATAAATTTATGGTAAAATCTATAAAGAGGTGCAAAATGGAAAGCAAGCTTAAGGTTCTATTTGTTGCCGCCGAAATGGCTCCGCTCATGAAAGTGGGCGGTCTTGGGGATGTCGCGGGAGAACTGCCCTTAAAGCTGCAGAGCATGGGGCTGGATGTCTGTGTCGTCATTCCGGCAAATAAGGACATGAAGGCTGCAGCCTCATATAAGGGTGACTTTGCGGTCAATATGGGCTGGAGGAATGAAACCTGCATTGTCCGTGAGGCACTAAATGTTCCGGTTCCCGTTTACCTCGTTGATAATTACCATTACTTCGGCCGTTCCGGAGTCTATGGTCACCAGGATGATGCCGAGCGCTTTGCGTTTTTCTGCCTGGCGGTCTATGAGATGATGAGGCATTTTGAAATGTACCCGGATGTCGTCCATTTAAATGACTGGCATACGGCGCCTTTGGCCATGCTTCTCCGGGAACATGAAAGGGAGCAGGCGAGACTTTCCGATATTGCTGTTCTCTATACCATCCATAATCTTGAGTACCAGGGCATAAGCGGCAGAAATGTGTTTAAACTTTTTTGTGTGAAGGATGTCGTATTCAAGGTTGATAAGGTGGAATACTTCGGTTGTTTTAATGCCATGAAAGCGGGTATCCATTATTCTGATATTATCAACGGCGTAAGTAAAACCTATGCCCGGCAGATGCTGACCCATGAATGCGGCTTTGGGTTGGAAGGCGTCCTTCAAACCCGGAATGATGCCGTCAGAGGTGTAGTCAACGGTATCAATACGGCGAACTGGAATCCGGAAACAGACTCGGCGCTCTATGTGAACTACAATAAAGAAAGCTTCCGGCGAAAAAAGGAGAATAAAATCAAGCTTCAAGAGGATTTGGGTTTAGAAGTGTCCGATGTTCCCCTATTTGCCGTGGTCAGCCGCCTTGTGCCCAATAAAGGCCTTGATCTTATACTGGATGCCGCCCGGGCCGTGCTTAAGGGCGGGGGCCAGTTTGTCCTTCTGGGCAGCGGAGAAAAGTATTATGAAAATACTTTTTTAAAGTTGATGGAAAACCGGCCTGATGCAGTGTCGGTCCAATTGGAATTTAATGATGAAAAAGCCAGGCGAATCTATGCGGCAAGTGATGTTTTTCTGATGCCATCCCGCTTTGAACCCTGTGGCTTGAGCCAGTTAATTGCCATGCGGTATGGCAGTATCCCTTTCGTTCATAAAACGGGAGGCCTGGCCGATACGGTCATTGATGAAGCAACCAATGAAGGGCGTGGAACCGGTTTTGCCTTTGAACCCTATTCTGCGGAAGCCCTTTTGACGGTCATGGAAAAGGTTTTAAAATGCTACCGGAATCAGGAGGAATGGAACCGGCTGGTTTATAGGGCTATGGACAGGGATTCCTCCTGGGAGGAGCCGACTAAAGAATATATTTCTCTCTATCATGAAGCGGTGGAAGAAAACCGGAAAAGAAAAACAAAGAAAGGAAGAGCAATACTTGAGAAAAAAGGAGAAGGCCGCGGCTGTCTTGCATGAGTTGTCCAATCTTTATCCCGATGCGGGATGCTCATTGGATTTTACCGATCCGCTGGAATTGCTGGTTGCAACACAGCTGGCAGCTCAATGCACGGATGTCCGCGTCAATATTGTGACAAAAGATCTTTTTAAAAAATATAGAACAGCGGAGGATTATGCCGGGGCCGATTTATCGGAGCTTGAAGAGGATATAAAATCCACCGGCTTTTTCAGAAACAAGGCCAGGAATATCAAGGAATGCTGCTTGAAGCTTCTGAAAGATTACGGCGGCCAGGTACCGGACAATATGGGGGATCTTCTGTCCTTGCCGGGAGTGGGCAGAAAAACGGCCAATGTGCTGTTATCGACTATCTTCAATAAGCCGGGTGTCATTGTGGATACCCATTGCACAAGGCTGGCCGGAAGGATTGGACTGACAACATCCGAAAATCCCGGCATCATTGAAAAGGATCTGATGAAAATCCTTCCCAGAAAGGAATGGGCAAATTTTTCCCATTACCTCGTTTATCACGGAAGAGAAATCTGTCAGGCCCGCAAGCCGAAATGTGAGATATGCAGTATTTTGCCATATTGCGATTATGGAAGAAAAAAGTTAAAATGAAGAAGATTAAACAGGACCGGGGGATTGCTAGTGTTAAATAAAGAAAAAACAACTGGTGTAATGCCCGAGGATGCTATTTTCGCCCTTGATATTGGCACCAGAACCATTATTGGTCTTGTAGGCGTTCAGAAAGATGAGCGCTTTTTCGTACATGGGGCGGATATTGTCTCACATGAAAGCCGGGCGATGATGGACGGCCAGATCCATGATATTATGAAAGTGGTTCAAGGCGTTGAAAAGGTGAAGAACTCCCTGGAAAAAAAGCTGGGATACCGGCTGACCAGGGTCTCTATTGCAGCGGCGGGGCGTGTTTTAAAAACCTGCCAGATGAGGATTGAGCGCGAAATTGATGAAGGCTTGGAGATAGACGGCCAGCTTATAAGTGCCCTGGAAATGGAAGCGGTTCAAAAAGCCCAGATGAAAATAGAAGATAGCCTGGGGGAAGCAGAGAAGGATTCGTTCTATTGCGTGGGATATAGTGTTGTCAATTACTATCTCAACGATTACATAATTACAAGCCTGTTGGGGCATAGGGGGACAAAGGTGGGGGTTGAGGTGCTGGCCACTTTTCTTCCGCATATGGTGGTAGACAGCCTATACTCGGTTATAGAGCGCACCGGCCTTGAAGTGACTCACCTTACACTGGAGCCTATTGCGGCTCTGAACCTTGCTATTCCGCAGGAATTGCGGCTTTTAAATCTGGCCCTGGTGGATGTGGGCGCCGGCACTTCGGATATTGCCATTACTAAATCCGGTGCGGTGACAGCCTACGCCATGGTGCCATTGGCAGGCGACGAGCTGACCGAAGCCGTTGCTCATAACTTTCTTGTTGATTTTAATACGGCCGAGCACATTAAGATTGCGCTGTCCAATGCCGACGAGCCTGTTACTTTTACCGACATCCTTGATAACACAGTCACTGTAAGCCCCGAGGAAATCGATAACTGCCTGCAGCCTGTCATTGAACAGCTGGCAGGGACGATTGCCGGCAAGATATTGGAATATAACGGCGGCAAAGCACCCAATGCTGTCTTCCTTGTCGGGGGAGGAAGCCAGGTGAAGGGGCTGGCCCATTCCATTGCTTCCATCATAGGCCTCTCCAAAGAACGCGTGGCGATTAGGAATCGAAGCGTGGCAAAGAATGTCATACTGGAGGAGGATATTTTAAAAGGTCCCGAAAGCATAACTTCTCTGGGAATATTGGTGACCACTGCGATGAGCGGCGGCCAGGACTTCTTCTATGTGACGGTCAATGAAAAAAAGGTACGGATGTATAATTCCCGCCGGATGACAGTATCTGATGCGCTAATTCTTGCAGGGTTCAGTGCTGATGAGATGATATGCAGATCGGGCAGAAGCATTAAATTCACAATAAACGGCCACGAGAAAACCGTTCGGGGCAGCCTGGGAAAGCCGGCTGAAATCTATTTGAACGGTAGTTCTTCAAGCCTTAATGCACGAATTTCCCCAGGAGACACAATTTCTGTAACTCCTGCCGAAAATGGGCTCGATGCGGAGATTACGGCTTCAGATCTGGTAAGAGGATGCCAGCCGGCCACTCTTCATTTTAGCGGACTTACCAGGGAAATCTGGCCCAAAGTCCTTGTAAACGGGGAAGAAGCGGATTTAAATATGAAAATATTATCAGGAACCGAAGTCGAAATTGTGCAAGAGTTTGCTTTAGAAGAAATTGCGCAGGAATACGATCTCGTCCCGCTGGGCTGCAGCTTTGAAGTAAACGGAATGCCCGGCCATGAAAAAACCATAGTCAAGCCTGGAGATCAGGTGACGGCGGTGCAAGAGGAGTTGCCGGAAGAGTTCCCTGCGGAAGCTCCAGAGGATGTTCAACAAACTGAAACCGCAATGCTTGAAACCGCAGCCGCCTCAGAAATGGTGAAGGAATTTTCGGCAGGTACCGGTAATGACCTCTTTTGGCCCGGGGGAATCACTGTTACAGTCAACGGAAAGCCAATAAATTTACCTCCCAAAAGTACAGGCTATATGTTCATAGATATCTTTAACTATATAGATTTCGACCTTACTGCGCCCGAAGGAATTATTGCATTGAAGCTTAACGGAAATGATGCAAATTACACCGATATGATTAAAGCCGGAGATCTTATTGATATATACTGGAAAAAATAAGAACCCCACCCATCAACGCAATCAAAGATTGCTGACGGGGCCCGGGAACCTTGTTACTTCGTAATAAGAACCCCACCCATCAACGCAATCAAAGATTGCTGGCGGGGCCCCGGGAACCTTGTTGTATTCACAATAAAATATCCGCTGATTTTCAGGAGGTAGGGTTTGGACGTTAATGAGCTGGATCGCAATGGAAAATACTTCAGGCATGATTCGAATTTTGAGAAAAAGATTACCGTAATTGGCTGGGTTATTTTTTTAGTCTTAGTCTTTGAGGATATCTTTTCCAGGATTTATATTGCGGACCGGATTTTTGTGACCAAACTTCTGCTGGTACAGGGAAGTCTTTACGCTGTCTATATAAGAGCTGGGCAGATTTACCTTAAAATCATCAGGAAAGATAAATTAAAAGATAACCATTATATGGTGCTTCAAATTATCAAAATAGTGACTGCAATTTCATTGGTTACCTCCATGTATCACGGCTTATTTTTCTACATATTCGCATTCATGCCTGTTCTTCCCATAAGTCTGGATGTAGGCTTCAAGAAAACCATAGGCTACATTGCAATCGGCTGGCTTACCCAGGGCCTGTCCCGAATGCTGATGCTTCATTGGCTGGGGAACTCATATTTTTCCGGTGCTCTTTCCCAGGAGGGCTATTTTCTCGTCATCATAGTCCAATATTTACTCTTTATTATTATTTGTTATGTTTGCGGCATTATATATGACGAATATGCGAAAAGTCAGCTGGAAAATGAAATCCTCGTTGAACGTCTTGGGGATAAGTATGTCCAGCTGGAACAAGCCAAAAAAGAAATACAGCTCCATTATGACAAATTAAGAGAAGCAAATGATCAGCTGAAGCTCAGCAACAAAAAGCTGTCTTCCAGCGTAGCCGAGTTTTTTACCCTGCAGCAGATATCGCAGGCCATCACGTCTATTTTTGATATGAATGAGCTTTTGAGATTTGTTAACGATGCAATCATCGGCGTGATGGGAGCATATGACTCTACCATTGCTTTGTGCTACGGAACCAAGCAAAAATTGAGGGTGCAGGTTTCCAGCATACGGGATAAAAAGGATCTGGCTGTTGTATCGGATTATATCAACAGTGATGTTTTAAAACCTCCCTTTTTGGAAGGCCATTCCATGATTGACAACAATGTGACCGCCGAGAAATATCCTTTTACTAAGGGGAGGAATATTCAGTCCCTGATTTGCGCGCCCCTGGTGGTGAAGGGAAACGTGGTGGGGATTGTACTTATTGAACACCGCATCATGGACGCATTTGACAATGAAAATGTAAGACTTTTGGAAATTATCACCCAGCAGGTGAGCGTAGCCATCGAAAATACGAGGCTATATAAGCAAATGCAGGATCTTGCAAGGCTGGACGGGCTGACAGGCGCCTACAACCGTATTTTCTTCCAGGATGCGCTGGAGATGGAGTATGAAAGGGCGCTGGCCCAGGGCTATGACCTTTCCCTGGTGATCTTTGATGTGGATTATTTTAAGGAGTTTAATGACCGGTATGGCCATTTGTTCGGGGATCTTGTGCTGAAATCCATTTCGGCATATGTCATGAAGAATCTCAGAGAGGAAGATATCTTCGCCCGTTACGGCGGTGAGGAATTTGTGGTGCTGATGCCCCATACCACATTGGACCAGGCAGGGGTAAAGGCGGAGGATTTTAGGAGGGGAATTGAAGGCCTTTCTATTACGGACCGGCTCATCTCGGCCTCGGTGACCATCAGCGCCGGCGTGTCCTCTTTTCCGGCCTCTGCGGGAAGACCTACCGAACTGATAAAAACATCTGATGATGCTTTATATCAAGCCAAGCGCGATGGACGGAACTTAGTCCGGCTCGCACCAATACGTGAATGCTGAAAAAAGTATTATTTTACTGTAACTGAACCGACGATTCCATCAAAAAGAGACTGGAATTTTTCGCTGTATTCCGCATTATCTATAAAAATACTGATGCGGTACATATAGGGCTTATCATCATAGAATGCCTCAAGGGCCCGGATATTTTTATCGCCGCTTTTGAAGGTGTAATCCCAGAGGGTGTAAGATAGAGATCCTCTTTTTTCTTTTTTGCTTTCAAAGCTTAAATAATCGATGGCGGAATAGTTTTTTGACGTCTCAAGAAACTCCTCTAAAGTGGTTGAGAGCACCCATATTTGAATAAGACCATTGGCTTTTGGATCTGTTACGGTGAAATCCACGCTCTGTGTAATGTCGCTTCCCAGGTAGGAAGGGCGCCCTAATTTGACAACCTCGGGATATTTAAAAACAATCATCCGATTATCGGGACGGGGCAATACCAGTTCTCCGGTACTGCCAGATCCCTGGGTTTTGGCGGCAGCTTCATAGGAGAGATCGCTAAAGTCATAATGCTGTCCCATGCTAAAACCGGAGGGTGTCAAAATGGAGAGCCTGTTGCCGAAGGTTAAAAAATAGTGGGGTTCAATGGAATAGGCATAAAAAAACAGGGCGGCCGTGATCAGTACGGCGGCTAAAAGCGCCCCCGCCAGCCTCCGCCGCCGGTTCAATCTTCTTTTTAGAAAAAATGAAAACTTATACAGCATAAAATTTCTCCAGGCATATTCATGGAAGGATCCCTATGGATCACTGTAATAAAGATATGCCCGAAGAATTGCCGTCATTCATGGGACTTTTTTGAACATTTTGCTATTTAATGATTTCAGCTTTATTCTGCTCCACAATATTCTTGACCTGCTTTTCTTCATCAGGGGTCAGAATCTCTTTTAAATTTAAAAGAAGGATCAGCTTGTCCTCAACCTTCGCAACCCCCGAAAGAAACCTTCGATCAAAGTTTACCAAGGAGGGCGGTGTACTCTCGATCTCCTCATCGGGTACACGTACGATTTCAGTCACGCTGTCTACTATAAAGCCCAGCAGGTAATCGTTCACATTGACAGTGATGATGCGGGTGTTTTCATCATTTTCCCTGTCGGGCATGTTAAAGCGCTTCCGCAAGTTAAAAACAGTCAGAACCGTACCTCTGAGATTCAATAAACCCTCAATAAAAGGCGGGGTGTTGGGAACCTTGAAAATCTCCTGAGGTTTCAGGATCTGATAGATCTGAGTGATTTCTATTCCGAACGCCTCATCGCCTACATGAAATTTAATAAGCTGTTGTATGCCCATGTAAGATTACCTCCATTTGCCTTTTCCGCTTAATTTCAGCTCCTGTAGGAACCGTTGATTTTTACATAATCCATTGATAAATCACAAGTCCATATCCTGTCGCAGCTCTCACCAGCCTTAAAGTCCAGTAAAATTGTGATTTCTTCTTTTTTCAGAATTTCTAAGGCCAGGCCCTCATCAAAGGGAAAAGCGACACCGTTTTTACAGACCAAAAGGTCTCCTAAATAAATATCGACAATATTCGGGTCAAAATTAGCACCGGAATACCCCGCCGCCGTGAAAATTCTTCCCCAGTTTGCATCCTGACCGAAAATGGCAGTCTTGACCAAGGGTGATTTGGCGACAGCATTGAGGATAAGATGAGCATCGTTTTTATTTCTACAATGTTCCGCGCGAATCTCTATAAGCTTGGTGGCCCCTTCTCCGTCCTTTGCAAGCATTTTGGAAAGGCTTACCGACACCTCCGATAAAGCTTGGCAAAATGCTTCGTAGGCCGGTCCTTCGGATTCAATTGGAGCATTGCCAGCCATTCCGTTTGCTAAAAGGAGAACCTTATCGCAAACACTGGTGTCCCCGTCCACCGAAATTCGGTTAAAAGAAGAATCCGCAACAGTTCGGAGCGCTTTATCCAACAGTTTATGAGAGATAGCGGCATCGGTTGTCAAGACCGAAATCATGGTGGCCATATTGGGGTGAATCATTCCTGAGCCCTTTGCCATTCCGCCGATACAAACGGTCTTTCCGCTCAGGACAAAGGAGGCCGATGCTTCCTTTGGAAAAGTATCGGTGGTCATGATAGCCTTAGAGGCCATTGCTCCCCCCTCATAGGAGAGGGTGCTAAACGCTTCTTCAATGCCTCGCTTTACCTTGTCCATGTCCAGACGGAAGCCGATTACTCCGGTAGAACCCAGCATTACTTGAGAGGGATCGCACCCTGCCAGCCCGGCTGCGCAGCTGGCCATTTCCGCGGCGTCCATATCGCCCTGGGGACCTACACAGGCATTTGCACATCCGCTGTTAATCACAACAGCTTTGGCGGTTCCGTTTTTAATATGATTTCTGGACCACATTAGAGAGTGCCCTTTGACAACATTGGTGGTAAAAATACCTGCTGCTTGGGCGGTAATATCGGATACAACCATTGCAAGGTCATAGCCGCCATTTTTTTTAAGGCCGCAGGCCACGCCTGAGGCTCTGAATCCCAGGGGGGCCGCAACACCGGATTTTGTCATTTTTGCCTCCGAAAACTAAATAAGGTGGCTTTATTATAGCCTAATTTTTCAAGTCAGGCAAGGAAAACCGGAGGGACCCGTAATTCGTAATTTGGTGCCGTGAGCGATATTAAAGTGTGTAAGCGGAGCAGGATTGCGGAGCTGCCGATTACGAACTAAGGATGAGGGACAGCCTCTATATTCTTGACTTTTGCCGGCGTAATAAATATTTAATATGCGGAGGAATGGACGAAATACATAACATCCTTTAGTATAGGGCGTAAATACTGTATAATAATATCTATAAATTGCATTTGCCCTTTAGCAAATGGGCTTATAAAGCGATGCTTAAAAAAGAAATTGGAGTTGAAGAAAAGTGAACAATAAACTCAGAGATCAGCAAACCGACAGGTTATTTGAGGCCATATTAAATCTTGAGAATATTGAAGAATGCTATAATTTCTTTGAGGATTTGGGTACAATTACTGAAATCAAAGCTTTCGCTCAACGTTTTGCCGTAGCAGAAATGCTTACTGAAAAAAAGACATACAAGGAAATTCATGAAATAACAGGAGCTAGCGAGGCGACCATCAGCAGGGTGAATCGGGCCCTGAATTATGGAGCCGATGGCTATAGGCTTGCCCTTAGCCGCTTATCAAAAAAGGAGTCAGAGTAAATGAATATACTGGAAAAAATATTTGGCAGATATTCCGAAAAAGAATTAAAGAGAATTAAACCTATTGTAGATAAAATTGAAGCCCTGGAACCCGATATGCAAAAACTTACAGACAGCGGGCTGAGAGCAAAAACTCAGGAATTTAAGGACCGTCTGGCCCGGGGGGAGAGCATGGATGACATCCTGCCCGAAGCTTTTGCAACGGTGCGGGAAGCCTCTGCAAGAGTGATAGGTGAGAGACATTTCCGGGTCCAGCTCATCGGCGGCATTATTCTTCATCAGGGCCGTATCGCCGAAATGAAAACCGGTGAAGGAAAGACATTAACCGCAACGCTGCCCCTTTACTTAAACGCTTTGACCGGAAAGGGAGCACATTTAGTAACCGTCAACGATTATCTGGCAAAATACCAGGCCGAGCTCATGGGAAAGATATATAACTTTTTGGGGCTATCGGTGGGAGTCATTGTGCACGATATGGACAATGACGCCAGGAGAGCCGCCTATAACAGTGATATTACCTATGGAACAAATAATGAGTTCGGTTTTGATTACCTGCGTGACAACATGGTGGTCTACAAGGAACACATGGTTCAAAGAGTTCTTCATTATGCCATTGTGGACGAGGTGGACTCCATTCTAATTGACGAGGCCAGAACTCCTTTGATTATTTCAGGCCAGGGCGAAAAATCCACCGACCTTTATCAGAAAGCAGACGCGTTTGTCAGAAGGCTTTCCAAAATGGTCTTTAAGGAGACCGACGACAAAGAGCTGGGGGACGAGGAAGAGACTGATTATATCATTGACGAAAAGGCCCATACGGCGACCTTGACAGCCAGGGGAGTCAAAAAGGCCGAAAATTATTTTGGCGTTGAAAACCTCTCTGATGTTGAAAACATGACCCTGCTTCACCATATTAATCAGGGTCTGAAAGCCCACGGACTCATGAAAAATGATGTGGACTACGTGGTCAAGGACGGCGAAGTTATTATTGTCGATGAATTTACCGGCCGCCTGATGTATGGCCGCCGGTATTCCGACGGGCTCCATCAGGCCATTGAAGCCAAAGAAGGCGTGAAGGTGGAGCATGAGAGCAAGACGCTGGCCACCATTACCTTCCAGAACTATTTCAGAATGTACGGAAAGCTTGCGGGCATGACCGGTACCGCTCAAACTGAGGAACAGGAATTCAGAGCGATTTATAATCTTGACGTTATTCCCATTCCTACCAACCTGCCTGTTATCCGAAAGGATAACGATGATGTGGTCTACCGCGGCAAAAATGGTAAATTTGCGGCGGTAGTGGAAGATATCATAGAAAGTCATGAAAAGGGCCAGCCTGTGCTGGTAGGCACCATTTCCATTGAAACGTCGGAGATGCTGAGCGGAATCCTGAAGAAAAATGGCATTAAGCATAATGTCCTCAATGCCAAGTACCACGAGAAGGAAGCCGAAATCATAGCCCAGGCCGGAAAATATGGAGCAGTTACCATATCCACCAATATGGCGGGACGTGGTACCGATATTAAGCTTGGCGGCAATCCCGAATTTCTGGCCAAGCAGGAAATGCGCAGAATGGGTATGGAAGAGCCTCTGATCATGGCTTCTATCAGCTATAACGAAACCGACGACCAAGAGGTTTTAAAGGTTCGTGAAATTTTCAAGGAACTGCATGAAAAGTATAAGATAGAAACTGATAAAGAAAAAGAAATGGTGATTGCGGCGGGAGGCTTAAAAATTATCGGTACGGAGCGGCATGAGTCACGGCGTATCGATAACCAGCTCCGCGGCCGTTCGGGACGTCAGGGCGACCCCGGCGAGACCCGCTTTTATATTTCCCTTGAGGACGATCTCATGAGATTGTTCGGTTCCGAGCGAATGGACCGGATGGTCGGAGCGCTCGGGCTTGAAGAAGATCAGCCCATCGAAGCCAAAATGCTTTCCAATGCCATTGAGAGCGCCCAGAAGAAGATAGAGGGCATCAACTTCCAGAGACGTAAGAATGTCCTCGAATATGACGATGTCATGAATAAACAGCGCGAGGTTATTTACTCTGAGCGTGCAACCGTATTAAACGGTGAGAACATCAATGAAAACATTATAAAAATGATCGATAACATATCGGAAAACATCGTGGATATCTATTGCAGCGAAAGCGATATTCCGGATAACTGGGATTTAAGCGCCATGGTCAAATATGCCGAAAGTGTTTTTTTGCCGGCCGATACCCTTGATTTAAAATCCATTGATCTTGATACAATAACCGCAGCCCAGTTGAAAGAGATGATTAAGGAAAAGGCTCATTCGCTGTATGCCGAGAAGGAAGCCGAATTCAATTCCGATGTCATGCGGGAGCTTGAAAGACGCGCGCTTCTGAAGACCGTTGATGAAAAGTGGATGGATCATATCGACGCCATGGATCAGCTGAAATATGGCATTGGTTTGAGGGCCTACGGCCAGCACGATCCTGTTGTTGAATACAAGCGGGAAGGCTTTGAGATGTTCGACGAAATGATCCGAAATATTCAGCAGGATACGGTTAAAATGCTGTTCCGCATACGCAAGGAAAATGTAGTGGTGACTCGGGAGCAGGTGGCAAAGCCCATTTCTGCTTCCCATGGCGAAAATACGCCCAAAACCCCAATAAAGCGTGAAGCGGCCAAGGTTGGGCGCAATGACCCCTGTCCCTGCGGAAGTGGAAAGAAATATAAGAAGTGCTGCGGGAAGGACGATTAGTTTTAATCCGGTGCTTAAATACAATAAATTTAAGAATAAATTGACAATATAACCCTATTTTATACAAAAAAGATGTTATAATATAGCTGTACCTTTTATTTTTATGAAGGCCTGTTTATTACAACTAAAATTAAAATTCTGGAGGGTGTCATGCTAAGTATCAGTGAGGAACTTTCAAACTTTAGCTCCATCGATCTGGAAAGTGTTGAACAAAAAATCGGGAAAATACCCGATGATATGAAATATGCTATAGAGCTTTATAACAAAGCACTTGAAGACATACAAAACAAAAATGAAGATATTGCCATCATTGCTCTGAAAAAAGCTGTTTCGGTTTACCCGGCGTTTTATGAAGCCATGAATTTAATGGGGGTATGCTATCTTAATCTGGGTGAGGAAGAGAATGCCCGCGGAATGTTCAACCGGGTCATACAAATGGACGATAACAGTATTCGCGCAATGCATTATCTGGAGCAAATGGATGGAAGCGATTCACCGGATAAAGACAAAAGCAAGCTGCCGAAAGCAAAAAACAACCGTAAAACTAAAAGTCCAGCTAAGGCCATTGCGTGGATGAACTGGATCAGCAGCGGCCTTTCTCCCGAACGCGATCCGCCATATTTTTTCAAATACATAGTGGGTTTTGTGTTGGGAGTTTTGTGTATCTGCCTGTTGTGGCTTTTTCTTCCCAATCAAAGCCCGGTTGTGCTCCGCTTAGGGAGGTCTGTCAACGAATCTCAGCAGATGGAAAAGCTTAAAGCCGAGAATCTTGATTTAAACAGGCAACTGGATGGACTGATGACGGATCTCGAAACAGCCAGGAAAACCGAAAATCAGCTTAGAAACGAAATGGACCAATATGGAAAGTGGAGCGCTATCCTGCGAAATTTACAGAATCTGGCCGAGGCAGGAAAATACATGGATGTGGTGAAGGAAATAGAGAAGGACCTGTCAGGCCTTGATCTGCCCGAACCCATAGAAACTGAAATTATTGCCCTCAATAATGAATGCAAGCCAAAGGCTGTTTCCCAGCTGTATAGTTCGGCAAAAAAGATCTATGCCTCTAACGCCAATGCCAGAGATCCCGAAGTTTATAAGCAGTCGGCCGACGAGTATAAAATGGTGATTCGCATTATCGAAGAACTTGGCCTGACTCCGTCCAATATGGCCGAAATCTATTATTATGGCGGGAAGGCCATCGCTCTGTCCAAGTCCCCCAGTGAACAGGATGCAGAAGAAGAAGCTATCCGCTGCTTTGATACCGTTATTTCCTCCGAACCCGGGTCAAAGCTGGCCTCCTACGCCCAGGCCAGAATCAATGAGCTGGAATCGGGCAAAGAAATTAAACATTAAATGAAGCATTAAATGTGAAGGCGCAATGAAATCAATTCATTGCGCCTTACTTGTTTGTCGTCTATCCGATTATTTTTTTGCCAAAACCTTCTTGAGCTTTGCAAACCGGGGAAGGCCATTTTCCATAGGAGGCTTGGATTCGCCTTCAATAAGAGGAAGGGCGTAGTTGATATAGTCCTGGGTAAGGCCTGTGCCCTCTTTATTGATCCACTCACGGGGAACAGCTTTTTCAGTATTTGCAACCTTATCAAGGTTTACGAGAACATAGTTGCATACATATTTGCCGTCTTTTTCAGACCGCTCGTATGCCACCATGTGGTCGGTTGTGCCATCCACAGCGCACTGAACGGCCTTCTGCCCTGCAGTGAATGCCTCTTCGACATCGGTAGCGGAAGCAAGGTGAGCAGCACATCTTTGAAGAAGAGAGAACTCGATGGCACGGGTCTTGCACTTCAGCTCTTTTTTCAATATATCAGCGAGAACCTGAGCGGTACCGCCCAACTGTGCATGGCCGAAGGAGTCCTTTTCACTGGCCAGGTCAGAGCCGTACTCAGAGATATATTTGCCGTTCTTATCCCTAATGCCTTCGGAAACTGCAACAATAAGCTTGCCTGATTTTTCAAAAATTTTCTTGCAGTTAACGATGAACTTATCCATATCAAATTCAATTTCAGGAAGGTAAATCAGATCCGGACCGGCACCCTTGTAAGCTGCAAGAGCGGTCGAAGCTGTAAGCCATCCTGCGTTTCTTCCCATTACCTCCAGCACGCATACCATGGGAGTATCATAAACACGGGCGTCATGGTAGATTTCCATGGTTGAGGTTGCCACATATTTAGCGGCGCTTGCATAACCCGGGCAGTGATCTGTTCCGTAAAGATCGTTGTCTATGGTCTTGGGAACACCCATAACACGGCATTCATGGCCGGACTTCTGCATAAACTTGCTGATCTTGTTGCAGGTATCCATGGAGTCGTTGCCGCCG
>DOHN01000020.1:15279-15524 GCA_003535195.1 Ruminiclostridium sp.
CCGCCGTTATAGAAGAAATAACGGATGTTGTATTTTTTGAAAACTTCCAGCATCCTGTTATAGTCCGTAGGATCTTTGTCAGGATCTGCAAGCTTATAGCGAACGGAACCCAAAGCAGAGGAAGGAGTGGTCTTTAAAAGCTCAAGCTCTTTCGGATCTTCCTGGGACATGTCGTAAAACTTTTCATCCAGTATACCGCGAATTCCGTGCGCGGCACCAAACACCTTTGGAATACAGTCGTTTTA
>DOHN01000020.1:15658-15922 GCA_003535195.1 Ruminiclostridium sp.
AGTCGTTTTTCAGGGCTTCGGTTATGACGCCGGCAGCGCTTGCATTAATAACGGATGTAGGTCCGCCGGATTGGCCAAAAATTGCATTACCAACTAATTTTGCCATGTTGATAGCCTCCATTAAATGTATTTTAAACTTGTTTAAAATTTAACCAGCATATAATATATCATAATATGTTGGCTTGTGCAATGCCGTGATCAAAATAACCGGTTTGTACCAAGGGCTATTTCTGTGTTTACAGCAGTGGTATAATACAAATGTAT
>DOHN01000020.1:16059-16257 GCA_003535195.1 Ruminiclostridium sp.
GTGGTATAATACAAATGTATAGATTGTATTCCATTTCGCTGGTTTATCTTTTCACAAAGTCTTAACTTTGTGCTTGTGGGTAGAAAAAATTATGATATAATATTAGCGAAGGTCCATTAGAATAAGGACAAAAAGTGTATTATTGTGTATACAAAGTACATTATTGTATATCTTTCAAGGAGGGAAACACATGGCAAA
>DOHN01000120.1 GCA_003535195.1 Ruminiclostridium sp.
AACTACGCAAAAGCCACCGGCTACACCCTGCCTGTGACTCGCAACGCCGCAGCCTATGTGGACACTTCCGCCATCGGCAGCGTTTACAAAACGGCTGTCACGGCCATGCATCAGGCAGGCATCATGATGGGCGGCAGCGGCAACAAGTTCAATCCCAAGCAGAGTGCCACACGCGCAGAGGTTTCCTCCTTGCTCCACCGCTATATCAAGCTGACCATCGACCCCGCCACGGCACAGGGCTGGGCGTTGAACGGCGCCGGACAGTACCTGTACTACAAGGACAGCAAGGCCCTCACCGGCACACAGACCATCGGCGGCGTGAAGTATTTCTTCAACACCGATGGCACACTGAAAACCGGCTGGGTCAAGGACGGCGACAACTGGAGGTATTACTCCGGCAATACCATGCTGGTAGGCTGGTGGGACATCGGCGCCAATGGCAACAATAAGGCCTACTACTTCGCCAAGAACGGCATCATGGTATCCGGCAAATGGCTCCAGATCGACGGCAAATGGTATTACTTTAATGCCGACGGCTCCCTTGCCAGAAGCACCAAAATTGACGGGTATGAGATCGATTCCGATGGGATAAGGAAAAATGAATAGTAAGGCTAGTATATAAAAACAATTGACAGACAGTAGATTCTACTGTCTGTCAATATCTGCGTCACTTTAAAGGATATCCGCTTAACCTAATGGATGAACTCTGAATTCATAGTCCACCATATCCGAATCAATCTTATATTTCTGGGCTTTGCGATACTCGAAGAATTTTTTTGCAACCTGCGGGAACATGGCATAGGTCAATACATCCTCATCCTGCTCAATGTATTCGGCAGCTTCTTCCCTGATCTTATCCAGCTCATTGGGAATCAGATCTGCAGGCCTGCAGGTAATGCGCTCTTCATCTCCGATAATTTTTTTGACGATCTCATCGGAAATGGGGGCCGGGGTCTTTCCATATTCGCCTTTAACAAGGCCCTTGGTTTCCTTGGGAACCATCTTATAGCGCTCGTTCATGATGACATTTAAAACCGCCTGCGTACCGACAATCTGGCTGGTAGGCGTAACCAGAGGAGGGTAGCCCAGGTCTTCCCTGACCTTCGGTACTTCATGCAGCACATCCAGAAGCTGGTCTTCCTTGCCTGCCTGCTTCAGCTGGGAAACAAGGTTGGAAAGCATACCGCCGGGCACCTGATAAATCAGGGTGTTAATGTCCACACCCATCACCTTGGTATTGAGTAATCCGGTGCTCAGGTAAGCCTCACGAAGCTTCTGGAAATAGGCAGCGATTTCGCTGAGCAAGTTCAGATCAAAGCCCGTATCATATTTTGTTCCCCGGAGCGTCGCCACCAAAGGTTCTACGGGTGGCTGGGATGTGCCCATGGCCAAAGGAGAGGCGGCGCAGTCCACGACATCCACTCCGGCTTCAATGGCCTTCAGGTACGTCATGGAAGCGACGCCGCTGGTATAGTGGGTATGGAGCTGGATGGGTATCTTGACATTTTCCTTTAGTGCTTTCACAAGATCGTAAGCATTATAGGGTGTTAAGAGCCCGGCCATATCCTTAATACAGATGGAGTCAGCGCCCATCGACTCAAAGGTCCTGGCATCCTTTACAAACTGCTCCAGGCTGTGAAAGGGGCTGATCGTATAGGAGAACGCAGCCTGAGCATGGCCGCCTTCTTTTTTGCAGGCCTTAATGGATCTTTCCACATTTCTCGGGTCATTCAATGCATCAAAAATACGGATAATATCCATGCCATTGGCAACAGCCTTCTGTACAAAATAGTCCACCACATCATCGGCATAGTGCTTGTAGCCTAAAAGGTTCTGTCCTCTTAAAAGCATCTGAAGTTTTGTGTTCTTGGCTTTGGCTTTAATTTTTCTAAGCCTGTCCCAAGGATCTTCATTTAAAAATCTCATGCTGGCGTCAAAGGTAGCACCACCCCAGCATTCTATGGAATGATAGCCGACCTTGTCAATTTTTTCGACAATGGGCAGCATCTCATCGGTGCTCATACGAGTCGCAATGAGGGACTGATGCGCGTCTCTCAAGCTGGTATCAGTTATTTTTATTCCCATGGCTTAAAATCCCTCCCTGCCTCATTAATTAATGGTTAAAATCATATCTCCACTGTTTACCTGCTGTCCTTTGGTAACATTAATGGTGGCAATGGTGCCATCCTCAGGAGAAAAAATTTCATTTTCCATTTTCATGGCTTCCAGAATAACCACCAGGGTTCCCTTTTTCACGGAATCCCCTGGATTGACCTTAATATCCAGAATGGTGCCCGGCATGGGAGCTGTCAGCTTAACAGCGCCTTCGGGTCCTTGGGCCTTTGGTGCGGGAGCCGGAGCAGGTGCAGGTACAGATGCGGGTACTGGTGCAGGAGCAGGAGCCGGAGCAGAGACCGGTGCCGCAGCAGGAGCGCTTACCGGCGCCGGAGCAGGCTGGCTGTAACTGCCGCCGTTTACTTCTTCAACTTCTACTTCATAGCTATTTCCATTTACATTCACAACAAACTTTCTCATATCAATATTCCTCCAACGTCATATTCGTTTTGATTTTATTCCGTTTCTTATAAGGGAATATTCCCGTGCTTTTTCGAAGGTCTTGTTTCGCGTTTGCCGGCCAGCATGTCCAAAGCGCTTGCAACCCGCTGTCTGGTCTGTGCGGGTTCAATAACATCATCCACATAGCCTCTTGCGGCAGCTACATACGGATTGGAAAATTTATCTCTGTATTCCTGTATTTTTTCTTTTCTGAACGCCGCAGGATCATCGGCCTGGCCGATCTCCTTCTTAAAGATGATATTTGCGGCTCCGTCAGGCCCCATGACAGCAATCTCAGCCGTAGGCCATGCCAGCACCAAATCAGCTCCTAAATGCTTGCTGTTCATTGCAATATACGCACCGCCATAGGCCTTTCTGACAATGACATTGATTTTAGGAACCGTCGCTTCAGAAAACGCATACAGCAGCTTCGCCCCGTGGCGGATAATCCCGTTGTGCTCCTGGTTGACACCGGGCAAATATCCCGGAACATCGGTAAAGCTTACCAAAGGAATATTAAAGGCGTCGCAGAAGCGGATAAAACGTGCCGCTTTATCCGAGGCATCCACATCCAGTACACCCGCCGAAACATTGGGCTGATTGGCTACAATGCCTACCGACTTTCCGCCAATATGTGCAAAACCTACAATCATATTTTTTGCAAAACCCGCATGCACCTCAAAGAAATCACCGCTGTCGATTACCCTGGTAATGACATTCAACATATTATACGGCTTATTCGGATCATTCGGGACTATTTCATTTAGCTCCGTATCCATTCTGTTTACATTATCACCGGAAACAATATTTTCGGGATCTCCGAGATTGTTTTCAGGCAGATAGGAAAGGAGTTTTTTAATCTGGTTGAAGCAGCTCTCCTCATCCGCACATTCAAAATGCGCTACACCGCTTTTAGTGTTGTGGGTGCCCGCTCCCCCCAGAGTATCAAAGGTGACATCTTCACCGGTAACGGCCTTAATAACAGAAGGGCCGGTAATAAACATATGGCTTGTCTTATCCACCATGAAGACAAAGTCGGTTATTGCGGGAGGATAAACCGCTCCGCCTGCACAG
>DOHN01000155.1:0-1375 GCA_003535195.1 Ruminiclostridium sp.
TCGTCTTTATGTCCCTGATTGGCGATACCTTCGGACCTTTCGTTAAACAGCTGCGCAACATGGGCTATAAGGGCATGCTGGCCTGCAAAGAGTGTTTCTCTACCGCTTATCAGGAAGTTGCCGGCCCTGAAAACTCCAATTACATTGCATTTGTTTATCCCTACGTACCATATAATAGTGTAGATGAGTGCACAATTCCCATTATGAAGAGTATGCTGGAACGCTACAATGCAGCATACGGCAAGTGCCCGACCCATGAATCCGCATACCGCGGCTGGGATACCATGATGGCTATGTGGGAAGCTAGCAAGATAGCTGGAAAGAATGACAGCGAGTCTCTGCGTGAGGCTACACACAAGGTTAAGATTGATGGCCTTGGAGGTACTTTGGATTACACCAAGGGCGACCGTGAAGGCTACAGCGAATTCTACTCCTTCATACTGGTGGATGGAAAGAACCTCCTTCTTGACGACTGGCTGAAATCCGGTGGATATGAGGCTTACAAAACAGCTACCGGACGCGATCGCTAATCCTTAGTAAAGAATACCTAAATAGCATTTGATAGTCTGAAGCGGGCGAAACACCCTGTGATTTGCCCGCTTCTATTATAATATGAGAGGTCCCAAAGGAGACAAAGTCTCCGAAGGCGAATATGAAAGATGACTATCGATAAATGTCACCGCTGCAAAAAGCTAACTGGTGATATTATTAAAGCTTTACAAGTCAGCTTAGGACAAAAGGGGGAACATCATGTTTAAAATTTTGCTTATCAATGGGCTGATAATAGGGGGCATATATGCTCTGATTGCATTGGGCTACAGCCTGATTTACAGAGCATCTGGGTTAATGACATTTGCACAGGGCGATATGATCACTTTAGGAGCCTACCTTGGCCTAACGTTTTTCAGGATTATGCATCTGCCCTTCTTTATATCATTTTTGCTCACCTTTATATGCGCCTTCCTTGTTGGCGTTTTATTGGAAAGAGGTGTTATACGCGCATTACTGGACAAGAACGTGATACCTATTTATATCGTTCTGGCCACCATTGCGGTTTCGTATATTATTCAGAACTCCATGCAGGCAGTGTTCGGTACCACAACTTTAAGATTCCCGCAGGTATTCGGGGTAAGTACGCTTACCATATTCGGCATAACTGCTCAGACAGAGGCCTATGCCTGCTTACTCATTTCCCTCGCACTTATGTTGATGTTACATTTATTTATGACCAAGACTATATTCGGCATAGCAATGCACGGTGCTGCCATGGATCCTATGGCGGCCGAATCCTGCGGCATTAACTCTTCTTTGACTACCGGTATTACCTGGGGCCTTGCTGCGGCTATTGCTTCGATTGCCGGTATGCTCCTTGGGC
>DOHN01000155.1:1537-2695 GCA_003535195.1 Ruminiclostridium sp.
TTACTCAACCCTGGGATCCGTAATTGGCCGTAAAGGGTTTGCAGGCGCAGTTATAGGCGGCTATGGGCATATCTATGGCGCTATGATTGGCGGTATAATTTTAGGGTTGATTGAGACCTTTGTGGCGGGCTACTGGACAGGTACTTATAAAAACCTCATTGCTTATGCCGTACTGATTTTGTTTTTGTTTATCAAGCCGACTGGTATATTCAACGAGCAAGCTATACATGACGTTTAATCAGTGACGAAAGAATGGGGGAATGAATTTTGGAATCCATAAAAAAACAGAATAAACTGCCGACCATTGTCGGATTAGCCATATTGCTTTGTGTGATGCCTTTTTTGGTAAAGATAGTAGTGGGCAATCAATACCCGCTATTAATTATGTGTATTATCTTGATCTACATAATGGCTGTTACAGGCCTTGATATCCTGTTTGGATACAGCGGCCAGATTTCATTGGGCCATGCCGCATTTTTTACAGTGGGCGCGTATACCACGGGATTACTTAATATATACTTCGGCCTTCCCCTGTACCTGACCATTCCGGCTGGAGCAATTTTATCAGCGCTCTTAGGTGCATTGCTTGCCTATCCGGCATCCAAGCTGAAATTCCACTTCCTCTCCCTGGCCACAGTGGCCTTTGGCGAGATCACCTACTATTTCCTGTACACCTCGCCTGGCGGATTTACCCGTGACTACAAGGGTATCAATGTAGTCGGCATCAGCTTCCTTGGTGAAGACTACTTAAGGTGGTATTTCTTCCTGCTTGCATTTGTTGTGCTGATTTTGATTGGCAAAATATCGCTGATCAACTCCCGCGTCGGCCGTGCATTCCTGGCAATCCGGGAGAATACCCACGCAGCAGACGGCATGGGCATCAACGTCCGTAAGCACAAGATCATTGCCTTTACGGTAAGCGCATTCCTCACAGGGCTTGCAGGTGCTTTGTATGTTCACCTGATAAAGTACATCAGTCCTGAAACCTCCATGCAGAAACAGTCTGTTCTGTTTCTTACTATGCTGCTCTTTGGCGGGACAGCATCCATTTTAGGCACGATATTGGGTGTCGCAAGCATTGAAGTGCTCATGGAATGTATTCGTCCGCTGCAGGAATATCAGATGCTTCTCTATGGCATACTGCTGCTCGTTGTTATT
>DOHN01000155.1:2826-4746 GCA_003535195.1 Ruminiclostridium sp.
GCTCGTTGTTATTGTAGCGCTGCCGGGAGGGCTCAATGGAGGCATTAAGAATTTGGTTAGCAACAGGCGGAGAAAAAAGGCTATGAAGGAACTTGAAATAGCCGCTCAGGCCGAAGCTGAAGCCCGGAAGGATGGTGATGAATAATGCTGGAAACTAATAAGGTTACGATTAGATTCGGTGGATTAATTGCCGTAAATGAAGTCAGCATTCGTGTCCAGCCCAATAAAATCACCGCCTTGATCGGCCCCAACGGGGCGGGAAAGACCACATTGTTCAACTGTATCAGCGGTGTTTATAAGCCTACCAGCGGCGAGGTCCTGTTAGACGGCCGGCATTTGGAGGGCAGAAGAGGCTTCCAGATTAACGAAGCCGGCATCACTCGTACCTATCAGGTTATCAATCTTTTCTGGAAAATGAGTGTACTGGAAAATGTTTTGGTAGGTATGAACTCTCGTCTGAAATCTAATTTCTGGGATTCTTTGTTCAGTACAAAGAAGAAAAGAGAGGAAGAGCAGCGGATCCATAAAAAGGCTTATGAGCTGTTGCAGTTTGTGGGCTTGGAAGAATATGCCGATGCTCCCGCAGCCAGCCTTTCCTATGGTAAGCAGCGCCTGCTGGAGATCGTACGCGGACTGGCCAGTGAGCCCCAAATCATCCTTTTGGATGAGCCCGCCGCAGGTATGAATACCACCGAGAAGGCGGAGCTGGACATATTACTCAAAAAGATCATTGACATGGGTGTTACCATACTTATTGTGGAGCACGATATGAAACTTATAATGAATGTAAGCAACTATATTTACGTACTCAGCAATGGTAAGCTTCTAGCCGAAGGCCTGCCCAATGAGATACAGCAGAATCCCGATGTTATCGCAGCATATCTGGGAGGTGACGATTAATGGCAAAGGTTTTGGAACTAGTTGATTTTCATTACTATTATGGAAATATTCATTCCGTTAATGGTATAAACCTGTATGTGGATGAGGGTGAAATGGTCACTTTGATCGGCGCCAACGGCGCGGGTAAGACCACGACCCTGCAATCTATTTCCGGTCTTACCAAACGCAGGGGAATCCGAGGAAAGATCCTTTTCAAAGGAGAGGAAATCCAGAACTATTCTGGCTCCAAAGTGGCAGCTCTCGGAATCGCCCAAGTACTGGAAGGCAGGCGTATATTCTCCAAGCTGACTGTAGAGGAAAATCTGAGATTGGGCGCGTATCTGAGAAAGGATACTCAGAACATCAAGAAAGATATTGAGGATGTCTACAGGCGCTTCCCTCGTCTTTTAGAGCGCCGCAGCCAGATGGGCGGCACATTGTCCGGCGGCGAACAGCAAATGCTTGCTATCGGCCGCTCCCTGCTCAGCAGACCCAAGCTTCTGCTGCTTGATGAGCCCTCTTTGGGCCTTGCACCCCTCATTGTCAAGGAAATATTT
Organism: Ruminiclostridium sp.; assembly: GCA_003535195.1. Taxonomy (GTDB): domain Bacteria; phylum Bacillota; class Clostridia; order DSM-8532; family DSM-8532; genus DTU059. The sequence goes on from DOHN01000155.1 coordinate 4,263, forward strand.
GTGGCTATCAAAGAAATCAACCGCGAGGGCACCACAGTGCTCTTTGTTGAGCAGAACTCCAAGATTGCATTGTCTACGGCGAACCGTGGTTATGTTATGCAGACCGGTGAGATGGTCATGTCCGATACCTGTAAGAATCTCATGGCAAACAGTGAAGTTCAGAAGGCTTATCTCGGTGGCTGATATTGGACTGGCAGTGTCCCTTCTTAATAGAGAAGGGGCATGCAAAATTTTATCTTTTTTTCAGATAAAATCAGTATTGGACTGATTTTCGTTCATGGATGTACAAAGTATTTTTACTGTTTAGGATAATAGACCTTACTGATATGATACCTTTTGGTTTAAAAACGCAGCCGGCTGAAACAAGCCGGCTGCGTTTTTATTCTTGTCCTAAGCATGGTGACTGTAGAGTGAATAAAGTGTGCCCTCGAGAAAATCCGTCCGGGATTTTACTCGGGTAAGCCAGCAATCCTGCTCCGCTTAC
>DOHN01000155.1:4942-11418 GCA_003535195.1 Ruminiclostridium sp.
CCCAGTTGAATAAGAAAGGCCGTCATAGTATACTGATTTTAAAAATGGGGGAAAATTTGCAGAATATTGCAACCATAAGGCAATGGAATTTCGAAAATCAACCAATTCGGATATAACAGCGATTCTTCATATTATCGGGCAGGCCCAGACCTATTTTAAAGAACAGGGCATTGACCAGTGGCAGAATAATTATCCCAACGAGGAAACAATCAAAAAGGACATTGATGCAGGATATGGCTATGTCCTGGCAAAGGATCATATCATTGTCGCCGTAGTGGCGGTTTCTTTTGATGGTGAAAAAACCTATGACACCATCTATAATGGCCAATGGATCAGCCAAAGTCAATATGCGGTTATTCACAGGCTGGCTGTCGGCAGCGATTATAAGGGGCAGGGCTTATCCTCCGTCGTCATAAAAAATATTGAAGAAATGTGTCAGGCCAGAGGTGTTTCAAGTATTAGGGTCGATACCCATGAGGACAACAAATCCATGCAGAAATTGCTTTTAAAGAATGGATTTCAATATTGCGGAATCATCTATCTAAGGGATAAAAGTGCGCGGCTTGCCTTTGAAAAAATTTTGCAATTCTAACCACACAGCAATTTCAAGAACATTCTCTTCTTCACAGCAGTAGTAAAAAATATTAGAACAATCAAAAAAAGCTACAATATAATTATTCTTGTAGTTTATAGAAATTTATGCTAAAATAAATGAAAAATTACTCATAATTTGTTGAATTTTCGGTTTATTTAAAAATTGTGGAAGGAGACAACTTAAGAGTGAGGAGAAAAAAAGTCAGAGGTATTATTGGTATTGCCTTTATGGCTACGTCGGTAGCGGCCATGTATCTATGGATGGCCTACGGCCAGGCTGTTTTTGCAACCAAGCCCGTACTTATTGCGGTCATGGATATTGAGGAAGGAACCCTTATAGAGCCGGAAAAGCATTTTGCTGTCGCCAAAGTGGATACCGATCTGATTATTGCGGGAAGCCTTGAGGCTTCAGATCAGCAGGCGCTTTATGGTGTGGCTGCCAAGCAATTCATTCCGAAAAACGCACAAATCTCAGATCAATATTTTACAAAAGAAAATCTGGCGGTGACCGGAGACAAAGCCGTATTTAAAATCCCAAACACCTGGATTTACGCGGTTCCGTCTTCTATGCGGCGAGGAGACGATATCGATATTTATGAAATTGATTCAAATATAGAGAAAAATCTTCATGTCAATGCCTCCAAATCAGAAGATGAGATAAATACCTATTCAGATCAATCAGTTATCAGGTTAAGCTTGGACGCTCCTGTGCTCTCGACCACTGTTTTATACGTAAAAGATGCATCTAACCGCGAGGTTGTGGATGCCGATGAAAGAAAAAGATTTGATGGAACCTCCCAGATTGGTTCTGTTGAAATTGCATGTACAAAAAAAGAGATGAAGGCCCTCGAAAAAAGAGTAGCTGATGGGATGATGTTTATTATTGTATATCACTAGGAGGACAAATCATGAAAATGAATGTCACGCTGATCTGCAATGACATACAGCTATATAACTCCTTTAGCGCAAGCGAGCTTTTTAATTCCGTTAAGATTGGCAGTGAGCTTGATCTAGATACAAAGTACGACTGCTTGATCATATCGGACAGAATTCTCGGATATGATGATTTGACCAATAAGCTCCCCCATATTGATGCGGAGAATATCTTTTATCTGCTTTCGGACTCTCGTTCCGAGAGCCGTATCAATTCTATCAAATATGTCCTGATGTCCAAGAATATCTTTGTTGTTCCGCCCAGGTTAACCGACCGGCAGATTATTGACAGGGTATGCCAGAAGCTGGATATCGACAGGCTGATGACCAACAATGCCATAACCTTTTTCGGAGCCGATAGCAAGGTGGGCACGACCATGACGGCCCAGGCCGCAGCAGAGGTCCTGGCCGCCGAAACGGTCCTGAAAATAGGATTTCTTAATTTATCAGGACAGCCCTCCTTCAATTATATCCCGGGAAATATTGAGGGCTTCGGCATGGATCAAATCAAGACAAAAATTTTTAACTTTGTTCTTTCGGAAGAGGAACTTAAATCGGCCATGGTACAAAAAGGCAAGCTACACATCCTGCCCTCTGTAAAAATCCTTTCCGACCTGCGCTATTATAAACCCAGGCATGTGGAGTATTTAATCAATCTTGCCACCGGTATTTTTGATATCGTCATCGCTGACGCAGGCTCTTATCCCAACAGCGGCCTTTTTATAGGCGCGCTGAATGCTACCAAATTCCGGTATATGGTGACCACTCAGCAGGAATCCTGTAAATCCGCTTTTGAAATGACCCGGGATCAGGTTTTAAATGTCCTGGATATCGACACCAGTGAAATCATGCTCATTATCAACCGGTATAGTGAGCTGATGCCTAATAATTACAAGCTGGCCGACGAATTTTATAAGATGGTCCACGCTGTCTCGCTGCCGAATGTACCCGGTGCTTTCTGGCAGGCAGAGGAACAAAGAAAAACTCTTTGCGGCATGGACTATCACTATGATATGCAGCTTCGTGGGCTCATTAAAATCATTGCCGGCCAGCTGGGATTCGAGTACAGCCCTCCGGATAAAAAGAAGAAAATCGGCTTTTCAGGCCTTTTCAGAAAAAGCGGGGGAAATTCGCTATGGAACCTCTAGTGGAAGAATTTTGTCTGGATGAGTACTTAAGTGAATATAAAAATCAAATATCCAGGTCGATGGCCGGAGCTCTGGATACCAACACCCGTTTTGAAATCCTGTGCGATAAGGTAAAGAGCTATTTGGATCAGGAATGGGAGCGGGAACACAGCAGGAATAACTCGGAGGTGCTGGTGGAGCGGCAAAAAAAAGCCATTCTCGGGTATGCAGCCGAAGTAAATTACTACAAGGATAAAATTCGCGAATACTTAAAGGCTAATAACCTGGAGTCGGAAGATTATCCGCCATGGTATCAGCATCTGGTGGATGCAATATTTCATCAGAATTGGGGCATAGCCGGCATAGAGCCCTGGATGCGTATGCCTGAGTCCTCGTCGGCCAAGATTATAGGGGAGCGGATTTATTTTTTAATAAACGGCAAAATGGAGCTCCAGCCGCAGAAAATCAGTCCCCGGAGGTTTGAGCAGCTAAGACGGGCACTGATTATGAGCAATACCAGCAAAAGGCTGGATGACAATTATACTGAAGTATACATGGTCACAGGAGAGCGGGTTATCATCTACACCGGAAACCTGGTGGCTGAAGGTCAGAGTACCATTGTTTTCAGAAAGTATATTGTGGAGGCCCTTACCTTTGAGGAGCAGGCCCGGCATCACACCATACCCAAATGCCTCATACCCGCCCTGGAGGCTATGGTCAAAATGGGCGTAAGAATTGCTTTTACAGGGCCTGTGAGATCAGGAAAAAGTACGATGCTCACAACTTTTCAAATGTACGAGGATAAATCTTTAGAAGGGCTTTTTATTCAGACAGACCCTGAAATAAGAATAAATGAGATTATGCCCGGTGCGCCTATAATGTCTCTCATAGCCGACGGTGAAGAGGCTTCAGCCTTACCGCAAAAGGTAGTGAGGTCGGATGCCGATTACGTTGTTGTAGCCGAAGGGCGCGACGGATATGCCTATAACTTGATCATAGAATCCGCCAACAAAGGGACCATTCGGAACAAAACCACCCTGCACTTAAGCGATGTGGAAGATTTTGCTTATGATTTGGCCAATAAAATCGTCTCTGTGTATGGGGGCAATCTTGATTACCAAATCGTGAGGGTTGCGAAGTCCTTTGACTATATATTTGAGATGGTCCAGCTGCCCTCCCAAAAGAATGAAAAAAGGCTCAAGTCCATCTATGAACTGCGATATGACCGTTGCACACATGAAATATCCTATCACCGGATATGTCAGTACGACCACTCAACAGATTCCTGGGGCTTCTATCATTGTGTAGGCGAAAAGGTAAAGGAAATCGGAGGCTTTGAAAACCCGGTTGCCCTCCAGGTATTTGAAAACACCCTGAAAGAGCTGTACAAAAACTATCCCATTGAACAGCGCGTTTTGAGGCCTGTTTATTCAAGTGTGAACTATAATAGCGGCAAAGGTGAAAAGAATGTTCAAAATCATTGATACTGTTCTAAAGCTTACCGCCCTGCTGGTATTTACATACGGGGCCTGGATGGTGTTTGGCAATCCAATCATTGGCCTGATTCATGATGCTTACCGGATCAACATGATTATTCGCAATTTTAGGAACAGATGGAAAAAGAAAAGCCAAAATCCGGTCATAGAGCATCTGAACCTTATACTGAGCGTCGTTCTTAAGCGTGAAGCCGTGCATGAGGCCTATATTTTTATACCGGCTTCAGTGATTATTTTTCTGCTTAGCTTTATCTTCATCATCAAGCTGGAGTCCTTTCTTAGCGCTTTGATTTTTTCACTTCTGCTGGCTTTGCTCCCATACCTCATGATTCGGGCTATGCTGAGGGGAATCAGAATTGAAGGCTCTTATGACGGTGTAATGCTGGTTACAGGGCTTACTAATAACTATAAGCAAAGCTATTGCAATATGCTGGAGGCCGTAGACAAAACCGCCTGCTCACAGAACTTGTCGCACTTTTCAAAAACCAACTTGTTAAGGCTTTCAATAAAGCTTAAATCATACCGTAACGAGGCGGAGTTGGATGAAGCAGTTAAAACCTTTGTTTATGCTTATGATACAGAATGGTCCATTCTTTTGGGAATGAATATTAAAATAGCTGTCAAAGACGGCATCAATATCATCACCAGCCTGGACGATATCCTTCTGGAATTAAAAAATGCAGGAGAATCTATTGAAGCCAATAAGCGCTTTAATAATGAGTCGTTTTCTATGATTAAATTTGTTCTGCTGCCCCTGTATTTACTTACCGTATACCTCTCCACATCCGCGTTCGGGTTTACATTGGAAAAATACATAAAATATCAATTTTCAACGGAATTAGGACTAAAATCTGCAATTATCATGTTTTCAAGCATCATTGCCTGTTTCATTATACTGATCCTGGCCCAAAAGCCCAAATATGATATATAGGGAGGAAATGAGGCAAATGCCGGATAAAATAGCCTGTTTTATAATTATAAGCCTTTTTCTATCGGGTGCGGCCCTTTATTGGAATTCCATTACACCCGATTACCGGCGCTTGCCGAAAAGCACCTTCCTTCTGTACCGGTCCAGGCTCAAGAGAGAGTTTACCAATGCTGAGACAGATAAGATGGTTTCGGAGATGGGCCTTAAAATATCGGGCCTGACTTATCAAGTTTTTCGCTATCTTATATTCGTTTCATGGCTGCTTTTCCTTGTTTACAAAAAGCTTTATGCCGGGCACAATGTGAGCATTCCGGCCTTATTATGGATCCTTCTTTTTCTGGCGACTTCACCCAGGCCGACTATGATAGGCCGGCCCAGCCCTTTTGGCCTGTTGTTGGAACAAATCCGAAAAAAGCGCAGGATCAAATATAATCAGGAGATTTTCCGCTGCCTTTCCCAGCTCAAAAATCTTGCCACAGCAAAAGCAGACGCAAGTTATTCATCGGATTACATCATCTCGGAGCTCTCCAGGTACACCGTTTATACGAAGCCTATATTTGACCGGTTTCTGGGATACTGGTATGAATCCCGGTATGAAGAGGCAGTAAAATATTTTAATGACAGTATCGGCACAGAGGATGCGAAAAGCTTATCCAATCTGCTGAGCAAAATTGATCACTTAAAGCCCGCGGAGTTTATCAGCCAACTAGAATTGTACCAGAATGAAGCGAAGGAAAGAAGAAAAACCACAGCGCAGAATACTTGGGAGGCAAGAAGCAATATGGTCTTTGCGGTGGCTTTGATAACAAGCATCATCATCCTGCTCAATTTCTTATTGATCTCCATAGCCATCGACACAGTCGGATATTTTAAACAAATTCAAATCTAAAAGGAGGGCCATTCATGATGGAAGCAAAAAGATCTAAAGCCTTTGTACATGTTTTAAGAATCGCTGCCGGTTTCATTACTGCATTTGTCATTTATCTTATTGTAAGGGGGGTGGGTTAAATGAAGAATGTTATTGTTACCATTGCAGAGATATTCCTTGGCGTCGCACTCTTTATGCTGATATTCGGGGGAGAGACATCCCTCAGATCAGAAGCAGATGTTATTTTTGAAAAAGTGGTTGACCAAATGGCGAAATTAAACTATACCAAGTAGAAATTTTCTGCTCAGGATAGAGAGTCTTGTATTACAGAATATGTTGAAAGCCGGAGTATTCCGGCTTTCAACACTAACGCGGAGGGTTAAAGCTCTATGAAGAATTTTATTGCAGGAACGGCGATGTTAATCCTGCTTATAGTTTTTCCTGTGCAAACTTCCCTGGAAATTATCAATGAGGCCAGGATCAGTAAATTTTCAAATATAGTTTATATAGCGGTACAAACAGCCCGGACC
>DOHN01000155.1:11547-11868 GCA_003535195.1 Ruminiclostridium sp.
GGTACAAACAGCCCGGACCGACGGCCGCTTTAAGCAAAGCAATATTGACAAAATGAAAAATGATCTCCTGGCCGCATTTCCGGACCTTACAGAATCGGATATCTATATTGATGTCACCACAACTCCCAAGTACAGGACTGATGTCTATGACAGCAGGGAGGCAATCTATTATGACATCCGGATCCCTGTCAGAAAGATCATAGCCGCACCGGGTTTGTTCGGCATCTCCGAGGCCGATAACCAGTACATGACTACAAAAACAGGGCTGGTGCTGTCCGAGGTGCTGCGGCCATAACCCCAACCGTTGACGCAATCGGAGAT
>DOHN01000155.1:11987-12224 GCA_003535195.1 Ruminiclostridium sp.
AACCGTTGACGCAATCGGAGATTACATACGGGTCCCATGGTTTAATCGGAAAGGAGCAAGGCTTGAATTTTAAGCCTGTTTATATATATGAAGCCTTTTATTGCGGGCACAGCCGCCCTATTATTATCCATTGTGTTCTATTCCTTTCTGCATGATTTTAACTTGAACAGACAGGCGCTGGAGGAGCTTAAAGTTGTTTGTGAAGAAGCTTCTGCAGCGGGTTCCCTATTCATAGAC
>DOHN01000155.1:12368-12789 GCA_003535195.1 Ruminiclostridium sp.
ACGAAGAATACGCAGAAGGGAAAATCGTATTTAACCAGATCGAGTCCGTCAAGGCAATAGAAGCTGTCATCATTGCCTCATTGGAACTGGACAGCAATATGGACCCGTCTGTCGCAACCTATTGGCAAAAGAAAATAACATACAAGGCCTATTTTATTGATGACAGGGCTACGGATTATCCTTATCTTTATATAGATTCTGACACGGGTTATACAACCTTAATAAAGGCGCCCACCGTCGTTGTAACAATAAATGGAGGGAAAGGCCGCTATGCGCTGCCCTTATTAAAAAACGGTTCTGATAATATTCGCTCCGGCGCCCACACCTGGGAAGACAGATAAAAGATATTAATAAAATTTATAAGGAGAAGAGAGTATGTTTAAGAAACAGATCGTAAAGAAAGTAGTAGTTTTAGTTTTAT
>DOHN01000177.1:0-1214 GCA_003535195.1 Ruminiclostridium sp.
GACGGATTTTCTTGAGGGCGTATGAAACATCACTCATGGCGCTAAACTTTATTATAAAGTGGATTATTTATTGCCCTTCTTCTTGAAATACACAGCAAATACGATGCCCGCAATCAGCACAATGGCTGCAATGATGCTAATAATATCTGTAAAGTATAGCGGCAGCTTTATTTGAGACGGCAAATCAGAAAAAGTGATACCGAATCCTTCCGGCGGTGTTAACATCCTTTTGAACGCAAAATGTGCAAATCTTGATAATAAAAGAACCAGCGCAGCATACCCGGAAATGATATAACCTGCCAGATACCCTTTTTTCTTAATGAAATTTGATGCAAAATGAATTGTCGATTCGCCTTTGGGAGGGGCAGAATTTTGCTCAAAGGCTTTGTTATCCATGCTTTCATCAAGAAGATAGTCTGTCGTAACCTCAAATATTTTACTGATTAATAATATTTTATTGGTATCGGGCAAGGACTCGCCTAACTCCCATTTGGAAATGGCCTGTCTTGATACAGATAGCTGTGCCGCAAGCTGCTCCTGCGACAACCCTTTCAATTTTCTTAAGTATTGCAGCTTTTCTCCAAACATCATTCATAATACCTCCCTGTTTGATGATTTAAGTATAGTATTTTTGTTGGTTGCATTCTACCAGGCAGGCCTTGAACTTCCGCAACTAACAGTTGCAAGTCCCATTTCAAGCCGGTTTCCCCCGGCACAAGTCTTTTTCTAACCCCCTTGAATTTGCCGAATATATTTATCGACCTTCTTTTGATTATTAAAAGTAAGTGTTTTATTTTGATAGAACGATGCAATCTTTTTATAATGGTCGCGTTTTTTTCTGGTGCGCCCCCTATACAAAATCCACCAGACAAATTCTAAATCAATTTTTTCTATACAACCGCTGGTCATGCTTTCACGAGTTGTATTTTTATATTGAAAATATCTTCCTAAAGCTCTATAAAGGCAAACGATGCGGGGAAAATTCAAAATAATAATTCTATCTGCTTGTTCCAAGCGTTCTTTTTGATAAAAGTCATGATAATTTCCGTCAATGACCCACGACCCGTTCTGCATAAATTCCCATACCATTGAACGCGCTTCATTTTTGTCGCGTTCCGCCCAATTGGGCAGAAATTGAACCGTATCAAGAAATAGCGCGGGTATTTTATAGTGGTCGGCCAAATGTCGGGCCAGAGTTGATTTCCCGCTTCCGC
>DOHN01000177.1:1323-1645 GCA_003535195.1 Ruminiclostridium sp.
AGAGTTGATTTCCCGCTTCCGCTATATCCGAGTATTGCAATTTTCATTATATTTTACCCCGTGAAAAATAGTCTTTAATTTTAATAATATATAGAAATGAATATATGTAAAGCCTTGGGCGCAATGATTTTAAATCACTTCAGCCTCAGCCCATTTCAAAAAATATAGGTATCTGTTTATTTATCAAATTTTTTAAAGATCAGAGCACCATTGTGGCCTCCAAAACCGAGGGCGTTGGAGATGGCGTAATTTATGGTCTGCGTGCGCCCTGTATTGGGGACATAATCCAGATCGCATTCAGGGTCAGGATTGTCCAGATGGT
>DOHN01000177.1:1801-6215 GCA_003535195.1 Ruminiclostridium sp.
GCATGCCCAGTACCGTAATGATTGCCTCTATACCTCCGGCTGCACCCAAAAGATGCCCTGTCATGGATTTGGTCGAGCTAACGGCTAAATTCCGGGCGTGCTCTCCAAAGGTTTCCTTTATGCTTGTGGTTTCATTTATATCATTAAGAGGGGTACTGGTTCCATGAGCATTGATATAGTCCACTTGCTCCGGAGCAATTCCCGCATCTTCCATAGCCAGCTGAAAACACTTTACTCCCGCAATGCCGTCTGGATCGGGAGCAGTGATATGATACGCATCGCAGGTGGCTCCAAAGCCAATTACTTCTGCCAGAATATCAGCGCCGCGGTTTTTTGCATGCTCGTACTCTTCCAGAAGCAGTATCCCTGCTCCTTCGCCCATGACAAATCCATCCCGGTCCTTACTGAAAGGCCTGCATGCCGTATCGGGGTCTTCATTTTCCGACATGGCCTTCATGGAGCAGAATCCTGCAAAAGCCAAGGGAGTAACACAGGCCTCGGCTCCTCCGGTAATCATTACGTCGGCATGTCCGTTTTGAATAACGCGCATGGCTTCTCCGATAGAGTGGTTGGAGGAAGCGCATGCCGTGACAACACATGCGTTATATCCCTTTGCACCGAACTGGATGGCTACCTGTCCCGATGCCATATTTGCAATCATCATGGGCACAAAAAAGGGACTTACGCGTTTGGGGCCCTTTTCGTTGAGCACCCTGCAGTTTTCCTCCAGTGTTTGCATGCCGCCGATGCCTGATCCGATGATAACGCCTACCCGGAACGGGTCTATTGAGGCTAAATCAAGTCCGGACATACGAACTGCCTGCTTGGAGGCAACTACCGCATATTGGGTAAACAGATCCATCCTTTTTGCCTCTTTTTTATCAATGTATTGGCTCGGATCAAATTCATCGATTTGTGACGCAACCTTTGTTGAATAATTAGCGGTATCAAATTTAGTAAGGGTCTTGATACCGTTTTTCCCTTCCTTTATCGCTTTCCAGAAGGTCTCTACATCATCCCCGAGGGAATGCACAACACCTAAACCTGTTACTACGACTCTTTTTTTCATTTTGACCTCCCTTAAAACTTGAAAGAATATACTGATCTTCATACAAAAAAGTCCCAACACAAAAATGTCGGGACTTTTTAACATAAATTTTTCAAAAATTTATTATTGATGAGCCTTAATGTAATCTACAGCATCACCAACGGTTGTTATCTTTTCTGCTTCCTTGTCTGGTATTTCCAAATCAAACTCTTCTTCAAGAGCCATAATGAGTTCAACGATATCGAGGGAATCAGCACCCAGATCATCAATGAAAGAGGCTTCCATTTTGATTTCGCTTTCTTCTACACCCAATTGCTCAACTATGATGTCTTTAACCTTATCAAATACCACACCATTCACCCCCTTCCAGACATGAATTGCAACATGAAGCTATCCATATTATTGCATCCATTAGAAATAATATTACATATACAGCCCACCGTCAATATTTATTACCTGTCCGGTAATATATTCAGCCTTGCTGGAACCAAGAAAAACAGCCAGATTTGCTACTTCGGAAGGTGTCCCATACCTCCCCAGCGGTATGCTTTTCAGGTAATTCTCCTTGACTTCGGCAGGCAATGAGCCTGTCATCCGGGTTTCTATAAATCCAGGTGCAATGGCATTACAGGTAATACCGCGGGATGCAAATTCCCTGGCTACCGACTTGGTGAAGCCGATAAGCCCGGCCTTTGAAGCCGCATAATTTGCCTGTCCTGCATTTCCCATCAGACCTACAACAGAGGTGATATTAATAATTCTGCCGCTTCTTTTTTTCATCATGATTCTGGCGGCGGCTTTTGTACAGAGGAATGCACTTTTGAGATTCGTACTAATAACTTTATCCCATTCCTCCTCTTCCATGCGTATGAGAAGCTTATCGCAGGTAATCCCTGCATTGTTGACCAAAACATCTATGGTGCCGAATGTCTCGACAGTCTTATCAATAAGTCCCTTTGCGATGGATGGGATACTCAAATCCCCCGCATATCCTTCCGCATGGAAACCTTTTTTCTTAAGCTCTTCAGCTGCCTTAAAAACGCTGTCTCCGGTGCCCGAAAGCATCACATTTGCACCTTTCTCTGCAAAAGCAGACGCGATGCAATTTCCGATGCCCCTGGCAGATCCCGTAACAATGACGGTTTTTCCATGAAAATTCATTGACCTCATCCTTTTGTCTCCGGTTATTTTTTGATTGCTCCCTCTACAGCCGCCAATACCTGTTCCAATGAGGAATTATCCTCTACATTATAAATATTAACACTCTTATCGATCTTTTTAACAAAACCGCTCAGCACTTTGCCGGGCCCTATCTCAATAAAGGTATCCACGCCATTTTCTATCATCGTTTCCACGCAATCCTCCCAGTAAACAGGAGAACTTACTTGTTTTATTAAAAGGTCCTTGATCTCTGCGCTTGAACGGATGACTTTGCCGGTGACATTTGTTACAACGGGAATATTCATATCCTTAACAGCCACCATCTCCAGCTCTTTAGCCAGCTGTTGGCCCGCATTCTTAAGCAGGCTGCAATGAAACGGCGCACTGACATTTAAAAGAATCGCTCTCTTTGCACCCTTTTCTTGAGCAAGCTTTATGGCCTCATTGACGGCCGCCGTCTGACCGGCCACAGCTACCTGGCCCGGGCAGTTGAAATTGACTGCCTCTACAACGCCTAAGCTTCCCGCCTCCCGGCATACAGCCAGGACATCTTCCCGAGAAAGTCCTAAAATAGCGGCCATGGCGCCTTCACCCAGCGGCACTGCCTCCTGCATGTACTTGCCCCGCTTCCGGACAAGTTTTACTGCATCCCGGAAAGCCAATGACCCTGAAATGACATGCGCACAGTATTCACCAAGACTCAATCCCGCCACATAATCCGGTTTGATGCCGGCCTCCAATAAGGGCCGGCTGCACGCCACGCTGGCCGTAACAATGGCCGGCTGAGTATTTTCCGTGATTTTAAGCGTTTCCTTGTCACCCTCAAAAACCATCTTTTTTATATCAAAGCCAAGAGCTTCGGTGGCCTCGCCAAAAATCCGGTCCGCCGCTTCAAAGGTATCAGCGATTTCCTTGCCCATGCCCACATACTGGGCACCCTGGCCGGGAAAAATAAAGGCTATTTTGCCCATAAAAACTCTCCTTCAATCATTTCGACCATGTGAGGACGGAAGCGCCGTAAGTCAGGCCTCCCCCAAACGCCACCAACGCAATCCTATCTCCTTTTTGGAGCATGTTCTTCCTCGCCGCCTCATCCAGGCAAACAGCGATGCTGGCACTGGATATATTGCCCGTATATTCAAGGTTGGTGTAAATTTTCTCCATGGACACACCCAATCTTTTTGATGCATTCTGCAAAATACGCATATTGGCCTGGTGAGGGAAAATATATTTGACCTCTTCCATGGAGCGGCCTATTGAGTCCATAACATTATGTAGGGCCTCAACCATAATCCGTGCAGCAAAAACAAATACTTCACTGCCATCCATCCAAATCACCTGAGTTTTCCCTTCATGCCGTTTGGATCGATCCTCGTCGTTCATATAAAAGCATGGTATTGTCAAAACGGAGCCCTGGTCTCCTGATGCGCCTATAAGTGAGGCCTCGATTCCGGTGTCGTCTTCCACCCTGCTCAATACTACAGCGCCGGCGCCGTCCCCGAAAAGCACACAAGTTTTCCGGTCTGTAAAATCGACGGCGCGGCTGAGAGCCTCGGCAGAAGCAATAAGGATATTTCGGTAGGTACCGTTTTTAATAAACTGGTCGGCTACACTCAAAGCATAGATGAACCCGGTGCATGCGGCATTTAGATCGAAAGCAGCTGCCTTTTTCGCCCCGATTTCCTTCTGAATGCCACAGGACAGCGAGGGCGTCAGATAATCCGGTGTAACTGTAGTAGCAATGATAAGATCTATATCATCGGGCTGAATTCCCGCATCCAGGATGGCTCTGCCTGAAGCTTCCGCCGCCAGCCTTACCAGCGGTACATCGTCATCTATGATGCGTCTTTCCCTAATACCCGTTCGTTTCATAATCCATTCGTCTGAAGTTTCTACGATATTTTCAAGCTGCGCGTTCGTAAGTTTTTTTTCAGGCAATACACTGCCGGTCCCTATTATTCCGGATTTATAGAGCTTCGTCATAAACGCCCCCGTTCTCCACCATATTGGCAAAAATGCTTTTCATTTGCTCTAATACTGTGAGACAAGCTGAACTGCATGATTTGAGTATCGTATTCTTGATGGCCTTGGCCTTGGAATTGCCATGGCATTTATAAATCAGACCGTTTACCCCCAGTATGGGTGTTCCGCCTAATTCTTCCGGGTCTACCTGCCTTTTTAGTTTTTTCAGCTCATGCTTGACCA
>DOHN01000177.1:6418-8443 GCA_003535195.1 Ruminiclostridium sp.
CTGCCCGTTCCCTCCATCACCTTCAGCATGGCGTTTCCGGTAAAGCCGTCGCAGACCACCACATCCACCTTGCCTTCAGTGAGATCACGACCCTCAATATTTCCCACAAAATTGAGCTTGGATTTACTGAGAATTTCATAGGCCTGCTTGACGGCATCATGTCCCTTGCTTTCCTCAGTCCCTACATTGATCAGCCCTACCCGGGGAATTTTGATATTATATACGGACTTCATATATTCGGTTCCCATAATGCCGAATTGCAGATAGTTAACGGGCTTAATCTGAGTATTCATACCGGCGTCAATAATCATGGCCTGCCCCTTTTTAGAGGGTACAATGGGCGCCAGGGCAGGCCTGACAACCCCCTTCATCCTACCTGCAACGAGCAGTGACCCCGCCAAGAGAGCACCCGTGCTGCCCGCTGAAATAAATACCTGTGCAGTTTGATCTTTTACTTTTTTCATGCCCGTTACAATCGCTGAATCAGTCTTCTTCTTGATGGCTTCCGTCGGTTTGTCGCAATTGGTTATTTCGTCGTAAGTCTCGGTAATAGTAATTCTGGATTTAGCCGCATTATCACTTCCTAGACACCGCTCTATTTCGGACTTATTTCCTAATAGCTCAATCTCAAAGTCCTGGCTTGTATTTAACGCTTCGAGGCAGCCCTTGATTATTTCATCGGGCGCATTGTCCCCACCCATGGCATCCACTAGAATCCTCAAAGATCTCATCTCCTAAATTTATGTCAAAAATCTCTATATCATTTTACCTTCTAAATCAACTTTTCAACCAAGAATCATATTTCCACCAGCAAAAATTTTCCCCTGAAAACTTCAACCTGCTTATTATAAATCATTACCCATACAATGTATCTGCCCTTGGGACGTTTTTCCCTTATGGTGACCCTTGCAACCAGTTTGCTCCCGGCATAGACAGGATGCTTGTATTTGATATTGGCTACCCCTACCAGGGCCACATCGGCATCAATAACCGCAATGGCAATGGATTCAGCCATGGAGTATATATAATGGCCGCGTACAACTTTGGAATTGGTAAAGACCATCTGTTCAGTGGTGTCAAGGACTGAAATGGCGTTTTCGCCCAGATTCAGCTCCACAATTTCGCCAATGATATCCTCTGCGCTTAATGCTCTTACCCTGTTATGATTTTTTGAAGCCATTTCCCGAACCCTTTGCCTGAGCTCGGGAACACCCAGTTCCAGTCTGTCCAGCCTGACAGTAGGCACGCTTACCTTCAGTAAATCAGCAAGTTCCTCATCAGTGAGAAAAGGATCTTCTTTCAATTTACCAACAAGAGTATTTTGCCGTACCTTTTTTGCCTTCGGATCTCTGCTCAACTGTATTCTCCTTGCCACTTAATTATTACCTGATAATATGTTCTGTTGATAGTATAATACATTTTCCTATTGTACGCAATACACAGATTTGATATTCCCGATTTGGCCATCAATGGCCGGCATCATGACTTTCCCGACTTTTCCCCGGATGAAATTGAGGCGGGGTTTCTTTAAAATCCCGCCTCAATCGTTTCAGCAATTGTTCAAAATAGATTATTAAGCTACTGACCCAGATCTTTTAAGGTGTCTACACCTAAATCGATATCATTTTCAAAAACTTTATCCATGAGGTTATTGGCGAAAGCTCCGATTCTTTCTCTGAAAATGATCGCAAGACCAACGACAACGGCTAAAATAATGACAACTTCAACGGTATTAACACCCCTTTGACTAGTCAGAAATTTTTTGACATTTTTCATAGCAGACCTCCGGCAAATTACAATATTATACAGTTATTTTATATTTTTATATCGGAGGTGTCAACTATTTTTAATACTAAATTTTAACTATGCTGTAAAATTCGGATTACTGCCTCTCCACTACTTCCGCTCCTCTTTCATAAGCTTCAGTACTTTATAGCCTATATCAAAGGAAAAACCGCGATGCAAAAGAAAGTTCAAAACCTTTCCTTGCACTTTCTCATCGTCGAGGTCATATTTGCCGAACTT
>DOHN01000163.1:0-9941 GCA_003535195.1 Ruminiclostridium sp.
GTCAAGAAAGGCGATATGAAGCGTCACGACTCCGGCCGTCCCGGGCGGCAGCTCGAAGCACTCCCAGGATTTTGCCCGGGTTATGCCAATATATGCTTGTCAAACAAAATGTCGCTGATATTGTTAATGACAAGTATGCCGGCGCCCAACAGGGCAGGATCAATTTTTGAGGTGCTGAGCTTCATAATGATATTATTAAATAACTCGGCGCTGACATGCTTGCTGACATATTGTTTGACGACGCTCAGAAGCTTTTCGCCGGCCCCGTAGGTCACCATTTCATCGCCAAAGATAATAATGCTGGGGTTATACAGATAAATAATATTGATGACCCCAATGCTCAGATAATGCAACGCCTGCATATATAGCTCATTGGCCAAAGGGTCACCGGCATTGACCGCGGCAAAGAAATCAGCTTTAGAGGAGTTGTTATTGAGGATCGTGTCCTTACGCGAGGCAGAGATCTCATGGGCTTGCTCCAGAAGAGATGTGGTCGATGTATATAGCTCCAAACACCCCCGGTTGCCGCATTTACATTTTGCACCATTGATATCTATTGTCATATGGCCTATTTCACCCGCAACGCCTTGCGATCCTCGCAGAAGATCACCATTTGCAATAACGCCGGAACCAGTTCCTCCGGCGGTAGTAATATAGACCAAAGTATCGCTGTCTGTAATAGAACGATCAAGCCACCATTCGTTTAAAGCGCCAATATTGGCATCGTTTTCTGCATAAACAGGCAAATTAAATTCTTCTTCAATTTCTTTTGCAATATTGATATCATCCCAATTTTGCAGCTCACCAATGAGGCCTAAGTAAATGCCCGAGTTATAAGGGCCGGGAAGTGATATGCCAATTCCAAGTATGGGCGCACCGGTCTCCTTATCGATCATTTTTCTGATTTGATCTTTGATTCTGGACATTACTTCCTTGGATGCAACAGAAAAGGAGCTATAGTTTTCAGCAAAATAGTCATACTGCTCCCCCTGCAAATTAAATCTTCCGATAAAATACTCTTTACTGGTAATACGTAAATGGATCACATGAAAACGGTCATAATGAATTTTTAACCCGACCGATCTGCGTCCGACTCCATTGCTCGCCATGGGGTATTCATAGAGAAGCTTAATATTTATCAGACTATTTACGATATTGGAAATAGTTGATTTTGTGAGTCCTGTCATTTTAGCAAGTTCAATTCGAGTACTGGCTTGGCCTTTTCTGAGAATATTAAAAACAAGTTTAACATTCATCCGTTGAATATAACTGCTATTTAAACCGTGCTTCATAAGTCACCACTTTTAATTTTTTGTTTTAACCATATACAATTATAACATATTATTCCTAATGAATATACTTGTTATAGGCTGCTGATTTGGCCGGCTCACTCCCCCTTCTTCGATTGGTCATAAATTTCTTTTAATAGTTCTTTATTGGATATATAGGCGCTTTTAAAGAGCTCATAATATTTCATATACATTTTGTGCCTGTCATCACTGGGGGTACAGGCTTCATCGGATATTTTAACCACCTGCATGACCGCATCACGCATACCGGCATATACTCGGGCGCCGATTCCCGCACACATTGCGGCTCCGACCGCCGCCTGCTCTTCCATCTCAGAAACTTTAACCGGCTTATTGAAAATATCCGATAGCATCTGCGTCCAGACCCTGCTTTTAGAGCCACCTCCGGAAATGATGAATGTCTCCGCATCAAGGCCTTTTTTCAGGCATACATCATAGCAGAGCCGCAGGGCAAAACTGACGCCCTCCATAACGGCCCTGCCTATTTCTTCTTTTCCACTGTCCAGAGAGATGCCCAGCAATGCTCCCCGCAAAGTGGGATCCAAATATGGTGTTCTTTCCCCATTTAAATGAGGTAAAAAAACAAGGCCCTTGCTTCCGATAGGTATTTGACGGATTTTTTGGTCAAATTCCTTATAATTATTTTCGGACAGTACATTGGTAACCCATTTATAAGCTGCCCCTGCGCTCATAATAGCGCCCATCGATATCCAGTTTCCCTTTCGGCAGCCGCAAAAAGTATTGACAGCCAGGTCCGGGCTTTCCGAAACCGATGAAGATGAAAATAGAACCTGTCCGCTGGTCCCGACATTAATTACCGCATAACGCTCATCAATGATTCCATTGCCAAGGGATTGCATAATAGCATCCCCGCCTCCGCCAACCACTATGGTCCCCGTTTTCAATCCGGTCTCCCGGGAGGCTTTCTCCGTGACGGCGCCTATTCTATCGCAGCTGTTCTGGATTTCGGGGAACAGCTCTTTCGCTATATTTAATTGATTAAGGGCATGATCCGACCAGCAGCCATTTCTTACATCAAAGGCCAGTGTCGCAGATGCATCTGAATAATCTGTAACCAAATTGCCTGTAAGCTTAAAATTGATATAATCCTTCGGCAGCATAACATGCCTGATTTTGGAATAGAGCTCAGGCCTTTTATCCCGAATCCAGCATAGGGAGGGAAGCAGAAAGCCTGTATAAAGAGGATTCATAAGCTCCTCCTGTATGGTCTTCTCCCCGATTTTTTCACGCATCATATAAAGCTGCTCTGAGCTTCTGGTATCACAATGAAGGATGGCCGGATACACCGGAATTCCGGCCCTATCAACGGCAACCAGCCCGTGCATTTGGCCCGATACCCCGACAGCTTTAATATGTTCGGCTTTAACGTCATGATCCCGAATCATCTTTTTTAAGCATTTACAGCAATGCTCATACCATTTTTCGGGGTTATATTCGGCATACTCTTTTTGGGGCATATCTATTTCATAGCTGCAGCTCTCTATCGCAGCTATATTCCCGCTTGCGGCATCTAAAAGAAGAGTCTTAATATTTGTCGTTCCTATGTCGATTCCCAATAAATAAGCCATGGTACATTTTCCTTTACAAATTTTTATACTAATATTACCATTATAGACTTTTACGATAAAGGACCATCGATGAATCGATGGTCCTTTATCTTTTTAGTGTGGATTAATTTCGGCGCAGCTTCCTGCCAGTTCTTCAAGAAAAAGCATTTTGCCAGGGATTGTAGGAATAAAGCTCGATGTAATCCATGGGTTCTTCCCATAGCGCAGGGTAAGCCATAAAGTTTGTCCCTGCCAGCTCATACCGCGGCCAAGCACCCCGTCACAGCCGCCAATGGCAAAGTCGGATTTAAACATAATTCCTGGTCCGATTGTATTAGCGTAGCATGTCATGGGTATATAATTTCCATGAAATGTCAAGTAGGCGTTTTGTTCAATGGTAAGGGGATGGAGCATGGCTCCTACCCTATGGGTTGCTGAAAGCCAATCTTCCACTTTTGCGTAGTCCAGTGCAAAATGAGGGTCCCAGAATGCAATATGGCAGGCGCGGCCTACCCCATAAACCATGACCTGTTTTGCGCCCTTTGAACGCAATTCACCCATGATCTCGCTATAATGGGGCAATACATCCTTAGTTGCATAATGGCGCTGTTTTTCCGGTATGCCATTCTTCCCGAGAGGCCCATAAAAAGCTTTGTTTATCGCATATTGGAAACTAACCGGATTGCTTGCGGGAAGTGTATTTCCTTCCGCATCCGACCATTCATCCATCATAAATCCATGAACATGCTCGCAAGTAATACCCCATTCCTGAAGAAAATAAACGACCCACTGATACATTTCCATAGGCCCCACC
Source organism: Ruminiclostridium sp. (assembly GCA_003535195.1). GTDB lineage: Bacteria > Bacillota > Clostridia > DSM-8532 > DSM-8532 > DTU059. The sequence continues at coordinate 3,693 of DOHN01000163.1, forward strand.
GGCAAAATTAAAACCAATTCTCTGGATTCTTCTTTTGCCTTTCGAATTTGCATCGCAATTTCATGGCCAAATTGTACGGCCAGTGAATTCAAATCTTTGACAGGTACGGGTTTGAATTCAGAATGCCAAAAATCCTGTCTGTCGCATATGGTGGCCGGATCCTGTGTAACACAGTATTTAACACGCTCAAGCTCCCAACCTTTTGGGTAAAGGGTCTCAAACAATGTTCCCTTTATTGTACTAATCATATCCATTTCGTCTCTACCTCCAATAAAGAGAAACCTTTTACTTTAGTTTTTCTCTCATTTTTATTTCATATTTCCGGATGCTTTGTGAATATCGATCCACTTGTCCACATTACCCTTGGTGATTAATTCCGTATCGACGGTTACGTCTTCCTGTGCGCCGCCTTGAAGGGTTTTCAGCGCCATTTCAAATGCCGCAACTGCCTGGGAAGGGGCATCCTGTGCGACAGAACAAGTGGTGAGTCCCGATTTTACAGCTTCACAGCCTTCGGGCAAGCCGTCGATACCTCCTAAGAAGCTGAATTCATCTAAGCGTCCCGCATTTTGTATGGCATTTACCGCGCCCAGCAGCATAATATCATCGTGAGAAAAAACGCCGTCAATTTTATCATACAGAGTGAGCCAGTCTTCCATATAGTTCATTGCCTTGTCTCTTTCCCAATTTGCATTCTGTACGACCAGAATATTGACGTCGTCTCTGGAAGATAACCCTGATTTTATTCCGTTTGTACGGTCAACTACAACGGACAGCCCGGCCTGACCCTCGATGATAACAACATTGGCCTTCTGGGGCAGACTCTCGGCTGCGGCCGTGCCCAATAGCTCACCCATGCCAAATTCACTGGAAAGGATTGAGGTGCTGCTGCCGTCTTCAACCTTTTCACCTAAGGTAATAACAATAATTCCGTTATCATATGCGGATTTTATAGTAGGAATCAAGGATTCCGTATCGTTGGGCTGCACAAAGATCGCATCAACGCCCTTGGAGATGAAGGTCTCCATACCGGCTATAATTTTGGCATTGTCGCCTCCGCCGTCGATCATCTCAATTTCGAATTGGTCGCTGTACTTTGATTTACACGCGTTAACCAGCTCATTGGCCTGCCAGGCTGTAAACTGATCCGTTTGATTTTTGGCCACCAGCCCAACCTTGTACTTAGACGGCTCAGAGCCTTGATCCGATGTGCTGCTGCCCGGTGTTTTAGCGGCAGGTGTATTGCCGCAGGCCGCCATGACAAATACCATAGAAATTGCCAATACTAAGCATAAAAATTTTTTCATTTTTATTCTCCCTTTCTTTTCTTTATATTAAACGCTTCTGCGTTTAATTGCGGATCAGAGCTTTGAGCTCTTCTTTGACATATCGATGCCTACTGCGAGCATGATTACAATACCTTTTACAATGAGTTGCCAATATGATTGAACACTTAAAAGATTCAGCATATTATTCAGCAGGGATATAATGGCACAGCCGATCACCGTTCCCCCAATAGTACCGATGCCCCCGGAGAAGGATGTCCCGCCGATAATAGTGGCAATAATTGCATCGAACTCATAATTGACTCCACAGGAAGGGATACCGCTGTTTAGCCGGGAACACAAAATCACGCCGGCAAAGCCTGAGAACGCGCCCAAGATCAGATAGGCGACCAATTTAATTCTTTTTGTTTTTATGCCGGAAGCAATAGAAGCTTCCTCGTTGCCGCCCACTGCATAAAGATATCTGCCAAATTTTGTATGTTTGATGATGATATAGCTGATCACGGTAATCGATACCATAAATACGATGGGTGCGGGTATCGAAAGAATGTCACCCTGACCGAAGAAAGCAAAGTCACCGATATTGTAGATGGTCTTTCCGTCGGTATACACATATGCCGCCCCCCTGGCGAGATTCATAACGGCAAGGGTCGCAATAAAAGGAGGAATATTAAACCGTGATACGGCGATGCCGCTGATGAAGCCGCATAGGATACCTATGGCAATGGCTGTCAGCATACCCAGGATAGCACTTCCGGTATTGATGCAAACTCCGATACCCACGCAGCCTGACAGTGCAAGAACCGCTCCCGGCGCAAGATCTGTCATACCGGCGATAATCACCATTGTTTCGCCGCAGGCGATGATCATGATCGGACTCATCTGGCGCAAGATATTAACCAGATTGGAGGGTTTTAAAAAGTTTTCGCTCATTACCGCAGACAGGATCACCATGCCCGCAAATACAAGATAAATTGCATATGTACTAAAAAAGCTGCCGATATGAAATTTGTTTTTTTCCTGTAAACTACTCATTTTCATTACCTCGATATTAAATTTATCTCTCTTTGTTATTTTGTGGCCAACCGCATAATTCTTTCCTGGGTTATTTCTTCTCTATTAAGCTCACCGCTGATTTTGCCTTCATTCATAACATAAACCCGGTCAACCATGCCTATTAATTCAGGTAAATCAGAGGATATCATAATAATTGAGATGCCCTCAGCCGCAAATTCACACATCAATTTATAAATTTCACATTTTGCGCCCACATCAATTCCCCGGGTTGGCTCATCCAAAATGAAGACTTTCGGATTTGATACAAGCCATTTGCCTATTACTATTTTTTGTTGATTCCCGCCGGAAAGGGATGAGGCGGCTGTTTTTAGAGAAGGAGTTTTGATTTGGAGTTTCTCGCAAATCTCCTGTCCGCGTTTTACTTCGGCCTGGTGGTTCACGAAAGGAGATTTGGAGTACAGATTGTAATTGGGCAGAGAAATGTTTTCCAGAACGCTTCTCTTTGTTACCAGCCCATATTTGCGCCGGTCTTCTGAAACCATCATAATCCCATTGTCCACCGCATCTCTGGTGTTTTTTATATGAACTTGCCGGCCATTTAAATAAATCCCCCCTGCTTGGATTGGAGCCAAGCCAAAAATTGCTCTGGCCACTTCGGTCCTCCCCGCACCTACAAGTCCTGCGAACCCAAGAATCTCTCCCCGCCTTGCTGCAAAACTGATGTCCCGCACCTTGTTATTAGACAGATTCTTGACTTCCAGAACCACGCCGCCAATATTGCTCGCAGTCTTTGGATAGGTATTCTCAATGCTTCTTCCCACCATGGAAGAGATAATTTCATCTCTTGTAATCTCACCGACTCTAGCCGATTTAATAAACATTCCGTCGCGCATTATGGTCAAATAATCGCATATTTCATCGATCTCTTCGAGCCTGTGAGAAATGTATATAATGGTGGCTCCGGCATTTTTTAATTCTTTAATCTTATTGAACAGCTTATTTACTTCCCCTTCGCTAAGTGAAGAGGTAGGCTCATCCATAATAATAATTTTCGAGTTAAAAAATACCGTTTTAATGATTTCAATCATCTGCTGCTCACCAACAGATAATTTTTTCATTTTGGTCCTGGGATTATAGCTTAGATTTTGCTGCTTCAAAAACTCGGCAGACTCCTTGTACAGCTTCTGTTGATCGATAAATTTCAGTTTGTTTACCGGTTCTTTGCCTAAAAAGATGTTCTCCGCGATGCTTAATTCCCCTACGACATTTAGTTCCTGATGAACCATGGCTATACCATACTGCCGCGCTTGTATGGAGTCTTTTATTTGGATTTTCCGGCCATCCAAATAAATCTCGCCGCTATCCGCATGGTAAAGGCCATTTAAGATTTTCATCAAAGTGGACTTGCCCGCGCCGTTTTCACCAACCAGAGCGTGCACCGTTCCTCTTTTGACCGAAAAGGATACATGGTCCAAAGCAGTTACACCGGGGAATGTTTTTGTTATGTCTTTGAACTCGAGAATAATGTTATCCTTTTTATCGTTGGTTGCTGTCATAATATCACCCCTGCAAACTCCAATGAATTAGTTAGTTCATTTGATTTACTAATTGTCATTATACATGAACACTTTCATTTGTCAACCCTTCTATTTCAAGCAAAACATACAATATTTGCTGAAACCGTGATAATAACCGTTTTTCAATTGTACAATAATCATCGCTGCTGATCTTTTTGCAAGGAGGAATGGCCGTAAAAATGCAGACTTACTGCCTGCTTGTCATAAAGTGAGCAGCAAAAATCCCTGTGGTAAATACCGCAGGGATGCGTGTCAAATCCTGTACCCGGCTTTACCGAGCCATTATTCAGCACTCTTAAAGTGCCAAAATTCAGGTTGTCCGGATTATAACATTCGGCAAACAAAAAATGAAACAAGCCTGTCATCACAGCATCTGGCCGTTTCAGAATAAAAAAGCGGCCGGTTATTTGAAACTTAAGCCATGAAAATAAGTCGTGGAAAATGAAAAATTAAATGCCCCAATAAATCATGAATCCTTTAGTTCTGCTGTGATTTTGAACCAATCCACCAATCCTTCTTCATTTAATTTGACGATTCCTTTTCCGACTTTTAATTGAGTTGTATCATCATTCAGTCTTTTTTCAATTTGAATCGTATAATAATAATATGTCTTCTTTTCATCTTGTTTCAACTCAATTTCTTTTACGTAGAACTGGCATTTCTCTTTCCATGCTTGTTGATCATATCTTGTGATATGCCTGTTCTGAATTAAATTTTGCAATACGGTCTCAGAACAGTAATTCTCATATTTTAAGCAGAAAGGTTCAAAAAGCTCAGCAATATCTAGCGTCCTTTCTTGGTAAGAACCCTCATTCTTAAGCTCTTCTTCTGCCTTCTCAATCAGCTTTTGATATTCGTCTGTATTTTCGACTTGATATAATTCTGTAAGAAAACTTTTTATATTTTGCTCCCCAACAGGCTCATTAGCGGTGCAGCCTGTCGCAATAAAAAGCAGCAACAGGGAATATGTAATTAATATTACTTTTTTCATAATTTTATCCACCTGTTTTTATAATATATACTAACTAAATATATTAATATTGTCAAATTATTGTTTCTGGCATTTCTCACATTTTAGTTAATCGTATGGTACTACAACAAAACCCCGGCAATATCACGAAAAAACGGCTGAGATGTTTAAGTCCTAAATAAGAAACCCTTAGAATCATCATCATTCTAAGGATTTCATCACTGGAGCTGGTGATGCGACTTGAACGCACGACCTGCTGATTACGAATCAGCTGCACTACCACTGTGCTACACCAGCATATACAAAATAAGAACCTCCACCCACCAACGCAATCAAAGATTGCTGATGGTCCCCGGGAACCTTGTTGCTTCGTAATAAAAGACATGGGACCAAGGTCTCCAAGTCCCTATTTTACAGGTTCAACCACCCACATGTCAATAACAAGATGAAGCATTATTATACATGGGGACAACTTTACTAAAACAAACTGTTCTTATAAAGAATATCCCCATGTGTTTTCTTTGTTATTTAAAGACAGGCGCGGTATCAAAATCCGTAAGCCTTATACAGTTCTCCTTCTGTATCAGCACTGTGTCCGTTATTCGGGGGCCGCCGATCCGCGGCTTATAAATGGTAGGGAGCAGCACATCCACCACCATATTTTCTTTTATCTCATGGGGAAGCTCCTTGCCCAAAATGGGGTAAAATTCCGACTGGCGGATTCCGACGCCGTATCCGATATGGTCCATAAACATTTTTGCATAGCCATGATCATGGATCAACCGAAATACCTTGCTATAAACTTCTGCGGAGGTTACGCCGGGCCTTAAAGCTTCCATTGCAATTTTTTGTGCTTCAATCAGCAGTTTATAGATTGCGGCGGTTTCCTCCTCCACATTTCCTAAAAACACAGTCCGGCACATTTTCGCGGCATATCCCTTATAAGAAGCACCCAGGTGAATAACAACGGGCTGGTTGTCGCCGATCACGAAATCGCCGGCATAGGGATGCATCAGCTGCTGGCGATCATGGCGCAAAACCTGCATCCGAAAGGTACTGCCTTCAGAACCTGCTTTTCTCATTGCATATTCTGCTTCTGCGAGAACCTCTGTTTCCTTGATACCGGGCTTCACCGCTTCGTATGCCGCTCTCATTCCCTCGCACAGAAAGCTTGATGCTTTGGAAATATAGGCAATTTCCTGCTCGCTTTTTACCGAACGAATTTTGTAGCATTCGGAAGCAATATCCCCCACTACCAGCCCGGGCAAAGTTTTCATCAGGCACTGGTAGTCCTTGAGACTGATAAAATAGCGCGTAAAGCCGATTTTAGGTTTGCTGATCCCCATCGATGCAACCAGATCCGCCGTTTTCTGGCTTACATTTTCTTCAGGAAAGAAGT
>DOHN01000163.1:10078-11476 GCA_003535195.1 Ruminiclostridium sp.
ACTTCAGGAAAGAAGTATGGAATGACATCCAGCTCCGACTTTTCACGAAAATGCCGGGCATCAAGCCACAGGCAAATCAGCTTTGGTTCGCCTTCTGCGGGGACTATCAGGGAGCCGCCCTCAACATCTTCAATATTGGCAAAATAAATAAGGTTCTCCCTATCCATAATCACAGCGGCATCCAGCCCCAGATTTTTTAAAGCCTGCTGTAGAACTGTGATCCTGCTTAAAACCATATCGTTCAACCAATCTCCACCTCGATTCTTATTGATCATTTTGAAAATCGTTAGCACGTTTATTACTATAAAATATTCATTTTATAAAAGGTGACCGACTTGCCGTCAGTCACCTTTCAACCATGGGGTTTATGCGGACTTTACATTTTTTTCATCTTCCTTGGCGTCAAAATCCTGTTTCTCAACAATTAAGGAAACAATAACGCCGCCGAGAAGGGCCCAGAAAGCAGAACCAATATTCCAGATGGTCAGACCGCTTACGCCGATGATCAATGCAAAAAATGAACCTAATTTAAACTTCTTTGTGCCAAAGGCATCCTGGAACGCATTAACCAGTACATTGATCATGGCAACACCTGCCAGAACATTGATGAGATCGGCCGGAATCGCTTTAATAAAGGTAATGGCAAAGCTGGAAACCAGACCAAAGGCGCCGAAGAAAATACCATTCCAGACAGATGCCGCGTAGCGGCCATTCTTATCGTCACCTGCTTCGGACGAAGAACAAATGGCGGTCATAGGGCCGGCAATATTTGCATTATGGGCACCCACGAGACCTGAAGCAATGCCGCCGAATCCGCTTATAACAGTCATCCCGTTTATAGGAGGCTTATAGCCCTGTGCAAATAGAACGCCTATTGCCTGCGCATTCTCAGCTCCAACAACAAGAGCTGCCAGAGGAACTGAAACAGAAAGGATGGTTGCTACATTAAATTGAGGCATCCAGATCCTGGGCGGAATGTATTGAACCGTAGATGATTCCATTTGAAATCCGCCGGTCGCAATCAGTGCAAGTACACCGCAAATAAGAGCTGCGAGAACGGGAGGGAATTTTTTAATCAGCTTGGGCACGATAAAGAACCCTACCAGTGCGGCACCGCCAATAATGGGCGATGATTTGGTACAGTTGATGATGTTGGTGCCAAATCTCAGCATAACACCGGCAATCATACCCATAACAATGGGAAGCGGCAGCCATTTCATAACTTTGCCTATGAGTCCGGTAACACCGAGCACAAGCACCAGGACACCGGCCATAATAAAGGAGAAAGCCGCTTCGTTAAAGTTGAAGCCAACCAGCGCCGAGCCCAGCATAGTCGCACCCGGTATGGAATACGCACCAACGATGGGCAGCTTGTAATAAAGGGCCATAATGAAGCTG
>DOHN01000163.1:11658-16980 GCA_003535195.1 Ruminiclostridium sp.
CAGCCATGAAGCAATTTGTTCCGTGTTGTAGCCTGCGTTTGTCGCTGCACTGATGGTTACAAGCGCCGGACCTGTGCAGCCGAAAACTGCAGCTATAAAGCCGGCTGTGATGGACTTGGACGTTGTGTACTTGCGAAGATCTGAAAAACCTGACCTAAAGCCTGGACCCTTCTCAAAAAAATACATAAAATACACCCCTTTTGTTTAACAGTTTATTTCAATTTTTCCAGGATCGTAACATCAACGCCTCTTTGGCGCAGCCACTTCGGCAGCAGTTCTTTTTCCACACGCTCGCTGACTGCCGGAGCTCTTTCAATAAGGAGATCAGCCAGAGTTTCAGAGCAATTCAATCCGCCCATAGCACCGTCAAAGATGATTACCTTATCGGTTCCGGTAGTCTTATAAGCAAATTCCATGGCGCTCTCGGTTGTCTTAGCCACCACCGCGTGACTCATATACTCAATGTTCATGGGCTCCATGTCAAAGAGATCAGCCTGCTGCTGCCCTACAACAACGGTCGGTATATGGTCGGAGAAAAATGCCGAAGGATAGCCGGTCCATGCATAGTTATGGACGCACATCTTAATAGCCGGATTCAAGGGAGGGATGTTTTCCAAAATAGGCTTGCCGTTCTTTTTATAGAACGCCTCAGTATACCAGGTATAGGGCGGCAGCGGGCTTTCCATGTCATAAAGATCCGTGTTGGCACCGGTGAAATTGGCATAGATAACGCCGGCTGAGAAAACATAGGGTACCGGGCACGGGAAGTCAAGAACAGCTATGCAGTCATCAATCTCCCCAAACAGAGTCATAATCTTTCCGTAAAGCTGACAGCCTATAAAGGTAGCCCGGTCATTCACAGCATACAAATCATTGTCCGCATCAACGCCGATAACACCATGAGGGCCCACATTGAGGAAGGAGGCAAACGCAAATTTGCTCTGGACAAATTTTGATTCAAAAATTGCCCTTGCAGTAAAATTGGCTGCTCTCGGCCCTAAATTCTGGTGATAAGTAGAGCGGGTTTCAATTCGGGCGTAGGACATTCCAAAAGGCTTTACGGCCTTATCTATCTGACGGTGGAAATGAACTTCACGCACATCGGTATGGTGGCAGTGGATAATCCAATCGGCATCGTAAACTGCCTTGATTCCATACAGAGTTCCCACTTCGGTTTCAATGGGAATCCCCTCGTCCACAGGAGCTACACCCTTTGTTTTTCCGGGGCCAAAATATTTATCCAATTCATAGCGCTTTATGTACTCTTCGGTTTCACGGAAGCGCATACCAACACCGGCGCGAAGCCGTATATTTTTACATCCGGTCTTCTCCTCAATCACATCACGGGTGGCCTTTATGAGAATAGCATAGGGCTGCCCGCCGAGAAGGGTAAAACCATGGTGAGATGCAAGAATGTTTACACTCTGGTCTGCTTTGATAAAACTCATGTCCACCTTACGCAGCTCTTCTTTTGCCGTCTCATACAGCTTATCCAGCGCATCGGGGCCGCCCGGATACAGCACGGGAGGCAGCTCGGGAAAAAGGTCCGCCAGTTTAAGGGAACACATGCCCGGCAGTTCAGCCACACGTTTCTTTACCAGGGCAGGATCAATACCATACTGGGAAGGCTTTGGGGCAATGGGCATAATGACGGGTCGCTTGATATTATTATTCGCCATCTTTTTAACCTCCTTTACTTTAATTGCTTTCGCCGGTTCGGGCAATTTCTTCCAAAAGCTCCCGATCCTCATCGAAATAGAAGCCACGGCTATTGTATTTCGTCTTTACGTCCTCGGGCATGGTCCAGGCAGTCACCGTCTGTCCATACCACTGCCAGCCGTTGGGATCGGGCTTAAGCTCGATGCCGGCAGCAGTGAGCATGCGCAGGATGGTCTGGATGCATTCAATGGTGCAACCGGTGCGAATGCCTGTCATAGAAGAAATTTCATGGGGTGTTTTGGCGCCGGCCAAAATGGCAGCGGCCACTTCCTCGGCACGTACGCCCACACAGTAGCAGAGCACCTGTTCCGGGTTAAAATGAGCCTTCATGCAAATTTCATTGATTTTGTCACGATCATACTTAGAAGCGTCTACGCCGATTGTAAAAGGCTTTTCCCGTTTTACCATGGTGATGGTATGGAACGGGCAGCGATCTGCACAGTTGGCGCAGCCACGGCACTCATCCTCCGTCACTTTCGCCTTTTTATCTGTGACATGGATCGCATACACGGGGCAGACCTTTTCGCATATTTTGCATCCCGTGCAAATATTCGGATCCACTTGAGCGAGAAGAGTAACTCTTTTCATGAATGTTCTCCCTTCTTTTTATTTAACCTTCTGCTGTTGGGACAGCGCAAAGGCTACATCTACAATCATGTCCTCCTGTCCGCCTACCATCTGGCGGCGTCCCAGTTCCACCAGAATATCTCTGGGGTTTAAATTAAATCTTTCGGCTGCTTTATAGGTATGGAGCAGAAAACTGGAATAAACGCCTGCATAGCCCAGCATCAAAGGCGCGCTCTGAATCACCTGGGGCCTGTGCATCAGAGGCTCCACGATTTCTTCCGCCACATCCATAAGCCCATAAAAATCTATGCCTGTATTATAGCCAAGGCGCTGAAGAACACCTGCTAATACCTCTCCCTGTGCATTGCCCGCACCCGCACCCAGGCCGCGGCATGTGACATCGATGTACTCAGCACCGCTTTCGACGGCAGCCAGAGCATTGGCAACGGCCAGCCCGAGGTTATTATGCGAATGGAATCCCACGGGAATAGGCAGTTGTTCAGCCAGCAGGCTGATCCGGGTCCTTACATCGTCCGGAGTCATATAACCTGCAGAATCGGCGATATTAACATATGCGGCACCGGCATCCACAAAGATTTTTGCCTGCTCCAGGATTTTCTCCGGCGAGGCCATATGGGACATCATGAGAAAACCGACCGGCATCATATCCAGCCTGGCAGCGGCTTTTAGATGCTGAATAGCAATATCCGCCTCGGTCACATGGGTGGCTATTCGTACCACCTGAGCCCCGCAGGATTTGGCTTCCTCCAAATCTTCTATGGTGCCTATTCCGGGCAGCAGCAAAACGCCTAATTTGGCTCTCCGGATAACTTTCTTGGCAGCCTTCAGCAGCTCCATTTCCGGCACCCTGGAAAAGCCATAATTGATGGATGAACCGGCAATTCCATCGCCATGGGAGATTTCAATAATATCAATGCCCACTCTGTCAAGGCCTTCGGCTACAGCGGAAACCTGTTCGGCAGTAAAACTGTGGCTGACAGCATGACTGCCGTCACGAAGTGTTGTGTCAACAATATGTAGCTTTCTGTTTTTGTCCATTGCTTATTTCCCCTCCTTCAGCATGCGCTCGGCGATTTTTTCTGCAGCCGCTGCAGCCGCGGCGTTGATGATATCCAGGTTTCCGGAATATTTGGGGAGAAAATCTCCCGCTCCCTCTACCTGAACAATGACGGTAACCCTGTTACCGTCGATAATGGGCGGTACACGGAGACTGTAGCCCGGCACATAGGCCTGAACCTGCCGGACAATATCATTGACAGAATCCACAATAGCCTTTTCATCCGGATTTTTCACAATGGAATAAATCGTGTTGCTCATCAGCAAAGGCGGCTCGGCTGGATTCAGCACAATGATCGCCTTGCTGCGGTCGGCGCCGCCCAGGATTCTCAGGGCTTTGGCAGTGGTCTGGGTAAATTCATCAATATTGGCACGGGTACCCGGACCCGCACTCTTTGAGGAAATGCATGCCACAATTTCGGTATATTCGGAGTCGGCAACACGATTAATGGCGTATGCGACAGGAACGGTGGCCTGACCGCCGCAGGTTACCATATTGAAATTATCCGCGTTTGCCTCGGCCAGCTTGTCTAAATTGACACAGGGCACTACAAAAGAGCCCACCGCCGCGGGAGTCATATCAAATACCGTCTTGCCCGCTGCCTTGAGCACAGGAGCGTGTGCAAGGTGGGCTGAAGCACTGGTGGCATCAAATACGATCTTTATTTCCGGATCTTCGGCTACGGCCTTCACGCCTTGCACCGAAGTTTTAAAACCTAAGCCGGCAGCCCGCTTAATACCCTCGGACTCAACAATACCGGCCATGGTCTTCATCTCCAGATTTTTGCTGCGCATGACCTTATACATCAGATCGGTACCGATATTGCCGGGCCCGATTATACCTACCTTAATCTTTTCCATAGCGTAATTCCTTTCTATTCCACGAATTTGACCGAAACGCTTCCCATCCCTTGGAAGCTGACAGTGAAATGATCACCGGCTTTGGCGGCAAGGGCGGCGGTAACGGCGCCGGCCATGACAATGCTGCCGGCTTTTAGTGCGATTCCGAAGGACCCCAGCTTGTTGGCCAGCCAGGCCACTGCAGCGGCTGGATTGCCCCAAACCTCGGCAGTAGTCCCCGTTGAAATGAGTTCTCCATTCTGCTCCAGCATCATACCGGTCAGGCGCATATCCACATCCTTTACAGGGGTCATACGGCCGCCAAGTACAAGGCGCGCAGAGGAGCCGTTGTCTGCAACGGTATCGCACAGTTTGATTTTCCAGTCCTTAATACGGGAATCTACAATCTCTATGGAAGGAATCACATATTCCGTCGCGGCATATACATCAGCAATTGTAACACCGGGTCCCGAAAGGGTTTTATTCAGGTAGAAGGACAATTCCCCTTCCACTTTCGGCTGGATCAAACCGGACATGGAGCAAGGCACTCCTTCGGGCAGAAGCATATTTTCAAAGAGATGCCCATAATCCGGCTCATTCACTCCCAGCAGCCTCTGCATCCCCTTGCTGGTCAGACCGATCTTCATACCGATTACTTTTTCTCCTGCGGCCTCCCGGCGGCGGACGTTCTCCAGCTGAACAGCGTAAGCATCTTCAACCGTCATGTCCGGATTTTCGGCTGTGAGCATTCCTATCTGATAGCATCCGGCTTCAGCCTTATAAAGAAGATCAGCTGCTTTCTTATAATCCATAAACCTGCATCCTTTCTGTTGCTTATTTTTATAAAGGATGGTGAAGGTGTTCTTTTCCCATCCCTTTTTGACGCCATTTATCGGCCAAAACAGAAGCGAGCTGCTCTGCCAGCATTTCTTTAGGCCAATTTTCCGCAAGCCCCTTAAGAAGAACAGGAGCTGCAGCCTCTACTTCATCATGAGGACCCGGCAAAGAAACCATTAAGCTGGGACCTTCCCTTCCCACACCGATCCGGACGCCATCCTTTACATGGCGGCTGGTACCCTGTTTGAATTTTACAATGTAAGGCGTGGCGGCCGTAGGATC
>DOHN01000163.1:17113-18858 GCA_003535195.1 Ruminiclostridium sp.
AAGGCGTGGCGGCCGTAGGATCGAGCCTCGCAATGCCCTCCACAGTGTGGTCTTTATCCTCGGCTCCCACGCCGCCGGTTGTCAGGATCAGGCCAAAACCCCTTGATAAAGCATCCGACAGCTTTTCAAGCATATCCTCCGGAGAATCGTCTATAATTTCTCCAACCGTAACCTTGTATCCATTATCCTCCAGCAACTTTTTCAAGTAAGGGGTGTTGGTATCCTCAATAAGGCCCTGTCGGATCTCGAAGCCTGTCGGAAACACAATTGCTCTTCTGGCTATTTTCGCTTGAATTTCCTGTGTCATATCCGAGATGCGGCCCAGTACCTCTTCCGGGTTCTTTACCTGGGCACAGATAAGTCCAAGAATTCCATTGGAATGGATCGTTGTATCCGGCGTGATACTGACGCCGGGCAAGGCGCCAAGAGCAGTGAGGAGGTCATCTTCCCTGCCCAGGATGTTTTCCTGGGGGATATTCTTTTCCAACACATCGAAGGTGATATGTCTCGGCCGGACATCCACGACCATCACCTTGTCTTCTTGGAGTCCCAGCACTTTCGCAACAGTCCCTGCCATTTGGGTGAGATTGGCATTTTTAAGCGTAATCTCGTTTACCCATAGCTCTGTCTTTTCCAAAAGATTCAATCCCATTCGTCATTCCTCCATGATAACGTCCAGCTTCAAATCCAGCAGCGGAGCATCTACTATTTCTTTTCCGATGCACAAAATGTCGGCGCCCAGGCGGGCCAGCTCCGGAATGTCCCTGCATTTTACATTGCCGGCAAAAGCCAGTTTGACATCATTTCGAGCATGAAGCTCATTGATTTTTTGAAGGCATCTAGCGAGATCTACCCGATTTCCCGTATCCACCATAAGAATGCGGGCACCGCCGGCGATAGCCTGGCCGGTCTCTTCCTCAATGGAGTGGTCCCTGCCCCTAATCTGTACCGCCTTTGTATGATCCGGAAAAGAAGTGCAGGCTGAAAGGGCCTCACTGATGGATCCAAGCATTCGGATGAAATTCTTATCCAGATAAATCATAGGGGGCGCGGTAATGCGAAAGGAGACTCCTCCTGCGGTTATAGCAGATCGCACCAGGTCTTTTATTTGGGGAGGCATCTTTTTCCATGAGCCTGAAACGATTTCCACTTTGCCGTCGGCCAGCTGCACTGCGGTCTTTGCAGCAGTAGCAATGCCGGATGCCTTGGCCAATGTCCCCATGAGACACTCCTCTGCCAGAGCAATTTGCTTAGGATAGGCATGAACATTACCAATGTACTCGCCTTGGGAGACAGGATCTCCCTCCTTCTTAAAAAGCTCCAGCTGAATTCCCAGTTCCGCCGCCTTCAAAAGAGCTGCATCTACGCCGGACAAAATCCCCGGCCGTTCTGCTGTCAATACGGCGTGGTATTTTTTTTGTGCTATTTTTGCGAAAATGGTGTCTCTGATATCTGTCACGGTCTTCTCCTTTCGGCATTGGCGAACATCGTTCGGACATATGCAAATTTTTTAAGAGAACACTAGGGTTCCCTTATAAAAATATGAAGCGTTATTTAAGCAATATAACCAAGTCTCTCCGATATTTGGGCTGAATAATACAATACATCCCGGGCAACTTCATCGATATCCAGATTCTGCAGCCGGCCTAACGGAAAGGAGACACTCAAAGCCATCTGCGGATTGTGCTGATGATTGAAGATTGGAGCAGCAATACATTGAAGACCGGCTTCAATTTCCTCATTGT
>DOHN01000163.1:19029-19553 GCA_003535195.1 Ruminiclostridium sp.
CCTTGCTTCTAACCTGTTCAAGCTCTTCGAGCAAACCTTCTCGTGTGGTAATGGTATTATCTGTTAACTTCTGAAAGGGTTTCGTTAAAACATATTTTTTCAGGTATTCCATAGGAAGATAGGCCAGAATCGCTTTGCCGACCCCGGTGCAGTACATGGGGCCCCTTTTCCCGACCCTGGAATAATTCACCAGAGAGCTTTCATTATCCACCTTGTCAATATAGACAACATCTCCCTCGGAATAAGCGGCCAAGTGGACAGTGGTTTTATATTTGTCAAAAAGCATCTGACACCAGGGCTTTGCCTCCCAGCGTATATCGATGCGCCCATGAACCAGGTTGCCCAGTTCAAAAAGCTTCAGGCCTAACCGGTACTTTTTGTTCTGCTCGGATTGCTCAAGATACCCGTAAGCGGCAAGGGTGTGAACCAAACCATAGATCGTACTCTTTGCTAAATCCATCCTCTCGGAAAGCTCCGATATCCCTAATTCATTGGCATTTTCAAAGCATTTTATAATATCCAGT
>DOHN01000163.1:19691-19902 GCA_003535195.1 Ruminiclostridium sp.
CCCGGGCTACCGACTGTACCGACACGCCCTCATTTTTTGTTTTCTGCAAAAAATATCTTCCTCCTGTTCCGCTCTTTTATTATATTCTTAAGCTGCAAAATAGTCAAAACTTTTCTGTTATGCCGAATCGTTTTTATTAATACTGAACAATTAAATCTTTAAAATTTTGTATGGTTGCCATAAAGACCTAGGAAAGAAAACTTTCCTATTA
>DOHN01000036.1:0-7159 GCA_003535195.1 Ruminiclostridium sp.
TGTGGAACCAATAAAAAGTGATTTTAAGATTAAAATATCCCCGCTTCAGCAGTCTGAAATTGCGGAAGAATTGAAGCCTATGGCTCAGCTTCGTGGACTTCTGCTCAAGGAGCTAAGTGAATTTTATATACTAACCATTCAAAATCGACACATTGTCATTAAACTGAAAACCTATGGCATTCCAACTGAGCGGGACAATGCTGTATATAAAAGCATCATTGATTCTAAAGCCAAGTTTTTATCCTATGTTTCGTTTATGCTGTCAGAGAATTACGAAACCGGGATATTGGATGCGGAGGAAAGCTTGCGGTTATTGCAGGAATCTTCCGCAGGCGATGCTGGCACATTGCTGACTGCTGGAATCTACGAGAAAATGCTCCGAGTGCTTCATCAAAACCCAAGCAGACTTGTCGCGCTTTCTGACGTAGTGAGGCGGTTAAATTTAGACATCGTTGGGGATGAGTTTCTGACAATGTATCACCAGTTTGAGCTTGTAGCAAGGAGGCTGAAAAAATGATTCCAAAGGATTTTCAGCAGGCTACAGCCAACCGCATTTTAGAGGTTTTTCGCAGCGGTCAAAACAGAATTCTGCTTGCAGATGAAGTGGGCTTAGGCAAAACAATTATCGCCAGTGATGTTGTGCGTCAAGTTGCAGATTGGCACAAAAATGAAATGCAGGATGATCATTTCAAGGTAATATACATTTGTTCCAACATAAACATAGCAAACCAAAATGCACGAAAATTAGGCGTTTCGGAGCTTATGAATGTTTCTGAAAGCCGCCTTTCCATGCAGCATCTTAAAATCTATCAGAACAAAAAGTCAAATCGCAGCTATGAGCAGCTCATACCGCTTACCCCTGCCACCTCATTCTCAATGACGTCCGGATGCGGTAATCAGGAAGAACGGGCACTGATGTACTCTCATATCAAAAGACTTCCTGCGTTTAAAAATCTCGGCACACAGCTGTCTCACTTTTTCGCATACGATGCAGAAAAATGGTGGGATCGCTACTATGTGGGGCACTATGAGAATCTGGTGATAGACTGCGATGCCGGTGGGAATCAGTATATTGCTGATATGAGCTGTGAATTATCGGAGCGATTAGCAGCGGCAGACGGTCTTGTTTCGTCCATCATACAAAACTGTACATCAAAAAGCTCTACAAGAAAAAGAGAGTCCAGACCGCTGCTGAATGAATTGCGCAAGATATTTGCACAAATAAGCTTGGACAAGCTGAAACCGGATCTGGTCATCATGGATGAGTTTCAAAGATTTAGGGATTTAATTTCCCCGTCAGATGATGAGCAAGGAATGCTGTGCAAAGCCTTCCTGCAAAATACCGGGACAAAAGTGCTTCTTTTATCAGCTACGCCCTACAAACCATATTCCACCTTGGAGGAATTGGCGGCGGATAATCCGACTGATCACTATAAGGAATTTATGGAGGTTATGCAGTTTCTATTTTATGACGAAGCGAAAAGAGAAACTTTTGAGAGGGTGTGGCAGGATTATTCCCATGCATTGTGTGAAATATCAAAAGACAATCTTACTGTACTGATTGCACGGAAAAATATTGCTGAGAACGCATTGTATCAGGGTATCTGCCGCACCGAACGATTTAGCAGCGGAATTATCGATGACAGCGGTGCTACGGAAACGGAGATATCGGAAGGCGACATCATGGGCTACCATGCAATGCAATCACTTTTGGACGATATGAGCAGCCATAGCAGAAGATCGCTTCGGTATCGGAATACTCCCATGGATTATGTAAAATCCTCCCCCTATTTGCTTTCTTTTATGGAAAGCTATCAGCTCAAAAAGCAGATAACAGATTATTTTTCAGGTGGTCGGCATCTTGAGCTGGTGAAGGGAGTGAATAGCAAATACCTATTGCTGAAGAAAAGCGCAATACACGGTTATGCTCCCATCCCCGCAAACAATGCACGTTTAACGAAATTGAAGGAAATTGTGTTTGATGGTGGCAAGAATGGCGCAGAGAACCTTCTCTGGATTCCTGCATCAAAGGCATACTACCGCACTGGAAGCGTGTTTGATAAAAATAAAGATTACTCTAAGGTTTTGGTGTTTTCCTCTTGGGAAATGGTGCCTCGAATGGTGTCGGTGATGCTTTCCTATGAGTCGGAACGAATGACCATCGGCAAACTGTTTCACAATGCAAAGCAAAGACGCGGCCGAGGCTATTTTGCCACCAGAGAAGAACGTCGTTTTGGAATTAGCAGGCTTAAAAACGAAACAGAAGATATCATGTGCTTGGTTTCAAGAACGCTTGCAAAGCTATATTCTCCGGGTGACTATCTTGGCTCGGATATTGAGCAAATACGCAAAAGTCTTGCAGCCTCACTTGAACCAAAGATAACCGCTGTAAAGAATAAATATCATCTCACACAAAGCGGAAACGCAGGAGCAAAAGCACTGATAGAATTGATAAAGGCTTTAGATAACCGCCCTTTTGCGGCTCCCACAGTAATCCCGTCAAATGCGGTTGATACGCTCGTTAACATGGCGATTGGCTCACCGGCTATTTGTACCTTTCGGCTTCTAAACGGCAATGAAGAAGCGGCACAGAAACTGGCAAAAGAGGTATTTGTCAGCCTGTTTAATAAAGCGGAAAGCTCAGCTATTCTTGATTTGCTCTATGGAAGCCGTGAAGATGACGCTTATTATGAATCCGTATTTCGTTATTGCGTAGATGGAAACTTACAGGCCGTTTTAGATGAATATGCACATATTCTTACGGAGAGCGGTGCTGGCCTTGCAGAAGCGATGATAGAGTCCTTTGCAGACACAGCCTCGTTGCAGATTGATACCTTGGAATCCTTCACAGGGGCAGATCACGAAAAAGCACGTATGCGCACCCATTTTGCTGTTGGATACTTCAACGCACGCATCAGCAACGAAAATGTAATCAGAACCGAGAAGATTCGAAAAGCCTTTAATTCACCGTTTCGTCCATTCGTTCTTTCTACAACCTCTATCGGACAAGAAGGGCTTGATTTTCACTGCTACTGTCGCCGTGTCATGCACTGGAATCTTCCGTCTAACCCAATTGATTTAGAGCAGCGTGAAGGCAGAATTAACAGATATAAATGTCTTGCGGTTCGCCAGAATGTTGCCCATCGATACGGTACAGAGCCAACATGGGATGCTATGTTCGAAAAGGCAGCAGAAAAAGAAAAAGGGCTTTCTTCTGACTTGGTTCCCTACTGGTGTTTAAATGAACAGGGATTAGACAGCGTAAAAATTGAGCGATTTGTACCAATGTACCCCATGAGTCAAGATAAAATACGATATATCCGGCTTATTAAGGTACTGTCCCTTTATCGCCTCACCCTTGGACAGCCTCGGCAAGAAGAACTTCTTGAAGTGCTGGATAAAGAAATTGCTGATGTGGTAAGTGATGATTTGTTTATCAATTTAAGTCCGTTTGAAAAACAATAAATCAAAACCCATACCACTGTTGGTATGGGTTTTGTGCTATACTGTACTTACAGGAGGTGAAAATGTTGGCTAATGCAAAGCTAAAGCTGCTTAAAGTTTTGGAAATATTAATGGAAACTGATGAAGGACATCCTCTAACGGCACTACAAATTGCGGACAAACTAAAGCTCTATGGAATTGATGCAGAACGCAAATCCATCTGCCGTGACATAAATATCCTGAAAGATGATGCCGGGTATGACATTGCACTATCAGAAGATAACAAACAAGGATATTATATGGTCAGTCGGAACTTTGAAGATTGGGAACTAAAAATCTTAATTGATGCCGTTTGGGGCGCAAAGTTTTTAACACAAGATAATGCCGATAAGCTCGCTACAAAATTGCGCTCTATGGCAAGTGAAAGCAGCCGTAATATGCTGTCTGCCACTACACCTGTAAAGCTCAAAATCAAAAGCAGTAATGTCACTACCAAAATCAATATTGACTCCATTTTAAGGGCGATTAAAAATGACCGGAAAATTAAGTTTCAATACTCATATATGGCTATCGATCTTAAGCCCAAATTGCGCAAGGATGGTTTTTTCTATACGGTTAATCCGTATGCACTGATATGGCAAAATGAACATTACTATCTCATAGCAAACTACGACAAATACGATAATCTCAGCTACTATAGATTGGATCGCATGAAGTCACTGGTAATTTCGGATGATAAAAGAAAACCCGCAAATGAACTTTTAGGCAGCAACGCAGACCTGCAAATTGAGCAATATGTGAGAGCCTCATTGTATCACTATGGTGGGCAGAAGATTGCAATTCCATTGGAATTACAGCTGCTGAAAAAAGTGCTGTTTTCTCTTTTTGGCCGAATCGCCAGCCACAATGGGATGGAATTGCTTTGTCTAAGGACAAAGAAACGCTATATCTTGTAGAGGCAAAAGCTCATCTCACAGAATTAAAAAGCAAACTAATGGCAAGCAGCGAACAAAGCAAACAAATGATTGTAGATAGCATGAGAAGCGTATTTGATAAGCACTATTCCGGCGGAGATTTTTCTTTATGGACAAGTCAATACTATCAGTTGGCAAATCGACTAACCTTTCTAACTAAGCTTAACGAAAATTTTAAGCACAAGAAAATTCAGGTTGAGTTAGTTTTACTGAATTTCGTTGACGATTACACATATAAGCCAACCAGCGCTTCTGAATGGGAGCGTCATTATAGAGAGATTTTTGATCAGATGACTGGATGCGAAACACCTCCCCCGAACGTAAGCGTTATGAATTTTTCTGTAGTTGGCAGAGGCTGTGCACGAAATCCAATCTCAGGGGATTTGATTTTTCGTAAGGATAAAATTTTGAGCTATGGCTTTTCAAAGGAAGAAAACATTAGAATTAGAGATAATCTTCCTAATAATTGCAATCTCCTCGTGTGCGATAGCTTTTCGGATCTGATTGCTTATAATGGCATCTATTGCTTTGTCAATCCGTATGCTTTAAGTGATGATGAACTGAAAATCATATTGGATTTCTATAATCAAAAGTTTTACTCGAAAGAGTTGTCGGTTTAAACTGACAACTCTTTTTTAATAGAAAAATATACTTGTAACCGGAACAACTGTTTGATAAAATGATGGTGTAAACCATTTAGTGAACAAAAATTGCGGAAAGGAGCTTGATATGGATATTGCATTCGGAGAATATGTTAGGCAAAAACGACTGGAACGCAAAATGACGCTCAGGGCATTTGCAAAGGAGGTTGGAATATCTGCTACTTTTATTTCTGGAATGGAAAATAACGAAAAGTCAGCTCCCTCCGATGAAGTGTTAAAAAGCATCTCAGAAGTTCTCACGCTGGACAAAGGTGAGATGGACAGGCTTTATGATTTAGCGGCTCAGACAAAAGCGTCTAATCCCTTACCACTTGACATTGCGGAAACGGTTCGTGAAAATGCTGTTGTTCGTATCGCCCTGCGTGTTGCTAAAGATTTAGATGCAACCGATGAAGAGTGGGAAGATTTTATGAGAAGATTAAAGGAAAACCGAGGTGAAGGAGGTCAGTAAATGCTTAAAAATTATAAGCCCAGGGCAATTGAAACTCTGGCACAAAACGCTCTTAAATATTATAATGAGGAGCTTGTATGCGGTGAGCCTTGTGAAATACCCATTGAGGAACTGATTGAATTTCACTTTGGAATTATTGTTCAGTACCGTAATCTTTCAAAAAATGGGGCGATTCATGGAATCACCGTATTTGAAGATAGTATTATTCCCGTCTACGATACAAGGTCAAGGAGATATGAGGCTGTCTACGCGAAGGCAGGAACTATCCTAATTGATAGTAGATTACTAACAGAAAACAAGATTAAGCGCTTACGCTTTACCTTGGCTCATGAAATTGGACACTGGATGATCCATCAAGACTATTACAAAGAAATAGACGAATTAGCAAGCAAAACTTCCTCCGACTCTGACATTCGGACTGAGCGAGAGGCCGATTCACTTGGCGCCGCTCTACTGATGCCGTATGGCAGAGTAAAAGTGGCGTTTTGTCGTTTAAAACCCAAATTAACAAAAGAAGCAACTGTTGCACAGATGGCGCAGCTGTTTAATGTATCGAATCAAGCAATGGAAATTCGCCTCAAGACCATTGGGCTAATATAGCCAAGGAACGAGGGGTGCGCATGGAACAAAAATCATCGACTAAAGCAAATGATAAAATGGTTGTCCGTTGTCCAATTTGTGAACTCAGAATTATGGATATTCAGTCGGGTAGCAAACCATTAAAACCAAATGCACTAGATATAGTGCTTGAACTGAAATGCAGTCGGTGTGGCAAGATAGTACAAGTTGTGCTGAGTAATGCCTAAAAAATAAATAATCTCTACTTTTAGTACAAGTGCCAATCCGACGATGTTTTTCATCGGAACGAGATATAGGCGTGACAAGTAGCTTTGATAGCTACTTTGTCATGCCTATTTTTTTATGCCCTTTCATGCTCTCAAAGCTACGGATAGGAGAAACTGTGAAGCGTTGGGAGTGCTATAAGCTTAAATATCCGTAACCTTCAATTTTTGATTGAACCACTCATTAATCAAAAATTTTGGAGGTTACAAATGAAAAAGAAATATTTTATGCGTGTTGGAGATCAACTAATTGAGGTAACCAAGGAAGTGTATATGCTGCATCACCAAACCAAACGCCGAGCACAATACTTAGAAGAACGTGATTTAGCAAATGGCGTCATTTACTACAGTAACATGGATACAGAAGAAACTACTGGCGAAGATTTGATTCCTGATAAAAGTATTCCTTCCGTAGATGATGCTGTTGTGCAAAAAATTATGGTTGAAAAGTTGAATCAAAGTCTACGGCTACTCAGCAAAAATGAGTTGGAATTGGTTAATGCCCTCTTCTATGAAGGCTTTAGCGAGCGCGAATGGTCGGTCCGATCCGGCATTCCGCAAAAGACAATCAATGATCGTAAGCAGCGCATACTTAATAAACTTAAAAAACTTTTGGAAAAGTAAAAAATAAATCCGCTCAACCCCCTCACTTTTTCGGCTTAGTAGTGAGGGGGTATTTTTTATACCTTCGCTGAACTTTGAAAATTTCATATCCGATGACCTAAATACGTTAGCTGACGGAACCGATGAGGAAAAGCGACCTCGGGGATGCGCCAAGACCACCTG
>DOHN01000036.1:7395-11279 GCA_003535195.1 Ruminiclostridium sp.
CTCGCAATGACCCCGTCAGCCTACAATGATACTTCTGTCCCGTCCTAAAGTCGAGCGTGAAAAAACCGTCGCAACAAAGGAGGGCAGCCAGCGGAGTTCCCGGTGGGGGTGAAAGTCCCATGATGCGGCCAAGCCTGCCGCAGTTTAGGCCATCGCCATTTTGTGCTTGGGGAGTAGTGTCGAATTAAGCACAGCAAAGAACAAATGACTTGATGTCAGAAGCAATGGGGATTGCTCCAAAACAAATTTCCTTCACAGCTATGATGGGTGCAGGGCAACCGCAAGGAGCAGTCCCTATTTTTGTGCCATTAAGTAAATACACACAGGAAAGAGGTGAACCCTTGGATAAACGATGTAAGCCCATTCTGCGGGGCGAGCTTTACTACGCAGATTTAAGCCCCACGGTGGTGAGTGAGCAGGGCGGCATTCGTCCTATTCTCATTCTGCAAAACGATGTGGGAAACCGTCACAGCCCCACCGTCATCGTGGCCGCCGTTACCGGCAGCCCGAAAAAGCCGCTGCCCACCCATGTGGAAATCGGCAGCACCAAGGGTATCAGCAAAAGCTCGGTGGTGCTGCTAGAACAGCTCCGCACCATCGACCGCACCCGGCTGGGCGGCTATATTGGCAGAGTGAGCGGCAAAAGCCTCTCCCAAATTGATGAAGCACTGAAAATCAGCGTCGGGCTTGCTCCGGCGCTTTTCTGAAGGAGGACAAGAATATGACGCAGACACAGGTAACAGATAACCTTATGTTCGTTGCGGCACTCCAGCAGCTCATGCGGTTTTTGACCGCCGGAAGCATGACGGAGCAGGAATATGCACAGGTAAAAAAAGAGTTGGAACGCAGGCTGCGCCCCACGATTTTGACCCAGCAATAAGCCCGGATTTCTTTCCAAATCCTTGTTGGATATTGTGATAGCTATGTTGCAAAAGGTGTGGTAGTGTATGTCGTTGAAAGGAGGGAATAATGATGTTTGAAACCAACTTAGCCTTGGCACAGCCGCCAAGAATCACCGTGATTGAAGCCAGAAAACAGGAAACCGCAAAGCTTCGGGTAGCGGCCTATGCTCGTGTCAGCAGCGATTCCGAGGATCAGCAGAACTCCTACATCGCACAGCTCGACTACTACGCCAAGTACATTGCCGCCCACACCGATTGGGAGGTCGTGGACATCTACGCCGATGACGGAATTTCCGGCCTTGCAACCGACAAGCGGGATGAATTTAACCGCATGATACAGGATTGCAGAGACGGTAAAATCGACCGTGTCCTCGTCAAATCCATCTCCCGCTTCGCACGCAACACCAAGGAATATATCCAGTATGTGCGAGAGCTACTTCGCATGGGCATCAGCATCCAGTTTGAAAAGGAAAATGTGGACACTGGGAAAATGACCTCGGAGCAGATTGCCACCATCTACGGTGCATTTTCCCAAATGGAATCCCAAAACCACTCCAACAATATGCGCATCAGCGTTCGCATCCGTATGGAAAAGGGCGATTACCTCTCGCCCTCCACCCCCTTCGGCTATCGGCTGGAGGAACGGACACTGGAGGTCATCCCCGAGCAGGCAGAGGTGGTGCGCCGCATTTTTACCGCCTATCTCAGCGGACAGGGCAAGGACGATATTGCAAGGCAATTAAACGCCGAGGGCATCCCCCGCACAGGCGGTCGGGAGATTTGGCATCCCAGCACGGTGAGCTACATTCTCACCAATATCTCCTACACCGGTGATATGATCTGGCAAAAGAGCTTTGCCACCAACGAAATCCCATTTAGACAGGTGCGAAATATGGGGCAAAAGCCGAAATACTTTGTGGCAGACTGCCACGAGCCTATCATTTCTGCCGAGGATTTTAAGCGGGTGCAAGCCCTAATGGAAAGCCGAAAAAACCGCTTGCACCGTGGCAAAGCAGGTATGGATACCTTGCTTGCAAAGAAAATTCACTGCGGAAACTGCGGCACGCTGTTTCGCAGAAAAACCGTAAACGACAAGACCTACTGGACTTGCCGCAGACACGACCGACAAAAGGAATTTTGCACCCTCTCTCAGATACCGGAAAGTGAGCTGATAAACGCCGTCCTGCGGATGTACCACAAGCTGAAAGAGCACGCAGCGGAAATCCTCGCTCCCATTCTCGACCAGCTTACCGAGCTTCGAGAAAAGGAGCTTCGCTCCAATCGCAAAATCAACGATATCGACAAAGAAATCGCCCAGCTTGCAGAGCAGAATCTCGTCCTTGTTCGACTCAAGTCGAAGGGGTATGTAGATTCTGCTCTTTATTTATCCCAAACGGAGGAAATCACCGTCCGCCTGCGGGAGCTGCGCGCCCAGCGCCGCCGCATTATGGATGCCACCGGAGAGGACAGCCAGCTTAAAGCGACTGAGGCGATGTTGGATTATCTGGAGGGCAGCCCCGAGGTGCTGGCCACGCTTGACGAGGAACTATTTGAATCGCTGGTGGACAGGCTGACCGTCATAACGGAAACGGAGCTGAATATCCGCTTGCACAACGGCTTAATTTTGAAAGAAACCATGGAAAGGACGGTGCGGTAATATGGCATGGCAAAGAAAAATCCCCTTCGGGTATCAGATGACAGGCGGTGAGCTGAAATGCTGCCCCGCCGAGCAAAAAACAGTGATTGACATTTTTCATCTGTACGCAGAGGGCTTGGCCTACAGCGGCATTGCACAGGAAATGATGCGCCGGGGCATCGGCTACCACAAGCATACCCCTGTGTGGAACAAAAACATGGTTAAGCGCATTCTCGAAAACGAGGTCTACCTTGGAGAAAAGGGCTACCCTCAAATTGTCTCGCAGGAAAGCTACCTGACGGTGCAACTCATGAAGGGCAACAAGATCGTTTTTAACCCCAGCCCCGATTATATTCAGCCCATCCGATCAAAATCAGTCTGCGGCGTGTGCGGCGGCAGAATGCTGCGGGACACAAGATGTGCCGGGAAACCACGCTGGTACTGTGAAAACGAGGGGTGCTCCAACCGCCATTACATAGAGGATGCCAATACCCATGCAGCCATCACCTCACTACTTGGGCAGGTGCTGCAAAATCCAAGCCTCCTCGACTGCCCAAAGCCGCAGCGCAACGATGAAATCACCCTCGAAGCGGCACGCATTCAAAGTGAGGTCATTCGTGAACTGAATAAAGTCCAACCCAGCCCCGACTACACAAAAACGCTCATCCTCGCCCGTGCAGCCGAGCAGTACGCCGCCCTGCCGGACTATACCGCATACCATCGTGCGGCACAGCTCAAAGAACGAATTTTGAGCGCCCCCACTGATAAAACGCTCCAAGATGAGCTTTTAACCGATATGACAGAAACGATAGAATGGTCAGCCACCGGCTCACTGGCTCTGCGCCTGACCAATGGAACACTACTCACCGCCGACAGAAAGGAGGGCTGAAAATGCCTGCCAATCCCACAAGAAAAGTAACGGTCATCCCTGCCGATGTGCAGATGACCGAAAAGGATATTCGCAAGCAGATTCTGCGGGTTGCGCCCTACTGCCGCGTGTCCACCAGCTCTAAGGAACAGCTTGAAAGCTACGATGCGCAGATTTCCTACTACACCGAAAAAATCTCCGCCCAGCCCGGTTGGACGATGGTGGATATGTTTGCGGATAAAGGTCTGAGCGCCACCTCCACCAAAAAGCGTGAGGACTTCCGCCGCATGATCAAGGCTTGCGAAAAAGGCAAGGTTGACCTTGTCATCACCAAATCAGTCTCCCGCTTCTGCCGCAACACCTTGGATGGGCTGGATCACGTCCGCAAGCTCAAGCGCATGGGTGTGGGTGTCCTGTTTGAAAAGGAAAATGTGAACACGCTTTATATGGACAACGAAATGATCCTCACCTTTATGAT
>DOHN01000036.1:11450-15284 GCA_003535195.1 Ruminiclostridium sp.
TCCATGAGCGGCAATATCCGCTGGGGTCACCGCAAAAACTTCAAGGACGGCAAGGTTTACTACCACTATGCCGGTTTCCTTGGCTATCGAGAAGGTGCGGATGGACTGCCGGAGATTGACGAGGCCGAGGCGGAAATCGTCCGCAGAATATTCTCCCGCTACCTCATCGGTCACAGCGTACCCAAAATTATCCGAGACCTTGAAGCGGACGGCGTCAAAACCGTGCGAGGCAAAGAAAAATGGTCGGATGGCGTGATTCGCAATATGCTGAAGAATGAAAAGTACATTGGCGATGCCCTGCTCCAGAAAACCTATATCGCAGATATTTTCACTAAGCAATCCAAGAAAAATCTCGGAGAGCTGCCCAAATACTATGTTCACGACTGCCACCCGGCGATTATTGACAGAGTCACCTTTCAGCGGGTGCAGGAGGAAATCGCACGGCGGGCAAGCCTAAAGAAAGTCAGTGCCGCAGCAAAAACCGAGCTTTCCAAATACAGCGGCAAATATGTCCTCACCGATATTTTATCCTGCGGCAACTGCGGCAGCCCCTACCGCCGCATCTCATGGTCAAGGCCGGATGGGAAGAAAATCGTCTGGAGATGCTTAAATCGGGTAGAAAACGGCAGAAAGTTCTGTAAGGATGCCCCGACCCTTGCGGAAAGCGATCTCCACGCCGCCATTGTTTCCGCCATGAACGAGCGATTTAGTATGGGAAATGTGCAATCCCTGCTCAAGGATAGCATCCTCGCCGCCCTGTCTCCCAAAGGCGAGGGTATGAGCCTTGCCGCCATCGAAAGTAGACTGACCGAGCTGCGGGAAAAGCAGTATCACTTCCTCCAGCTTGCCGCCGCAGTGGGCGCGGGCTCCACACAGTATGACGAGATGCTAAAGCAGATCAGCATAGAGTTCTCATCACTGGTGGCGAAGCGTACCAAGCTTGATAAAGAGCAAGAAACCGCCTCCTGCGCAGATGAACGCGCCACGCAGATTGCGGCAGAGCTTGGCCGCACCGAGCCGGGCATCACAGAATTTGACGAGGTAGCGGTACGCCAGCTCATCGACTCCATCAAGGTCATGGGCAAGGACAAGCTGCTCATCCGTTTCAAGGACGGCATGGAGCTGGAACAGCCCATCACCACATTGCGCTGACAATAATAGCGCATATACCCCAAAGCAGAGCCAACTGGCTCTGCTTTTTGCTTTGCAAATTTGAAAGGAAAAGAGGAATCAATATGGAGCTGCAAATTTTTGAAAACGATGAGTTTGGTAAAATCAGAACCCTGCTCATTGACGGCGAGCCTTGGTTTATTGGCAAAGATATTGCCGAAAAGCTGGCATATACAAATACAGCCAAAGCTATTCGAGATCATGTTGATGAAGAAGATAAGCTGATAGAACGAATCGTTCTGTCAGGTCAAAAGAGATCGATTATTTGCATCAACGAAAGCGGTCTGTACTCCCTAATTTTATCAAGCAAGCTCCCCACCGCAAAAAAGTTCAAGCGATGGCTGGTCGGAACCGTCCTGCCCACTATCCGAAAAACCGGCGCATACATCACACCCCAAACCTTATCCGAGGTGATGGCGCATCCCGAAAAGGCGTCACACCTATTCTATGAGCTGAAGCTCTTGCAGGACAGCATGGAGGAAATGCGACCGAAAGCGGAATATTACAATGCCTTGGTGGACTGCAATGCCCTCACCAATATACGCCAGACTGCCAAGGAACTACGCATCCCCGAGCGGCTGTTTACTTATCTGCTGGAGGATATGGGATTTGCATACCGCAGCAACCGCAAAATCCTCTTGCCCTATGCCTTTATGGTGACCAGCGGCTTTGCGGAACTGAAGGAGTATACCAACGGCAAGCACGGCGGCGTTTATATGCTGTTCACGCCTGTGGGCAGGCTCTACCTCAAACGAAAGATTGACAAACGCCTTGCGAGAAAAGCGCAGGGCGACACACAGGAAACGGAGGAATAGACGATGAAACAGGTATCTCTTTCTGAGCTTCGCGCCATGACCGACCGAGAGGGCTTGATCCTGCAAGGCTGCGGCGGCGATTTGCAGGAGTGGATTGATGGCATCAACGGGCTTTTCACCGAATGCGGCATTCTGAAAAACGGCAGCAGCTTTACCGAGGTGTCCACCTTTGAGCATGACGGCTGCACCAATCTGCTGTTCCCCTTTGAGGGCGTGGAGCTGGACGTGGGCAAGCTTGCCATATGGCGGCTCTCCACCCATGCGCAATTCGGCGGCACTTGGCTCTCGGATTATGTGCCGAACCGCTTGGGCGGCTTTGTGCAAGAGCAGCAGTCACAGGCAAAGCCGGATTGCCCGCTAATCGGAGCGGACGGCAATGTTTTTAACTTGATGGGCATTGCAGCCCGCACCTTGAAAGAAAACGGACTGGCGGAGCAGGCAAAGGAAATGCGGGAGCGCATCACCACCTGCGGCAGCTATGATGAGACCCTTGGCATAATAGGACAGTATGTCAATATCATCTCAGTAAATGAGGAACAAAGCAGCGGCTTTGAGATGACACAGCAGTTTTAATGGCGGCGTGGTCGCTCACCGGCAGAATTTTCTGCCGGATACATAAAAATAGGCTCAACCGAGCCGGAAAGGAGAAGTCTATGAAAGCGTTGAAAAAAGAAAGCAGCAATTATATGGAGCAAATTGTTTCTGCCATTCGAGCCTGCTATGCGGAAACGGATACCCCGTCAGACCGTGCGCTGATGCAGCTTTACGCCGTGATTGGAGAGCAAATTTGTGCCCAGGGCGAAAAGGCGTTTGTAGTGCATTTGGCGGAAGCTCTCGCAACGCAGTTTCCGCAGCGAAAGGGCTTCTCCCCGCGTAACCTTCGCCGGATGCGTGATTTTTATCATCTCTACGAAAACAGCCCGAGCCTCATGGCGCAGGCCATGGAGCTGGGCTGGACACAAAATACGATGATTCTGGAATGCTGCGAAACCAACGAGCAACGTTCTTTTTATATGCGCCTTGCGGCGGAAGAACAACTCTCCAAGCTGGCGCTTGCCAAGGCAATTGAGGAAAACATCTTTGAAACACAGATGCAAGCCGCGCCAGCCGCACTGTCCGAGCCTGTTGGCGATTTTACTGCCCATGAGGCTGTAGACACGAATGCCAACACAAAAACCAGCGTTGTGGCATCGTTGCCCCTGTGTGAGCCTTTCCGCCAAGGGGATGTCACACCCATGCAGCGACAGTCCATTCTACCGCCTTATTTGCGGAGCGTTTTCGGCTTTGGTCTTGTTAAATCAAAGCTGCGGGAGATCATGTCACAAACCTCGGCGTCTGGCACATCACCGCCCATAATGATGGTATTCCAATGCTCTTTATTCATGTGCCAGCCTGGAGTGAGTGATTTGAAAATCTGCCGAAGAAAGTCGGCCTCCATTGGTTCGCATTTAAGGTTGATGCACAGTTTGCCATCTCGCTCAAAAATGAGTGCAAACCATTTACGATTGGCGGCATGACGCATGATGGTGTTGCTTTTGTCCTCAAAGGGATAATCCTCCACAGCACCGGGGTAGGTCAGGCAATATTCAATTAATTCTGCTCTGGTCATAGCGAACATCTTCCGCTGTAAAACTTCTGCCGCTTTTAGTATAGGGCATTTTGCGCCTGAGAGGAAGCACAAAAAAGCAATAGCAACGGCAGACAATCCTTTTGCCTTTTCGTTGCGGATATGGTATGATACTCAAAACTGTATGAGCCTTTGAGCTTTTTCGGATTTTCACCATTTTCAGCGGAGAATTTGAAAAAACATTTTTCCGCTATTGGCACAAAAAAGCCTTGAAACAAGCCC
>DOHN01000036.1:15409-15604 GCA_003535195.1 Ruminiclostridium sp.
GAAAAACCACTAAGCCGCAATGGTTTAGTGGTTTTTCTTTTGTTTTCAATAGGTACAGCGTCTTGAATATCGCAAAGCAATTCCTCGTTGGTGTAAAGCTTTACGATTAAAGCGTAATAATTTGCAAACAGATTACTAATGAATTACTATCAATTAAGTGCATCAATGGAACTCCCCCGCAAGAACCAACCGGCT
>DOHN01000033.1:0-8405 GCA_003535195.1 Ruminiclostridium sp.
GCAGTGGCAAAATTGATGGTTACCGGTTCCGGCTTAGGCTCTGGCGTTGGCTGAGCAGACTGGGAATTTGACGAAGAAGCGGCCGGTGGTGGTCTTTGTACGGTTTGCGAGGATTGTCCGCAAGACACAGCAGTCAGCATAAAAATGATGCAGCAAAGAATAGCGGCTACACGTCTCCTTGATTTAGTCATTTTTCTCTCCCCTTTTCATTCAATTTTATATAATCCGGCTATTTAGGCCGAATTATATGCCTTAATCAGAAGTCCCCCGCAAAATCAATTTTGTCCCTACGGTTATGATTCTCTCTTCGGGCACCTTTCCGTTTATCATCTTCATTAGCTGCTCTACCGTCAGCCTTCCCATTTCGTTTTTGTCCGTATCCACAGAAGTCAGCTCCGGCTCGGTCACCATGCATAAATCGCTGTTATCATATCCGATGATGGATAGATCCCGGGGAATACTGAGCCCTGCACGGATGGCCGCTTTCAACGCGCCGACGGCAATGGAGTCATTGGTGCACAATAACGCAGTTGGACGGTTCTCGCTCATGAGCATTTCGTGAACAAGGTCATATGCATCCCTGATGGTGGGCTCGACATCTTGCACAAACCTGTAATCGGGCTGAAGTCCGTGCTTTGCCATAGCGTCTATATAAGCTTTATGACGCCTTGAATAGATAAAAGGCGTAAACTTCCCCGATAATAACCCGATATTTTTATGGCCCCGGCCGGCGAGATATTCAACCGCCGAGAAAACACCGCCGTAATCATCCGACAATATACAGTAAAGGTCATCCAGATCCATATGATAATTCAGCAGGACCACAGGTATGCCCTTTTTCCTGAAACTTAAAATGGTGCCGGTATCGGTCTGGCTCGCAATAATGACACCGTCTACCTGCTTTCTAAGCATGGTTTCACCGGAAGGCAATCTGATGTCGGTATCGGAAGCGATAAATAAGCTATAATCCCTTTCACCTGTTGCCTGTACAATGGAGGCCAGTATGGGGGCATAAAAAGGATTGGAGATGACCGGCTTCTGTCTTTCATAAATAATAAAGCCTATATTTTCTGTTCTTTTTGTAATCATTGCCCTGGCGACGGCGTTTGGAGTATAATCAAGCTTTTTTGCAGCCCAAAGTATTTTTTCAAGAGTATAGGGCTTTACCGTTTCCGGCTCGGTAAAAGCCCTCGAAATTGTTGATTTCGAAAAACCTGATACTTTTGCAACATCCAGTATTGTCGCAGGCATAGGATACCTCCTCAATACCAACTTAATACAGCTCGGGAACGTTCCCAGAAAGCAGTATGATCAACTAATTTATTATTCCTTGAAAAATTTTTTATGCCTGTTTGGTTGCAGCTCTTGTTGTTAAACATTTGCAGCAGAGAATTTTCAAAAAATCAGCCGGCAATCCAGGAAGTATATTGAATTGTTACCATAGAAATTAAAAATGAAATAACAAAGGGAGAATCCGTAAACGTTTTCGAGTATAGTATATTCATTGCCCTGCATGATGTCAATCCCATAAATGAAATTATTTTTTTACACTCGCTAAACAGCAAATTATCAGGCTGTCGAACAATATTTTAATTGACAGGGAAACCCAGTTGCTATACAATTTACGATATTGATATTTTATTAACAGGAGCCTGGTTTTAATGAAAAATATCACCATCAAGGATATAGCAAAAATCGCAAACGTTTCCTACGCTACCGTATCCCGTGCTCTTTCGGGGGTGCCCGGAGTAAGCGATGAGACGCGCAGCCGTATTTTGAAAATTTGCGAAGAAATAGGTTATACCCCTGATTACATGGCGCGCTCCATGGTAACCAAATCCACCAAATTAATTGGTTTAATCGTTCCTGATATTTCAAACCCATTTATGTCGGAAATGGCGTTCAATATTGAGCAATTTGCGGGTGAATCAGGCTACCACATTATGCTGTGCAATTCGGTCAGCAGCCTGGAACAGGAACAGAATGTGTTCAAGCTGCTAATGGGCCGTAAGGTGGATGGCATATTGATTTTCCCCACAGGCGCCCAGTCCCATAAATTACTGGAAAAGTATCTGGACAAGATTCCTGTGGTTTTCGTCAGCGAAAATCTGGGAAGCTTTCATGCCAGCTATGTCACTGTCGATAATTTTCAGGGGACGAGTATCGGCACGGAATATCTATATTCACTGGGCCATCGGAACATTTTATATTTTGGAAGGCGCGCCAGCCATAAACTTCGCTACGAAGGCTATGAAGCCATATGCAAAAAATACGGACTCGAACCTCATTTTTACGAAAGTCCCTATCATACCGATTCCATAAAGCATGGATATGATATGGCAATGGACTTATTCAAAGCCAACAGCAGTCTGCCCTACACCGCAATCTTTGCTTCCACCGACTCTAATGCGTTAGGACTGCTAAAGGCCTGTGAAGAGGTTGGAATCCGTATTCCTGAAGATATCTCGATGCTTGGATTTGATAATATCCCATACAGCGGTCTGCCGAAAATCATGCTCTCGACAATTGAACAGCCTTATAAGCTGATGGCAACGGCAGCCGTCAGCATGCTCATCGACAAGATCGATAATCCCGAATTTGGCTATTCACACAAAATCCTTTCACCCAAGCTTGTCGTTCGCAGTTCCTGCCAAAAACTGGATTGAATCAACTTTTAACGATGTTCATCATACTTGCTGCAAAGTTTTCTTTTACATAATCCACGGAGGGTATGGACAATGTCTCCAGGGCATAGGCGCCCTGATAGCCGGTTTTTTGGATGGCTTCATAAATGCTGCTGAAATTAATGGTTCCTGAACCGGGAAGCCCTCTGGTGGAATCGGCAAAATGAACATTGGTAATACGCCCGGCAGCCGCCTGAATGGCTTCGATCATTCTACCATCCTCCAGATTGGAATGATAGGTATCATATAACAGGCCTACATTTTCCGGATCACCCATTTCTTTTAAAAAGTCCAATCCGTCGTAGGTACTGTTAATGATAGAGGTCTCTGCCTTGCAGATGGGTTCCAGCTGCAAAACAACATTGCGTTTATAGGCATATTCCACACATTTTAAAAGGGCACTTTTTAAATTTCCCAGCAATATAGATTTCCCATCCTTCTCCAGCTTGCCCCGTATAAGGCCGATGGTAACAGGCGGATTCCCCAGTACTGTCGAAAGGTCTATATGGCCTTTGACAATCTGGATGGCGCGGTTGGAAACCTCTTTATCTGAAGATGACAAAAAAAGCCCCTCCAGACCGTATATTTGGCCTGTCGACAGGGAGGTCACCGCCAGCCGGTAGGGCGCAAGCTGTTTTAAAAGCTTGGAATCATCCACCTGCCCGGGATACGCGACCGCAAGCTCCACACCGGTGAAACCCTTCTCCGCTAAAAATTCGATGGCAACTTCAAACTCACTGGTCTTAAACGGCGAAAATGTCGTATCGTACTGGTAAGGGACCGTCTGCGATATTCTATTCATAATATACTCCTATATAAGCAGGCTGCAGAGAAATACTGCAGCCTGCTTTTTTGAATGAACTAATTATAATTTTGTGAATGGACCTCTGATAGGCAGTTCATAAATACTCTTCCAGCCCTCGGAGAACGGTTCCTTAAGATAGGGTTCCATTTCCTTTGCTGTGCGAAGGGTGGTCTTCTCGACGGGAGGAACAGTTCCCGGCGGGAAGGTGTCAAGGATCTGGTCATTGACAAGGGTCAGGTATTTAAGAATCGCAACGATAGGACGTTTTGCCTTGCGGGGATCAGAAATTGTAGGAGTTCCGACAACACCCTCACGGTTTGTAGCCATCTCAATGGAGCTCTGGCCCTCGCCTTCGCTCCAGCGGTGCGGGCGGCGATAGGGTTCGATGGACTTGTCAAAATGTCCGTCGGGTAAATAGCTTTCTCCCCATTTATCCTGTGCGGCACTCATCTCAATCATATCCTTGAACAGCAACAGGGCAACCGATGTCTCACATTCGTCTGCATGAATAAAGGTAGTATCCAGGCTGTCGGGCTTGTTGTTGGGAACAAAGAATTCACGAACGGCACGATGCCATTCCAGGGTTCTGAAAATACCCGGCAGCTGGAATCTCTTGCAGAATTCCTGAATAGCGCTCTCCAGCATCCACAGGTGACCATGGTTGTTAATAAGAATAATCTTGCGGAAGCCATCATTCCAAAGTCCGAACATGGCATAAATCAAGGTTTCTACAACAACCTCATGGGGCATATTGACTGTTCCCGGCATACCGATGTGGTGATAGGGGTGTCCGCCGTAGTTAAGGGGCGGAAATGCAATATTGATTTCTCTGCCCTTCTTGGCGGTATATCTGCGGACTCCTTCCAGAATCTGAGTGACCATGAACGTATCCAGACCTGTATTTGCATGCAAACCATGGTTTTCTGTACATCCAATGGGAACAAACACAATATCATTCTTGCGTCTTTTTTCAATGACCTTGCAGCGGGGAGTATTCTGAATGTAGCAGCCTGCTTTTCCCAGCTCGGATTCAGCGGGAATGCCATATTCTTTCAGAACCGCGTCAAGCTGCTGCTCAGTCATATCCCATACTTCTTTTTTAAGCCGGCCTACTTCATTATCCTCAAAAAGGATTTCCGGCATATCGGTTGTTATCCAATTCGTTTTTTGCTTTGCCATCATTAAACCTCCTTAGTCATCCATTAAACAGGTGATCTTGCAATTTCTGCGGTCTGTCTGCAGGGCGATTATATTCTCAGGAACCTTGTCGAGAGTAATCTTCTTGGTGATCAACGGGGTCATATCCATTCCTGCGGCCATGCTTTCGATAACACGCGGGAATGTTCCGTGTCCTGAATGGCCCTGAGCGCCAATAATACGAGCACGACGAACCTGCAGCACTTCGCCTGTGACAGGCATCTTAGCCTCGGCACGAGCGACCACCACAACGGTGGAATTAAGGGTTCTGCCTTCCCAGATTGCCTTTTCAATTCCGGGATATACGATTGTAGGAAGACCGGTGGCTTCCAGATACAGACTCGCGCCCATACCATTTGTCAATCTCAGAACTTCTTCTGCAAAATCAACCTTGGTCGGATCAATGACATAATCAGCGCCTAATTTGCGGCCCAGTTCAGCACGATCAGGCTGGGGCTCGGAAAGGATCAGTCTGGCAGCGCCCATACGCTTAAGGATCGCACAGGCTGCAAGTCCAACAGGTCCGCCGCCGCAGATGACAACATTATCGCCGGGTCTGATGCCGCCGCCGCGCTCGACAACAGCATTGTAAGCAACAGAAGTGGGTTCTACCAGGGAACCGGCAAGGAATATGTCTTTTTCGTCCTTATACCGTCTCCGAAGGGGCTCAAGACTCCACAGGCAGCGATCGGGCAGAACAATGTATTCGCTGAATGCGCCATTGACATTAAAGCCTATTTCATCAAGTCTTTCGCAATGGTTTGGCCAGCCATCGGCACAGGGCTTACAGGAGCCGCACCACAGCATTTCTTCGGCACATACTAGCTCGCCGCCTTTATAAGGCTTATTGGTATCCTTATCCTTGGCTCCGGGGCCTCCCTTTACAACAATACCGGAAAGCTCATGGCCCAAAATGCACGGAAAACCTGTGAGTCCGGGATAGAATATGTATCCATCCTCTTTCGACTGGGCCATATGTACGTCACTGCCGCATATACCGCAGGCCCTGATCTTAATAAGAACCTGCCCCGGTCCGGGTTCCGGGATATCATAGTCACGAATTTCCAGCTTGGGATCTTTCCATACCAGGCTTCCCAAATAGGTTTGGACACCTTCAATGTCCTTTGAGCCCAACTTAAATTCAGGCTTGGGTGCCCATGTTGCATCCAGGGTTACGCCTCTCATTTTCTTCATAAGACACACTCCTCTTCCTTAAAATTTTTAATTATATTATTTGCGGTTTAAACCGAACAGCGGTCAGAATTTACAGCTCACTTAAAAGCGTCTCCAGATGCCTCCCAATATGCGCCTCAAGCCTCTCGGCATAGGTTTCTCTGTTCTCATCCATGATTCGGAAGAACTCATCTTTGAATACATAGCTGCCATCCGGGTTCTTTTCGTTGAGAATCAGCCCGTAGGTAATATGGATCAACTGGCGCGCGTCATTTTGCTCAAACAGCAAGGGAAGCTCCCCGTCGGGCAGCGCATCCACATTGGGTATTTTAGAAAGGTCCGTTGTCACATGATAATATTTTTTGGCTTCATCAAATACTTGAAGGGCAAATTTATGTACCTTGCGATAGAATCCAGCGTTTTTCATAGCTACGACGCGCATGGCCTCCAGCCAGTTGGTACCGGCAGTTTTCACGTGGAAGACGCCCCGCGTCAGGCGCCCTATAATGGGAAACACCGAGAATTTATCCGATCCGGAATGAATGCTCAGTTTGTACCCGAAATACCGGGCAATAGCAGCATGTTCCCCGAATTCACGCTCAAACTGTGCGATATCTCCGATGTAATCCACACCTTTCTGGAATTCACCGCAAAAACGTGGAGCCAGTGTAGCAAAATTAACGCCTCTTCGTAAAAGCTCGTTGGCTACAAAATAATGCTGCAAAGGGGTAGTGGGTGTTGAGGTTTCATCGATTGAAATTTCAAAATCAGCATCGTTTTTGCCATGTGCAAAGAATGCATCATATATGCGGCAAATAAAATCAATGGCTTTTCCGTATATCAGCATGATGCGTTTCAGCTCAGGCAGAGTAAAGTGAAGCTGCTTTCCCTCGCCGATCTTAAAGGTTCTTCCTGAATAGTATTCCTCCGTTTGAGTATCCGGAACGTATTCATTGTCGATCTCTTCGTCGCTCATGCTATTAATATCATTTCTTATGTAATCACTGCAGTCCAGCGTGATCATGGTATATCCGCAGGAAAGAGCGTACTGTACTTCTTCAGGTGTTTTCAGATGATCCCCGTCCGCGCCGAACCCCCGGGTATATCCATGCTTGAATACAGCAAAGGTGACGGCATCCAGCACATCCTCGTAAGTGCGCCCGGTGAGCTTCAGCTCGCGGATGCTCTGTTGGGCGAATACCGGAAATACATCGCCGGCTTTTTCAAACACGCGGATATGCCCTTCAGTCGCTATGCCAAGCCGATCCCCCACACCCATGGTGCGGTTCTGGCCCAGCACCCTGACCGGAGCAGTAAATGGAAAAAGTTTTCTCATGATGCAGGCATTCTCATGATTCAGCTCGGCTTTTATTTTCTTTTCCCCTGAAACGATAAAAGGCTCACCGATAAATCCTGCACGTTCATCAGCTATCAGTACATCTTTTCCATCTACTCTGCTAATGTAAACGTTTGCTTCTGCAGCACCGGTTTCAGAAAGCGACAATCCATATTTCATAATGATTTTCCTTTCATCCTTTTTCAGTTTTATCATTTTTCTTTCTGTTAAAAATCTTGGAGAAACTAAAGAAGAAAATCCACAATCGATAAGCAGCAATCTATTTGGTAAACGTTTACGTTATTATTATAATGCAGGGCCTCTTTCATTGTCAAGACTATTTTGTTGATTTTTTCGGGTACAACCGTGTAATATAAAGAAATCGGGCAAACTGTAGTGAAACGCTATAGATAAAATCGTTAGCCTTATATTCGTGCCAAAGAAGGCATTTTTTATCGCAAACGTTTACACTTAGTATTCTAATAGAAGGCCGGAAAATTGTCAAGAAGAACTTTGAACCAATCTCTATTTGAATTCCAAAAATGGTTTCTAAGCCTAAAAATTTAAAAAATGTTCCAAATTAGCATAAGGAGCCTGCGGAAATATGTCCAGAAGCTCTATTAATTTTTCAACCACAGCATCTGGACGATTTTCATCGGAGAAGGTTTTCTTTAAGGGTTTATCGGGATAGGATACTGCAATATTTAATCCATATCCGGCCAATTTGCCGCCTACGATATCACGTGAAATATTGTCTCCTACGCAGGCACACTTTTCCGGCTCTACACCGGCTTCCCGGGAAGCCATTAAATAAATGGCGGGATCCGGCTTGCGAAGGCCAGTCACAGAAGATAATACTACGGATTTAAAATAGGGAGTGAGCTCATCCTCTTCAAGCCAATCCTGTACCTCATGGCAGCCAATCAGGTTGCTTATGATACCCAACGTATAGCCCCTACGGTATAATTCCTTGATGACGTCATACCCGCCTTCAACAACTTTTCTGACCCCTTTTGCCTGACGGTATTGATAGGTCAGCTCTGAGGCATTGGCGGCAATCCGTTCTTTCGGATATTCCGGTGTCAGCCATCTAGTCCAGAGTTCGGCTTCAGGAGCTTCCCGCATGGTTAAAAGAGCCCATTTCCGGTATTCTTCATACCGCTGATCCAATAATTTGTGGAACTCTATGGGATCCGCATCTGTTCCTACA
>DOHN01000033.1:8524-11744 GCA_003535195.1 Ruminiclostridium sp.
CATCCGCATCTGTTCCTACAAGCTCTGCAATTCTTCGCTTCGCCTGGTTTTGATAGTCTTCGTCCTTATGTACAATACGAAAGGTTCCGCCCAGATCAAAAAAAATACCCTTACATTCTTTATTCATAGTTATCCTTCCTTTATTTTTATTGCGAATACAACACCACTCTGCCACTTTTGGAAAACTGCACTTTGTTCTTATAATGTTGAGAGCCTAGGGTGTTGTTTTCTCTGCACGCAAGCAGCCATGCGCCCTCGGGAAAATATTCAGCAGATCAGAGATTTTATCAATTGTATAATCGGGCTCATATACTATATGTTCGGTCTCATTCGCGACTGTGTTGGGTTCATTAATTAATATCACCGATCCAAACTCTGATTTTCGTGCACCCTCCACATCCCGTACAGGATTATCTCCTATATAAGCACATTCTGATGGCTCCACCCCGAGAATTCTTGCTGCGAGGAGATAAATAGACGGATCAGGCTTCCGAATTCGAACCTTTGAGGAAAGAATGACCGGATAAAAGCAGGAAACCAAACCATCGTCAATAATCCAATCCGGAATCTCAGTTTCGGTAATTGTGTTTGCGATAATACCCAGGTTAAAACCTCGTTTGACTAATTCAACAATTGTATCCTTGACATCTGGCCGTGGGTTGCGGCGTCCATCGCGATCCCGCCATAATCTCGTCAATTTTCCTGAAACTGCTGCAATGGATTCCGCTGGATATTCGGGCAGCATCCAACGAGTCCAGAGCTCCATTTCAGAGGCCTCAAC
Organism: Ruminiclostridium sp.; assembly: GCA_003535195.1. GTDB lineage: Bacteria > Bacillota > Clostridia > DSM-8532 > DSM-8532 > DTU059. The sequence continues at coordinate 9,306 of DOHN01000033.1, forward strand.
AAGTGTTTTCTTGGATTGTTCTCTGTATAGGTCCCAGCGTTTATTCAGTTTTTCGAAAAAAACTTCCTTTTCTTCTGTCACGCCGATGAGTTCCGTAAGCTGATTTTCTGCCTGCTCCTGGAACTTAGGTTCCTTGGTCAGGACGCGCAGCGTATTTCCAATATCAAAAAAAATGGCTTTAATATTAAGTTTCATAATACCCTCTCCTTGGTTTTATATTTTCAGCAGAAATGACTAATAACAATCAAGGGATGGTCAATCTGACCGATTGGTGATATTCAGGGTTTATGCCGGGAACAGAAACAGCGTCGGTAAAAAGAACATGCTTTGAGTACCGCTGCAGAAGCCTAATGGCAGACAATGACGGTCGGTCGTCAGTACGGTCGTTTGAAACGGTAACAACAGAATATTCCGGCTGAAGAGTTGAAATGAGCTTTTCAGATACGAAGCTCCGGGAAGCGTGATGTGGCACTTTTAGTATGTAGCATGGCTGATCCTCCTCATCCTCCCAAAAAGCAGAAGATACATCAGCGGGAAGTATAATATTACGTCCGTGGTAGAAAAGTTTCAAACGAATACCTGAAATATTAAAATACTCCCCGATAAAATCCAAATCATCCCCTCTGGTTAATCCGGTCAGTGCATTATCCAATACATTTTTTTGAAAAGCATATAGGTACGGATGGTAGCAATCAATGTTTACAGAAAGGTTTTCAGTCATTTTTAAGCTTCTGTGGCTATGGTTCACTTGCCTTAGTATGCAATCCCTTCCTGACAATATCTCCAGCCCGTCCATCAACATATTTAATGTTCTCGTTACACCCTTGGCCCGTTTGGAATAGGTTTTATCAATTTTCGCACGTTTATGAAGACGTGACGGCTCAGGAAGATAAACGCTCCATAGTTCCGAGAGTGTCACATGTTTTAAGAGCTTTGCCAGCCCTCCGATATGGTCACGATGAAGATGGGTAAGCACCACTAAGTCCAAATGTTCTATTCTTTCTTTATTCAGGAAATCCGAAACGTCAATCCTCTTTGAATTTTTATCTTCCGTTGATCCAATGGTTGTATTACCGCAGTCAACCAACATTGAAAATAAAACTTTCGAATCCTTTTCACGAATAAGGATTCCATCACCATACCCCACATTGATAAAATCGATTAAAAGCATTTTAGCATTCCTTTTCTGCCTCAATACCGACGAATAGGCCAGTCATCTTTGACGGCATCAATCATTATTATTCCAAAAATTCCTCTTGCGAAGTATATGTAAAAATGCGCAAAACAAACTTCCGATTATAAGGGGCGCCACTATAACCATTCTATAGAGGCTGAGAAAAATGGGAACAGCATCTGATTGAAGTCCTTTCCTGATGCCCACAAATAGAACAAATCCATAGAGAAAAACCCATAGATAGGCAAAAGGAACAATTCTTTTATCATTACATAGAAAATCAAAAGAGCAGCATATTGCAGAGCCTATCAAAGCTGGCACTATGCTTTCAAAAAAAGACACTGTTTTTGGACTTATATGCCCTGATACCAACGAATTTATGGGATCAATAAGCAGCAAATAAGCTGAAACATAAACGGCTATAAACAGCAAACTGACTGAAAATGAGTTAATAAGTAAGGTACTTTTCAGTTTGCCATTTTTGGTTGGCAAGAACATTCCCCAAAACTTATCCGCTTTTGATTCAGGCTTCATATTTAAAAGATTATCATTTTCCATAGTGTCCTCCCACTTTTAAGTCAGGCGGGCAGCATAAGCACTGCCCGCTCTGTGTCACTTTACATGTTGGGATTTTGATTCAGCCAATAAACCCAGAAATCCTGAACGTCTAAGAAGATATCGTAAACGCCTTTCATATTACTTGGAACTGCTCCGCTTTCTTCAACACTGAAAGGGTTGTTTGGGTTGGTATAATCGTCCCGGATAGACCAGTTTCCTTGCTTGGTAAAAGGTTCAAACCCTTTTCCCTGCCCGTCGGCCTCCCCAATCAGGTAACGGATAAACAGACGTGCACCGGCCGGATTATCACAACCGGTTACAACATATAAATAGTTGCAATTTTGCACATTGGGGTAAGGAAGCAAATCCTTGATCCATTCAATGGTGTAGCCATTTTCTTCACGATTGGTGATTTTTCCGGCGGAACAGAATCCAAGCCTTGGGCTCTTTTTATCGGAAGCATTTACAGCTTCAACGATCTCGTCACCATCTCCTATAAAGGTAAGCTTTAATTGGGACAGGCGATAGAGAAATTCGTAACCGGCATTCCTTTCCGGAATATTGGGTGTTTTGCCGGCATTATAGGTGTACTCAATAGGTTTACCATATTTGGCCTTATAAGCTTCCTCCATCTTGTCGGCATTCAAGATCATATTTGCATAAAAGGTAAGGTAGGTAGGGTCTGCGCTAAGATCCTCACACACGAT
>DOHN01000033.1:11878-17089 GCA_003535195.1 Ruminiclostridium sp.
ACACGATTTCATACTTCTGCTTCCCGTTTTCGCCAAGCTCGATAATGTCCCACCAATTTGAAACAGGAGCACCGTCTGGAAAGGTCTTCGTATTGTAATACCAATAGTTCATGCTTGCATAGAACGGCATACCATATTTTTGCAAATCCTGGTCAATATGTTTGCAGATGTCGGTAGGGTAATAAGTTTCTAGGTATCCAAGGGGATAAAAGTCATAGTAAATTTCACCGTTGCCGTCTTTGCACTGAAGCACATCTGCGTTGATATTTTTTGATTGTGCTTCAATTTCTATTTTGCTGACAGCTTCCCCCTGATCCAAATCAATAGCCTGAGCTTTCAATTCCGGGTATTCCTCAATAAATGCATCACAAGTCTTTTGCATACGGCTGGATATGGTGTAAACAGTGATGGTTCCTCCTTCTTTTTTGGCAAGCTCGTATAGTTCGTCCTTTGACATGTCGTTCCAAGATTCATCATTTACTACATTGGAATCCTGTTGGGCTGAGCCGGTTGCTGTAGATGAGGGTGTTGAATCGACTGGCTGGGAGTTTGTCTCGGCTGCGGGTTTAGAAGAGTTCGCACAGCCTCCAAGTGTAAATGCGCAGATCATTAGCAGGATAAGTAAATGACTAAGATGTTTCTTCATGACCATTCTCCTTTCTGATCGCCATTATTAAATATAGACGGCTTTTATACCGCATATTTTAAAAGGTATTTACTGGACTTGTCATAAATATTAAGCTTATTTGGATCAATGATGAGATATACTGTTTGATTGATATTGTAATCTGCTATACCAATTTGTTTGGACAGGAATTCATGGCCGCCAACAGTCAGACTGACAAGTGTTTCAGATCCGGCAGGCTGACTGGCATAAATTTTGGCTTCAATGGCTCCCTCGACGGCTTCAGTCTCAATGTGGATCTGTTCAGGGCGAAGGCCAACCACACAGGGAAATTCACCGGAAGGCACAGGGTTATCGGACATATCCTTTTTAGCGTAGCGGAAAGTGCCTATCCCACAGGAAACCGAAAGCTCCTTGCCATCAAAGCTGCCTTTACCGGCAAGAAAGTTGATGCGTGGATTTCCAATAAAATCTGCAGATGCCAAAGTCATCGGGTTATTGTAGAGATCCATAGGCGTAGCAACTTGTGTCAGCACACCCTGTGAAAACAGCGCAATTTTTGTTGACATGGTCAAAGCTTCCACCTGATCATGGGTTACATATATAATTGTTGTTCTCATTTCTTTATGTAATCGCTTCAGTTCCGAACGCATGTCGACGCGCAGCTTGGCATCAAGGTTGGACAAAGGTTCATCAAGAAGCAGCAGTTTCGGATCGGAGGCGACGGCTCTGGCAATGGCCACACGCTGCTGCTGCCCTCCCGACAATTCATTGGGATAGCGCTTGCTGAGTTCAGCAATACGCATCAATTCAAGCGCGTTTGTTACTTTTGAATTAATTGCATCACGGGGAAGCTTCTTAATTTCAAGGCCGAATGCAACATTCTGGAACACTGTCATATGGGGCCAAAGTGCATAGCTTTGGAACACAAGGTTCAGTTCCCGCTTGCTTGGCTCCTCAAAATAAGCCTCGTCGCAATTGATAACTTCGCGGCCATCAATAATGACTTTACCGTTTTGGGGCTTTTCCAGGCCGGCAATAACCCGCAGTGTAGTCGTCTTTCCGCAGCCGGAAGGTCCAAGAAGGGTCATAAAATCCCCATCCTCGATGACAAGATTCAAATCTTTAAGAACGTGATTATCACCGAAAAATTTATCAATATGCTGCAATTCAATTTTACTCATATTTTTTCCCTCTCCATCCTGTATTAACCATGACCAGCTGAATCAGATTAACCCCAGCTCTTGCTGATGTCCGCATTACCAAACTTATTAGCCAGCCAATACGCTGCCAGTACAAACAACAGAACACATACCGAAATTGCGTCAGCCATCTGAGCAAGCGCTTCCCGCGAATATTGAAAAGCGATGTATGATAAAGTCCGGTTATCCGGTGTCATTAATAGAATAATTAAATCCAATTCCTTTGCAATACTGATAAATACCAGCATAAATCCGGACATAAACCCTTGCTTTGCAAGAGGCATAACGATCCTTCCCATTCTTTTCCAAAAGCTGGCACCGGAAATATCGGCGGATTCTTCCAACTCAACACCAATTTGCAACATATTGGCAGTACCGGCACGGCTGGCAAAAGGAAAGTGTTTGACAACACTTGCAAGGACCAGCAGAGTGAAGGTTCCGTATAGGGAAGGAATAATCCCGTGGGGTATGCTCCACATCGCAAGGTAGATGGCTGAAAATGCAATAGAAGGTATGAGATATGGTACAAACACCAGTTGTTCAGTCAGACTGCCATACCATTTACCACGGCCTCTGGAACTGATATAGCCCAAAAACTGACCGCTGACAGCGGTTATGATGGCAGAAACCGCTGTTAACCTGATGGTATTCCACAGCCCTTTTGTAAACTCGGGATTTCTGAATATGCCTGGATAATGGCTGGTGGTACTTGTAAAATTTGATTCGCCAATCCAATTGTACAATGTCAGGTTCCCTATTCCATACCCTCCGCCGGTACTTTTTTGGAAGGTTTCCATAACGAGCACGAATATGGGCATGAACATAGCAACAAACAGGAATAGCCAAATAAAAGCGAGAATATACGGCTTTGCCTTTCCTAGAGGAATTGGAGTGCGCCTTGTTCCCTTTCCCCCGAGGGTCTCATAAGATTTACGGGTGCCCAGCAAACGCTGGTTGGCAAAAATGGTGCCTGAGGCAATGACTATCAGCAGCAGAGCCATGGCATAGCCCAGACCTGCCTGGCGTCCATTGATACATTCATGCATTTTGGTGGCCAGGGTGAAGTAGCCGATACGAAGGCCAAGATTGGCCGGAACACCAAAGGATCCGACAGACTTTGACAAGGTCATAATTGTAGCCGACAGCACTGCCGGAGCCACAAGGGGCATCGTTATCTTTTTTAATATGTGTGCCTTTGAAGCACCCTGGATTTCGCCCATTTCTTCCAGTTCACTATTGATTGAACGCAAAGAACTGGAAACCATAATATAGGAAAATGCATAATAGTGCAGCACCATCACTAGTATGATGGCCACAGGCCCATAGGCAAGCCAATCAGGTATGGCAATACCCAGCCCTTCAAAAAAACCTGGAGCACCACTCCTCTTATTGCGGAACATGGATAGCCATGCCATTGCTTTGCACCATGATGGAATCATATAAGGAATCACTATACCCATGGATAAGAGCTTTTTACCCGGGATATCGCTGCGGACCATGAGCCACGCAAGAATTGAACCAAGGGGAACGGAAATCAGCGCTACAAAAAAACCGATTGTCAGCGAATGTAAAAGCGGTTCCCAGAGGACTGCTAGAGATAAATTACTAGCAAATAGGTACTTCCAGTAATAAAGAGTGAAATCGCCTACTTTACCATCTACCCTCCGAAGTTCACTGGCAGCTAGAGTGAATGTTGTCTTAACCATCTGCATGAGTGGAATCACAATTAAAACTACAAGGATGATCAGTGTGCATAAAACGACCATATTGTACGGATTCCCAACAACATTCATAATTTGATTTTTAAGTTTTTTTTGGGTAAGCGGTTTATGAAATTCTTGCCTTTTCAAATAAACACCCCTTTCTCATTTTGGCGTTAAAATTCTGGATATTGATCTATGATGCGGGTTAATTTATATTGACTCTGGTACATTCTATAATAAGATCCTTTTCTTTCTAAAAGCGACCTGTGAGTTCCAATTTCCTCTACTTTTCCATCATTTATAACCATGATGACATCGGCATTCTGTACGGTGGAAAGCCGATGGGCTATGAAGAAAGTGGTACGCCCTTTCATTAAATGTTCCATGGCCTCTTTTATATGAAACTCGGTTCTTGTATCCACGGAGCTTGTAGCCTCGTCTAGAATAAGAATGGCCGCCTTACGAAGTACAGCCCGGGCAATGGAAATAAGTTGCCTCTGCCCCTCACTAAGAATATCTGAATTGCCTGATAAAATGGTATCATACCCCTTGGGCATGCTCATGATAAAACCATGGGCGTTGGCGGTGACCGCTGCCTGGCGGACTTCTTCATCGGTGGCGTCTGGTTTGGAATATCTAATATTATCCCGGACCGTACCGGTAAATAGATGGGTATCCTGCAGTACTACAGAAAAGCAGTCTCGGAGACTACTTCTGGTATATTTCCGAATATCCTTATTGTCTACTAAAACCTGGCCCTCATTCACATCGTAAAAGCGGGTCAACAGATTAACAATCGTGGTTTTTCCTGCACCTGTGGCACCCACCAGTGCCACCTTCTGTCCGCTATGAACCAGAAAGCTGATGTTCTTCAGAACCTTTTTATCGTTCCTGTAGGAAAAAGAAACATTTCTAAATTCAACATCCCCTCTAGGCTCTGATAGGGGTACTGCATCAGGGGAATCTGCAGGTTCCGGCATCTCATCTATCACATCAAAAACACGCTCTGCCCCTGCAATTGCAGTTTGTAACGAATTAAATACGCCTGCAATATCAATTACAGGTCTTACCATTTGGCGTGTATAGCTGATGAAACTGGTGACTATGCCTACCGTAGCCATACCGTTTACCACTAGTACCCCGCCGACACAGGCAATACCGGCAAAGCCTACATTGGTTATCACATTGGCAAAGGGCATTAGAAAGCCTGCCCAAATCTGCGCCTTGGTGGAAGTCAAACGGAGAGAATCATTCATTTGATTAAAATGGTCTTTTACATTCTGTTGTCTATTAAAAGCTTTTACCATTTTATACCCGTAGATGGTTTCCTCGATAAGGCCATCCAGCTGCCCCAGTTCCTCCTGTTGCCGCCTGAAATAACGCCTGGTGCGTTTTGTGACGAATTTGGTAAGAATGGCCACCATGGGAACCGTTATAACCGAAGCCAATGTCAAAACTACATTCATGCCAAGCATTGCAGCAAGAGAGCCTGCAACGATAATTCCTGCTGTGGCGAATTGGGTCGTCGCCTGGGATATAATGGTGCTGACGGTATCGGTATCATTAGTAAGCCTGCTCATAATATCACCGTGCGGATGCGTGTCAAAAAATTTTAACGGCAGCTGTTGAAGCCTCATAAATAGTTTTTTTCTCATGGAGGCAACCATGCGCTGGGATACCC
>DOHN01000033.1:17214-22453 GCA_003535195.1 Ruminiclostridium sp.
TACCCGTGCGAGGATAAAACCCTGTGTAATATTTAGCCCAGCACAAAACAGATGAGTTCCAAGCAGCATTATCAGCAATATGGACAGCAGATTATGGTGTACCTCGCCTGTATTTAAGTCAAATGCGTCTACTGCCTTGCCTAAAAGATAGGGCGAAACCAATGAGAAAAAAGCCGAAACAATAATACAAGCCACCGCTATAAAGAGACTTCTGCCTTCTTCAAAATAAAGCTTCAGAATTCGCCGGACGGTTTTTTTAGGATTTATCGCCCTTTCTGTGAGAGCAAATCTTGCCTCTTTACCCGGCCTGCCAAACAAGCGGGGCATTTTAACTTCTGAAGTGAATTTACTATTCAACCAATTCACCGCCCCTACCCATTTGTGAATAATAGATATCTCTATAAATTTCACAGCCTGCCATCAGCTCTTTATGTGTCCCCTCACCCGCCGCACACCCATTGTCCATCACAAGGATTTTATCCCCTCTTATAGCGGTAGCAAGGCGTTGAGTAACAATCACTTTCGTTACATGAGGAAATTCTTTTTTTAAGTGAAGTAAAACTTGTTCTTCGGTTAAAACGTCCAAAGCGCTTGTACAATCGTCAAAAATAAGGATCTGTGGTTTTTTTATAACAGCTCTTGCAATGGAAAGTCTTTGTTTCTGTCCCCCGGACAAGTTTGCTGCTCCCTGTGCGATATAGCTATAATAAGCTTTGGGCATGAAGTCAATAAATTCGTCGGCTCCTGCAGTTCTGGCAGCCCATCCCAGCTCTGAATCAGAGGCCTCCTGCTTTCCCCAACGAATATTTTCAGAAACTGTGCCGGAAAATAGCATGCTCCTTTGAGGGACAATTCCTATCATATCCCTCAATTTATACAGAGGGATATTTCTTAGTTCTTTATTCCCTATTAAAATTTTTCCCTGATAATCCGTGTAAAAGCCTAAAAGAAGTGCCACTATAGTTGTCTTTCCAGAACCCGTCGCACCGAGTATTGAAAGGGTGTCCCCTGATTCACATGTCAGGGATACATTTTTAAGAGCTGCTTCTTCACTGGATCCGGGGTAAGAAAAGGTAACATTTTCAAAAACAATCCCGCTGTCTGTGATTTTAGGAAGCTCCTTAATCAAATCCGGCTCCTCGTTTTCATGGAGAATTTCACTAATTCGTTCTGTAGAGGCTCTTGTGCGCACAAATTTATTAAACGCATTGGAAATGGAGACGATGGATTGAAGTATCTGCGCCATATAGGTTGTAAAAGCCATAATGATTCCGATTTCTGTATAGTCCCGTGAAACCATAACTCCAGCCAGATAAAAGACACAAACCGTGCCAAGTTGAATAGATAGTGTTATAAAAGGAGTCAGGATAGAAAGAGCCCCGTTGGCCGAAACCGAAGCCTTCTCAAGTTCAGTATTTACAGAAGAAAACCTTTTTTCTTCATAATCGGTTACGCCGAATGCCTTTACCAGACGAATTCCCTGAAGATATTCCTGAGTCAGAGTAGCTACCCTGTCAATAGCCTTTTGTACTGCATAAAACCTTGCATATCCAATCTTTAGACACACATATATCAGCAGACATGCAGCGATAACTGAAGAAATCACCGGCATGGACAGGCTCGGACTTAAAATAAAAGCCATAAAAATACTGCCGATACAAACCACCGGCGCCTTTACCGCCATTCGCATAATGGAATTGATAAAATGGATTATTTGATCTACGTCGTTGGTCATGCGTGTAATCAATGAGCCCTGCCCAATATGGTCTATGGACGACGCAGACATCTTCAGCATCTTAGTAAAGAGATCTTCACGCAGATTGGCTCCAAAACCTCTTGATACGATACTTGCTGCAATATTTCTTCCCGCCGCAAACATTGCACCCAGAAAAGCAACCGCCAGCATCATACCGCTTAATTCAAGTATATAGGCCATGCTGCCAGAACGGATACCCTTATTAACCATGGAAGCGAGTAGAGCGGGGCCTGCAAGATCGCAGATTCCTTCCATGATTACACAGAAAATGCCTGCACAAAAGCCGGGATAATAAGACTTTATATATTTAGAATAGTTCATTACAAAAATCACCGGCTTTCTTATACCAGAGTTATTATTTAAAGATTCTGTAACCCATTTTTGGCAAGCTTTAAATTAACTTTTTCCAAAATATCAAAAATATCGAAGAGGTTATTCACCACATAGTCCGCGTCGGGGGTACCTGCATCCAAATTGTAATCCGAGCTTTCGGTCATTTCAGAATCTATTCGTATACTTAGGGCTAATCCTGCATTTCTTGCACCCATCACATCTCTCGAGACAGTATCTCCCACATAAACAGTCTCGGAGGGCAAAGCGTTTATTTCGGCAAGGGTCACCTCAAAAAGAACAGGACTGGGCTTTTTGTATCCACACATGCAAGAAAGTGTAATGACTTCAAAATAGTCTTTGATTCCATATTCATCCAACACTTTATATACCTGAGTCAGCGACGAGGTATTACTGATGACACCCAACCGATATCCGCTTGCCCGGAGGGTTTCAAGGAGTTTTTTTGCATCAGGTCTTAGTTTTCTCTGGTAATAGGTAATCTCCCATATGTAAGAAATTTTTTCACTGATTGCCCTTAGCTTGCGCTGGTCAAGATCCAATCCTTTCAGTTTCCATTCAGACCATATTTCATAGGGCATTAATTCCCGTAAAGTCCGGTCAGCCCAGCTTTTATACTGCCTATGCCCCTGATCTGCAGCCTGAATAAATACATCGGGTGACATATTTAAGTCCATGCCCTGTTTTCTCAGATATCTTAAGATCCTCGTTCCGCACTCTAACTCGCTTTCCCTGGAATGTCCAATATCTTCGAGGGTCCCTCCCATATCAAAAAGCACTGTATTAATCACCTTGATCTCTCCTCATTTCTACTCGTCGTAATTCTAGTGAATTCCCGCTTTTAACTTCGAAGTAAATAGTTTTCTAGGGATGCATCATAGTGACATATGTCTTCATAGGGCATTCCCACACCAAGTACCATGCATTCATAGGCTTTTTTTATTTTTTCATAGTTCCCATCCCTATCCAAAGCCAGTCCTCTTCCGATGCCGCTTACAATCTGGCATTTGACCTCCAGCTCCTGTATCCTTTCATCCAACTCCTCCAATAGTCTTGGTGCGCTTCCTGGTTCAGTGCTGCGGCCGTCAAAGATTATATGTATATATATTTCGGGTAGATCTTTAGCCATTTTCAGCAACGCCAGCGGGTAATCAATGGAACCATGGGATGATTTCTTGGTTAGCAGAACAATTAAATGTAGTGCTCTATGGTTTTCTTTCACCCATTTAATAGTCTGAAGAAAAATCTCATTGCTCTCGAAGGAACCGTCCTTAATAGCTTGATCCAACCGGACATCATCCTGCAATACAACGCGGCCTGAACCCATGTTGATATGCCCTGCCTCTGAATTACCCGCCTTGCCTTTCTGCAAGCCAACCGCTTCGCCGGCGGCACAAAGTCTTGCGTACGGGTATCTTTCTGTAAGATCGTCCCAGACAGGGGTATTTCCAAGAAAAATCGGATTGGTATGATCACTTTTTCCAATGCCCCAGCCATCTAAAATTATAAGCAGCATCTTCCGGTCTATACCGAATATATAAAGGGGCGCCAGACTCGTTCCCGTTATTTCAGCAGGCTGATCAAGACCCAATACTTGAAGAATAGTTGGCGCAATATCACAGAGCTTACCATCGCATAGATTGAACGCCCGGTCATTGGATCCGTCTATCAAAATAAACGGTGCAGGATTTGAAGTATGGGCGACATGTGGTTTCCCCTCATCGGTCAACATTACCTCAAGATTGCCATGGTCGGCGGTAATTCCAATGACATACCCCTGCTTTCTGGCGGCTTCAATGACACGACCGAGGTGGAAGTCCACATTACTGGCACAGGTTATCTTTGCTTCGCAATTATCCGTATGCCCTAATACATCACCATTGGCAAAATTGGTTACAATAAACTCATATCCCTTATGAATCCCTTGAATTACTTCATCTGCAACTTTCGGCAAACTAAGGGCGGGTATCTGGTCAAAGGGTACGCCTTTAGGAGAAGGAATGCACCTGTCGATTTCGCCGGGAAATGGTTGGTTACCGCCGTTAAAGAAATATGTCACATGGGCAAATTTCTCAGATTCCGCACAGTGGAGCTGTTTGAACCCCGCTTTGCTGATGGTTTCTGCAAGCGAGCATTGAATTTTAGCAGGCGCAAAGGCTACAGGAAGATTTTTAAATTTTTCATGATATAGTGTCAATATGACAAAGTTAATACTTTTTAAGAACTTGCGTTCAAAATGGGAAAATTCAGGGTCGGTGAAAGCCTCGGTCAGCTCTATTTCGCGTTCACCACGACGACAGCAGAAAATTACTGAGTCCCCATCACGAATTAGGCCCATGGGCTTTCCGTCCTTACCAATACGTACTAAGGGCTCCATTGAATAATCTGAGATCCCTTCTCTATAAGCAGCTCTTACAGCCTCAGCAAGAAGCTTGCCACCATGTTGGTATGTACCCATTAAAACCTCCAATCCATATCCAATCTAATAAAATAATGGTTCGCCCAGAATCCCTTGCTGCCCTTCTATGCTCTATGCTACCCCGCTAAAGACCAAGCATAAATTTTCTCGTCCGGATTAATTCAGCGTAAGAAAAAGAATCTTCCGGCAGAGTCTCCGTATATATTCCTGATGTGCCGATATCTTCCGGTCGGTGACAATCTGATCCAGCCAGCATCAAAAGATTATTTTTTCTTGCAAATTCTACCGCTTTCTCGTTGTAGTTATTGTGACGAACATTCATGTTGTATGCCTCGACACCATCTAAACAAGAGGGGTCTGCCGGAAAACATCCCGTTCGGTAAGGATGGGCCTGAATGATGAGCGCCCCCATTTCCTTAGCAATTACAGAGAATTCGCAGATCCCCATTTTAAAGATGTTGTCCGTATCATTTAAAAACTCTTTTTCAAATCCCAGGAGTAAATAGTCATTGTTATTTTCATCGAAGCGTAGTTCTGCGCCATAATATACTTTTATTCCTGCTTTTTCTCCTGCCTCCAGTACGGCATTGTATCCGCGGAAGAATTCAGCGGACACATCAGTGCCCTTGTCCAAAGCAATGCTGGCCGTCCCAAGCCAAGTGCGGTGAAAATGGTCGGTAACGGTAATGGCACCATAGCCTCTTTTTTTGTAT
>DOHN01000033.1:22600-31613 GCA_003535195.1 Ruminiclostridium sp.
TTTGTATTCCGCCACAATGGTATCGGGCGTCAGCCAGCCACATGCACTGACAAGCTTTGTGTGCAAATGAGTTTCGATTTTGTACATTATGTTCCTCCAGTTCATATCAGCTGTTGAGCTCGACTTTGCTGCATTTATATAAGGGGAAGGCCAAAACATAAACCATAACTCTCCCCATAATTTTTTATGCCTCAGCGGCGGATACCAAATAATTTTTTAATGTGAGTTACAATCTCCAACTGTAAACGTTTAATACGGACAAAGCCCTATTTAATAAATAATTGCTAAGGCTGAACGGAAAGCCAGTAATCCCGGACATCCTGTATATTCTCATACACAAATTCCAAATCTGTTTCAAACAAAGGTATGTCATTGAACGGGATATTGCCTTCAGCCAAGGGCACATTACTTCTTGCCGACCAGCCGCCCAGCGTGTTAAAGGGCTCAAAGCCTTTGCCCTTTCCGTCGGCCTCTCCCATTAAGAATCTGATCAGAAGTTTGGCTGCATTTGGGTGAGGTGCTTCATTGACGATGGAGAGCGTATTTAGGCCATATATACCGATTGCCGGACTAAAATTGACGGGATCACTATCGATAACATAACCTTGATCCTCTCTTTCTCTGAGTTTAGAGGATGCCGCATACCCAACGGGGGCCGTCGTTTGACCGGGAGTTCCCACATTTTTTACAATTCCGCCTGATGAGCTTTCATAAATAGGGTTGTTTTGTGCAAAGCGCTTAATAAAGGCATAACCTGCATTGGGCTCGTCGGGAGCAAGTTCAATATCTTTTCCGAAAACCTTTTTATAGTCTTCAGCCATTAGATCGTCATTCTGAACCATTGTTGTCAGGAGTGCCATATATCCACTATTCTCCATGGGATCAGTAAAAAGAAACTTTCCCTTCCACTCTGGTTTGGTTAAGTCCCACCAGCTATTGACTGGGCAGCCGTTGGGATTCACTTCTGTGTTATAGAACCACCAGGACATCTCAAAATAAAGCGGTGTAACATATTTATATTTGTCATCAATGGTATTGAATATGTCTTCCGGTTGATAATTATGGAATATGCCTTTTTCAATATATTCTTTTAATATTTGTCCGGTCTGTTCTTTGATGTGAACGATGTCTGCTGTTCGAATGCCGGCTGTATATTCCCGTGTAATCTTTTCAAGAAGTTCATCGGTTGAAATGTCATAAGGAACCAGTTTGACGCCGGGGTATGCTGCTTCAAACTCGGGGAGCACTTTTTCCATACGGCTGGAAATGGAGTAAATAACAACTTCCCCTTCCTTTTTTGCTGCCTCGTATAGTTCATCTACGGTTTCTGTTTTGTTAAGTCCGTTATCCTCTGCCCACTGTTGCTCCGGACTTAATGTTGGTGCTGAGGAACTGGCTGAATTTGAAGCTGACGCTGAGGAACCGGCCGAAGTTGGGGCTGGTGAATTCGATACCGTTGGTGCACTTTTAGTGCATGCAACTGCAGATAGAAGCAGGCACATTGCAAGTAACAAAGCAATGGCGGTTTTGACCTTTTTCATTTTCTGTTCCTCCATTCAAAATATTCTGTTTTAGAAATCCCTGGTGAAGTAATCTATGTTCAGAGGCTTATATGAACACCTCTAACCATACGAGGCAGATGGTCTATTCCAGCTCGGCAAACTTTATTAATTTACCGGTTTCCTTATCAAAAACATTAATCTTCTTCGAATTGATTTCCAGCCATACCTCCTGATCTGCTTCATATTTCGCTAAGCCAATTTCTTTTGCCAAAAGACTTTCTTTTCCCACTGTAAGCTGAACCAAGGTTTCCGACCCTGCAGGCATTCCTGAATACACCTTAGCGGGGATACCGTCTTTAACAGCTTCTTTTTGAATCAAAATCTGTTCAGGTCTCAATCCCAAAACACAACCAATTTGCCCTGAGTCAGGAATGTATTCGGTAAAATCCTCCCTTGGGAAGGACATTGTTCCAAGCTCTGAAGTAACAATAAGAGTATCTCCCCTTACTTCACCTTTTCCGTCAATGAAATTAATTCTGGGATTTCCGATAAAATCAGCCACTTTAAGAGATATTGGATTTTGGTATACACCCATAGGGTCATCTACCTGTTCTAATACGCCATCAAAAAAAATAGCTATTCTGGTTGACATGGTGAGTGCTTCCACCTGATCATGAGTGACATAGATGACCGTTGTTCCCAATTCTCTATGGAGCCTCTTCAGTTCGGACCGCATTTCAATGCGAAGCTTTGCATCAAGATTTGATAAGGGCTCATCCAGCAGAAGCACCTTTGGTTCCGAAACAATGGCCCGGGCTATTGCAACACGCTGCTGCTGGCCGCCCGAGAGCTCTGAAGGATATCTGCCCACATACTCCATGATGCGCAATCTCTCAAGGGCATTATGAACTTTTAATTTTATCTCTTCTTTTGGCAATTTCTTAATGGTTAGCCCAAAAGCTACATTATCAAAAACCGTCATATGCGGCCATAGGGCGTAGCTTTGAAAAACCAGATTTAATCCCCTCTTAGAGGGTGATTCGAAAAAGCACTCGGCCGCATTGACAACTTCCCTGCCATCCATATGTATATATCCGTTCTGAGGTTTTTCAAGTCCCGCTATAACACGGAGGGTAGTTGTTTTGCCACAACCCGAAGGACCTAGCAAAGTCATGAATTCGCCATCATCAACAGTCAAATTCAGGCCCTTCAAAACATGATTTGTACCGTAGAATTTATCAATATTCTCCAAAACTATTTTACTCATTTGCTCAACCCCCAAAACCTTTTGATATATCAGCATTAGTTAGTTTGTTTGCAAGAAAATACACTGAAAAAACAATAATAAACATAATGACCGCAACCACATTGGATAACTGATCAAATCCACCCGATGCATAGGAATATGCCATATATGGTAGAGTTGACATCTGTGGAGTCATTAAAATTACGATTAAATCTAGTTCTTTCATTATGCTGATAAAAATAAGCATAAAGCCGGACATAAAGCCGTTTTTTGATAAACTTAAGACAATTTTCATAAAGCGCTTGCCGAAGGATGCGCCTTCTATCATTGCTGCTTCCTCAAGCTCAACTCCTATCTGCATCATGTTGGCTGTTCCGGCTCTGCATGAAAACGGCAGATTCTTGACCACACTGATGAGTACAAGAAGAATAAAGGTGCCGTAAAGTGCAGGAACTAAAGTGATGTCATAGCCCAAAATCGAAATTGTTCGTCTCACTGCAAACATGGAAAGGTAAATGGCTCCAAAGGCTATAGAAGGGATCAGGTAAGGTATGAATACCATTTGCTCAATCAAACGGCCTGAGAGCCTCCCCCTTCCTCGAGACGTTATATATCCGAGAATTTGCCCAACAATAGTGGCAATCAACGATGAAAAAACAACAAGCAACAGCGTATTTTTTATGTATAAAAAGAATTGCGGATTCTTGAACACACCTGGTTCTCCGGCAAATATGAGCGGATTTGATTCGCCTATCCAATAATGCAGTGTCAGATTACTAATTCCAAAATCGCCCAATTTTAACATGAAAGTTTGAATCAACAAAATAAACAAGGGCATAGTTACGGCAAAACCGATAAAAACAAATAGGCATATAACGATAATGGGTCTTCCCTTACCCAAAGATATCAGAGTTGAACGACCGCCTTTTCCACCGATTGTGGCGAAACTCTTTCTCGTTCCGATCGCTTTTTGATTGATATATATGTTAATAGCGGCAATACCAATCAGTATGAGACTTAACGCAAAGCCAATATTTGTTTGCCGTTGTTTTATACTGTTATATAGCATTGTTGATATCGTATAATAATTTACCTTCATACCCAGAAATGCCGGCACGCCGAAGGTACCCATGGACTTTGAAAAGGTAAGGATAAATGAACTTAAAATGGCTGGAAGCACTAAAGGAAAGGTAATTTTCCTTAAAATCTTCAGCTTTCCGGCCCCTGCGATTTCACCCATTTCTTCAAGCTCACTGTTGACCGACCTGAGCGATGCGGAGACAAGCAAATAGGAATAAGCATAATAATGCAGGGTTAAAACAGCAATTATGGCAAAAGGACCATATGCCAGCCAATCCGGTGTAACAACTCCCAAATAGTTCAAAAAGCCTTTACTTCCGCCTATTCTCTCATTTTTAAATACTGTGATCCATGCCATGGATTTGCACCAGGAAGGGAGCATGTATGGAACTATGACAGCTAGAGAGAAGAATTTCTTCCCCGGAAGATCAGACCTTACCATCAGCCAAGCAATACACGATCCAAGGCTGATACTCAAGATGGACACGAATATTGCGATGGTCAGGGAATGAGTGATCGGTTCAAAGAGCATTTTTCGTGAAATCGTACTGTTTAATAATCTCTTCCAATAATAAAGCGTAAAGTCTCCCACTGCTACACCGGGAACACGTCTTACATCGCTCTCTGCCAGATTGAAGGTTGTCTTAATCATTTCAAGAAGCGGTATAACAATAAAATAAGTCAGCAATAAAAGCGATACAATTACAATTAAATTATATGGGTTTGAAACAGCGCTCATTAGACAGTTTTTAATCCGTCTTCCCTTTGAATACGGTTGAACGGCCAGTTGCTTCTGAGTTAATGTTTCCGCCTTCATTTGGTATTCTCCCTTCTTTACTTATTGTAATTTTCTATAATTTCAAATATGTCGATGAGGTTTTTAACAACATAGTTCGCATCTTTAGCTCCTCCAAAGTCCCCCCCATATCAAAGAGCACTGTTTTGATCATTGCTTGAGCCTCCATTCGGTAAATATATATCCCATTAAGCCTGCTGCTCCATATAGTCTGACCAAACTGATAACACGTAAGAAGAGTAACTCAAACGTTTGAGCAAACGGGTAAAAAATCCCTCATAATTATTTTTATGCTTCTGCATACTCTAAAATTCTATTTAGCTTCGTTTAATGCATGAATTTCGCTCGACTAATTTAGGAGTTACAATAGTTTCATAAAATTCTTTTGATGTTGGATTTTGAATTAGCTTTAGAAGTATCTGAAGTGCTCCTTCTGTAAGCTCCTGCTTACCTTGTGCCACTGTTGTGAGCATGATTCTGGGAAGTGAAGAATAGATGATATCATCAAAACCGATCAATGAGAATTCCTCCGGAATGCGGATTCGCTTCTCTTCACATAATTTAATAATACCAAGGGCGGTGGCATCCGTTGCGGCAAAGACCCCCTCTGGCATTCTTTCTCCGCTTTCGAGGAAGTTTTTAAATATATGATAGCCCCTTTCAAGACCGTCTTGCTCTGAAGTATTTCCCGGGAGGCATCTGAAATGAGCACCTCGCCGTTCGGCAGTATCTTTGAAGCCTTTCAAACGCTGCTGATAATTGATTATGTCCTCCTTTAAGCTGACAAACATTAAGTCTTTATGTCCTAAATCAATGAGATAGTCGGCTGCGATACAACCGCCGCTATAATTGTCAGTGGATATATGACTGATATCCTTGCGAAATGTTCTATCTCCGAGAACCACCGTAGGCATGAGGGCGATGTACTTATCCAGACGATCCATGGATTCTACCCCCACCGGACAGATAATAACGCCTTCCAGACGATTTTCAATAAACAGTCTGAAATATTTTTCCTCCCGTTCATAGTCCCGGAAATTATTGCACCATATAACGTCATAATCCATTGTCCTAGCTGCTGCTTCAGCACAAGCGATAATGTCAGCATAAAAGGGGCTGCGCACATCAGGAACCATAATGCCGATGGTAGACGTCTTTTTTTTGACAAGGCCACGAGCCAGGGCATTAGGCATATATCCGGTCTGCACACAGATGTCAAGAATTTTTTGTTTTACTTCCGGTCCAACACCGGCACGGGAATTAAATGCTCTGGAAACTGTTGAAGGAGATACACCAGCTAGCCGTGCGATATCTTTAATGGTTACATTACCCATCGGAAACCTCCTTCCCTTTCCAGATTTGTAACGCAAACGTTTTCTTTCGATAGCTAAATTATATCAAACTGGATTAGAATGTCAATAAGATAATATTATTTTTTCTAGGTTATTCTAAAAAAGGTTTTCCGATAGTCCCAGTATTCTTTCCGCGCATTTTATTCCATCCACGGCGGCAGAAATGATGCCCCCGGCATATCCCGCCCCTTCGCCGCACGGATATAGGCCTTTTACACCCACGGCCTCCAGACTATCTCCCCTGATCATTCTCACCGGGGATGAGCTGCGGGTCTCAGCTCCGGTTAAAATGGCATCAGGGTAGTAAAAGCCCGGCATCCAGTCATCCATTTCTTTGACGGCCTGCCTCAGTGAATCTGCAATATACTCCGGCAGATAGGAATCGACGGGAGCAAACCGGGTTCCGGGCATGTAAGTTGGCTTTACTTCCCCGAAAGAATGGGTGCCACGTCTGTTCAAAAAATCCTCCAGTCTTTGCACCGGCGCATAATATCCTCCGCCGCCCGCTGCAAATGCCGCTTCTTCTATGCCACGCTGATAATCGACACCGGCCAGCGGATGAGCGCTTTTCAGATTTTCTTTACCGACAGTGACCAAAAGAGCGGTATTCGCATTTCTTCCATCCCGGGCATACTCACTCATTCCGTTTGTCAGCAGGCAGTTTTCTTCAGACGTGGCAGCAACGACCTTTCCGCCGGGACACATGCAGAAGGTATAGACATTTCTGCCGCTCTTTAAATGCACCACCATTTTATAATCGGCGGCCCCCAAGGCCAGGTGGCCGGCATAATCTCCATACTTGATTTGATCGATCAAATACTGTGGATGCTCAATTCTGACCCCTATCGAAAAAGGTTTCTGTTCGATCTGGATGCCGTCGGACAAAAGTCTGGCAAAGGTATCACGGGCACTGTGCCCAATGGCCAGAACAACGTGATGGCAGGGGAGTTCCTTATACTGCCCCTCTTCTATAAAGCCAATGCCTGACACTTTTCCGTCTTTCCGCAGTATGTCTGTAACAGTGGCGCCAAAATGAACTTCGCCGCCATGGCTGATCATTTTTTTTCGGAGACCTTTCACGGCCTCACTCAATTTATCGGTGCCGATATGGGGCTTTTCCAGATACATGATTTCCGGGGGAGCTCCCGCTTCAATAAATTCCTGGAGCACCTTTATCTTGCGACAATCCTTTGATCCTATTTTCAGCTTGCCGTCTGAAAAGGCGCCCGCGCCGCCCTCTCCGAACTGAACATTGGAGGAGGTATCCAGTATTCCGGTATGCCAGAATTCGGAGACCCTATGCTTGCGTCTGTCCACATCAAGACCGCGCTCTAACAGGATGGGGCGTGCACCGGCTTCGGCCAGAACAAGGGCGGCGAATATGCCGGCCGGGCCGCAGCCCACTACGATAGGACGCAGCGGCAATTTTATATTTGAGGGGATTGGGTAAGCAGGCACTTTTGGCGCTACCCTTATGCATTTATCCTTGATGGAATAAACAATTTCTGTTTCTTCGCCTGCTACATCTATCAAGACAGTCATTTTAAAACAAATGTCCTGCTTATTTTCAGCATCTACCGAACGCTTATCAATGATGATGTTTTGGATTCGGCTTGTTAAAACACGAAGCCTTCGAGCCGCAATATTCTTCAGCAGCTCCATATCATAGTTAAGCGGCACAGTTAAGTTGGCTATTCTAATCACTTTTTTACCCTTTTAAGCATTTTTAATCATTGCATCGAGCTCCTGCTCTAGCTTTGAAAGCTCCTGCTCATCGTGATCCTGCATTCTTCTCAGCTTTCCTAAAACAGAGCTGACCTCGGCTCTTACCCGGCTAACGCTGTCCTGGGAGTCATGGATTCTGGCCTGCACCACCCAGTCTGCAATCAAGCCGTCAAAGAAAAAGTCGGCAAATCTTACAAAGCCACCAATATCTATGGTAATCTGGGAAGATATTTTCACATCCGCAAGCTCGGTTTTAAACCGGTTTAACAGCAGCTGAACATCGGAGGCCGCATTTCTTGCATCATCTATGTGGGAGTGCTTCGCCATATTGGTAAGAAGTCCTCTGCCGCCCCACATATCCCACATTCCCCAGCCTTCGGCGCTGTTCAGGCTTTCATCTACCCTGTCCAATCCAGACAACACTCTTTTTCCCGCCGAGACGGCTTCGATTATCTCTTTTAAATTAGCCTTATACAGGGAGATTTTATTCTCTGAATCAAAGATTTTTTTTGCAAGATCCTGATTTTTTTCGGTGAGCATGGTATATTTTTCGTCAAACAATTGATTATACTTGCTTTCACAGTCCTCAAATTCCGTGCGCTCAGACCGAAGCTGTGAGATCCGGCGTTTGGTATCCTCAATCTGGCGCTTCATGTCCCCATATTTAAGCTGAGCGGCCAGAGCTTCCTGCCTCTCTTTTTCAATTTGTTTCTCCCGGCTTCCCAGAATGGTATAGAACATAGCCGAAAGGCCCATCTTTTCTAATTTTTCAACATCAAGGCTTTCCTTATCCATTTCCGATCGGAGCTGCGCCAGCCTTTTTTCCTGGCTTCCAAGCTGCCCCGCCAAGTCATTTAACATGGCATCAATTTTCCGGCAGCGGTATATTCCCTGCTCCAAGGCTTCGAGCTCCCTATTGATCTGCTCATACATCATTATGGCCTCCTCATATGCCTTGTCCTCTGATGAACTCTTTGAATCTTGTTCCCTGGAAGGTCAGCCTGCCGTTATCCCCTTCTACAAGGTATCCAAAGTCCTGGGCGGGTATGGCAAGCTCCAGCCTGTCGCCGCTCTCAAATTCAAAAGTGGCATAGTATGTAGTGGTGGAATAGCTGTGATGCATGCTCATATCATTTCCATGATGATGACGGTGGTAGGATACGTCCGTTCTCTTTGCGACGACCCTTGCCCCAACAGTCAGAATGGGAGAGTGATTGTTTCGGTTCCATTGGCTCAAACCTCTTATCGACGTCATAATGATAGTGCCGAAAACAATAATAAAGATAATTCCTACAAAAACAGGTACAATGCT
>DOHN01000033.1:31724-31904 GCA_003535195.1 Ruminiclostridium sp.
ACAAAAACAGGTACAATGCTGAACATTAGACCAGATCCGATTGAGAACATATTCTTTCCTCCCATTTACGAAAGATTGCTAAGAATTAATGATTTCCTGCTATGATGCCAATGGTGCCTTTTAAGTCGGGGGAATAATATTTTACCGGCCCGGCGGGCGGTTTTCTGACAAGTATGGCCT
>DOHN01000033.1:32014-32283 GCA_003535195.1 Ruminiclostridium sp.
CGGTTTTCTGACAAGTATGGCCTTCATGCCAACCGCCTCTGCTCCACCTACGTCTGCCACGATATTGTCCCCAACCATCCACAGCTCCTCCGGATGGCCTGTCAATTCCAAGGCGTACCGGAATATTTGCGGATTGGGCTTCTCAAAGCCTACTTTTGCCGATGTGATGCAAATTTCCACAAGCTCCATCAGCCCCAGGCTCTCCGCTATTTCAGGCAGTTCAGGTATATGATTTGAAAGGATAATATTTCTGTATCCGTTTTCTTTAA
>DOHN01000033.1:32580-32820 GCA_003535195.1 Ruminiclostridium sp.
CGCCCACCAGCTTTCCGTTTCCCGAAGATGTACATAGCTCTTATCTGTTTCGTGCCAGGGGAATTTGCCTCGCAGCAATGGTATAAAGCTCTCTTCTGTCATTTGATGATTCTCTTTATACTCATCCATTGCCATTATAAGACTAGAGCCGAATACTGTAGACCGATAGGAAAGTGTACCGTCAAAATCCCAGAATACTACCTTGTTCATAAACATCTCCCCGCTTCATTATTTTAGCAG
>DOHN01000033.1:32932-33112 GCA_003535195.1 Ruminiclostridium sp.
TCCCCGCTTCATTATTTTAGCAGCAAAATAAAAAATATTCTGCTTTTTTCATCTATTAGACACAAGACATTTTAGCCTTACTATAAATATACCATAAAAGCATGGTTTAAGCTCAATCCAACCACCATTTTGGTCTGAAAAGAGCTCCCCCGCCTTTATGATATGCTACCCCCATATAGG
>DOHN01000033.1:33257-37570 GCA_003535195.1 Ruminiclostridium sp.
TGATATGCTACCCCCATATAGGACATTGAAAAATAACAAGTTCTATATGGGGGTATTTATATGTCCAGATCAATGAAAGGAATACCGGCAGAAGACAAAGTAAGATTGGTCGAAAAGTATCTGAAAGGAGAAATAAGCAGAGCGCATGCGGCCAGGGTGGCAAGTGTGGTACCGGGTACCATTACTCTATGGGCCCGGCTTTACGGGGCAGATGGTCCTACCGCCTTAATGGATCAGAAACAGAATAAAAAGTATTCGACGGAGCTGAAGCTAAAGGCGGTTACTGAATATCTATCTGGTGCAGGAAGCCAGAATGCTATTTGCAAGAAATACCATATACGTTCACGATATCAACTCCGGCAATGGATAAAGGTATATAATTCTCATGGGACTTTCAAGTTCACGACTGGAGGAAGTTACATGAAGAAGGCGAGAAATACCAATCCGGATGAACGATTAAAAATAGTCCGGGACTGCCTGGCAAACAATAAGAATTATGGCGCTATGGCTCTGAAGTATCAGGTCTCATACCAGCAGGTACGTAACTGGGTGAAAAGGTACGAGGCGATGGGCTCTGTCGGCCTTGAGGACCGGCGTGGACGGCGCATCGGCACGTTGCCAAGCAGAACGCCCGAAGAAGAATTACGTGATCGGATTGCCCAGTTGGAGAGTGAAAAACTTGACCTGCAGATGGAAAATGATCTGTTAAAAAAAGTAAGGGATTTAGAGAGGAGGCGACGCTTACTCTAATCAGGCATCAGTGCGAATACGAGGCCATCAAGGAGCTTTCTGAAGAGAAACATTATCCTGTTAAAAAGCTATGTAGATATTTGCATATCACGCGATCTGCTTATTACAGATGGTTGAAATGCCCAAAGAGCAAACATCAACTTAAAAATGAGGAAATCGCTGGAGAAATCCGGAAGATTCATGACGAGCATCCGGATATGGGATACCGTAGAATCCGTGACGAGCTTGCGGTGAATCACGACATGAAAGTCAATGACAAGCGGGTTCTGAACCTCAACCGGAAGCTTCAGATTCATTCCTGTATAAAGTACAGGCCAAAGAGCTGTACCAGGAATTCCGACAATCCATACCACATTGCCAAAAACTACCTGCACAGAGAATTTCACGCTGAGGCGCCGAACCAGAAGTGGCTGACGGACGTATCAGAGTTTAAATACTACACTGGTATAGAGGTCCACAAGGTATATCTTAGTGCTATCCTTGACCTGTATGACCGCAGAATTGTGGCCTTCAAGATCAGTGACCATAACGACAATCCACTGGTGATGAACACCTTTGATGAGACCATTAAGCTTGAGCCGGACGCACATCCACTGTTCCACAGCGACCGGGGATTCCAGTATACAAGCCGGGAGTTCTACACGCGGCTCCAGAAGTTCCACATGAAGCAGAGTATGTCCAGAGTGGCGCACTGCATTGATAATGGCCCGATGGAAGGCTTCTGGGGAATGCTGAAACGTGAGATGTACTATGGACATCGCTTTACTGACCATGATGTTCTGATAAAGGCAATATCGGATTACATTGACTACTACAATAACCGGCGTTTACAGCGTCGACTGAAGATCATGACACCAATGGAATTCCACAATAATTACCAGCAAGCTGCATAAGGAAACTGCCCGCCGGAAACCGGCAAGCAGTCGCATAAATTTTATAATTTTTCATTGTCCTCTTGACGGGGAGCACACCATTATGCGGGGAAGCTCTTTTCTATATTTTGCCCTTATAAATTTCCTTTTGGAGCTTTGCAATCTGTTTACCCCATTGCTTCTGGTGAAGTCTTAATTTTCCTTCCTTTTTAGCCTCCAGATGCTTAATCTCCTTTTGCAGCTTAAGCCAGCTTTCCCACCTCTTTAGCTCCAATTCCCCTGTTTGAAGGGCCTCCCTTACAGCGCAGCCCGGTTCATTTTCATGCCTGCAATCAGAAAACCGGCATTGCCCGATCCATTCTTCAATATCTCCGAACATCAATTCCATGCCGCTCTCAGCCGCCCAGAGCGATAGGGCACGCATTCCAGGCGTATCAAGGAGCAAGCCTCCTCCCGGCAAAAGAATAAGCTCGCGGTGGGTGGTGGTATGCCTGCCCCTGCTGTCGTCTTCCCGGATATCCTGTGTCTTCAGCAGCTCTTTTCCGGCCAGCAGATTGGCCAACGTTGATTTTCCAACGCCGGAAGAACCAAGCAATGCTATCGTTTTTCCGGGCTTAAAGTATGTCCTGATCCCATCGATGCCTTGTCCTGTCAAAGCGCTGATTGCATGAACGTCCACTCCAGGCGCGGTATCATATACAGTCATCACTTTTTCAGCCACATTTTCGCAGCAGTCCGCCTTTGTCAGCACCACCACCGGCATCGCTCCGCTCTCCCAGCCGGCAATCAGATATCGTTCCAGCCTTTTCATGTTAAAGTCCCTATTGAGAGACTGGATCAGAAACACCGTATCAACATTTGCAGCTACGATCTGCTCCTTAACTGCCTGACCCGCGGCAGCTCTGGAAAATTTCGTTTTTCTGTCAAGGATGCCGGTAATAGTGGGGACCTCCTGAGCAAAGTCCAATGCCACCCAATCCCCTACTGCGGGCTGAGTTTCGTTATCAGGCTTCTTTACGGGCCGGTTGACAAGGTGTTCCCCTGATTCTGAGACCACCCGCAGCATTTGCCCATAGTCGGCCACTATTCTTCCCGGCTTAAAAGGTTCCTTATATTTTTCAGTCCACCTTTGTTCAAAGATTTGGTCCCAACCATAATCTCTTATATCCATCAATTATATCCATCCTTTATTATTCGCTTTTCTTCCTGTCTGCGTTTTTTCTTATTCTTCAGCTCATTTTCCTGGACCCTGGTCCGCGGATTGATCGTCCAATAACCGCGGATCGACTTTAATATCTCGGCTGTGCTTTTCTTTTTTATCATAAAACATTCCTCCCTTTCTTAGAGGTTGACCTCTGATCAGCCAGAAAAAGGATATAAAAATCCCGCAGAGAACGACCACCTGCGGGTTAGATTCGTATATGCGCATAAAAAAAGCACGAGTCCAAGAACGTGCTGCTGCTTTTGCGCTATTGCAGATATTTAAAAATATTGCAAATATACGCCATATAAAACCTGGCTGCTCGAAAGAAGTTTGCATAGACGGCAAAATAAATAGGTCTTCAAAAAATTCTGCCTGCCTGTGCCCATATGAAACTAGTTAAAAATCACCTCAAAATTTATTACGGACATCAACAACATCTCCTTTCGATTGCAATAAAATTATCATTTATATTATATTAGCAATCCCACAAATTGTCTACCTAATATAAAAAGTGCATCCCAAAGGTATTTCTATCATTAGGATACACTTTTAACTGACTAAATCATAGAACATGGCTTTTTGATAATAGAGTTTTCTTTCGTCCAAGTTAACGGCTATACTGGCTGCCGGCTGGGCTCCAGCGCCGTTATACATCTTCCGGCGATAAGTCAGCATATATTTAGGCGAACGGTCTATCTGGTCATAGACCAGAATGGGGGCAAGCCCGCTCTCAGCCGGGCGGACCTGATTTTCGGTAAGCCATTTATATTTCTCCGGATAGAAAATTTCCTGAACTGCATGGTATTCCAGGGAAGTAATCGCCTGCTTTTTGGCAGGCAAATACAAGTAGATTTCATCGATGATTGAATTTTGGGTATAGAAACTATTCAGATAGGCAGATAGATCCAGCGCATCAGTGCCGAATTCTCCGCCATCTTCATATTCCTGCATCATTTTTATCAGTTTTTCGTCGTGGCTCAGCGTAATGGCTGTATCGTAGGCCACGCGTATGCTGTCGTCAAAGGCTTTAACCGAGACGGACATCATATTCCGAAGGGAGCGTATATAACTCTCTTCTACCATTTTTGTTGATTGATTTAAAAAAATCGCCGCGATAAGCATAGAAGACAATGTAGTGATCAAGGTGATGGCCAGAAGTACTTTTGCCCGGAAACCAATCGTCATAAACAATGCCCCCTTTGCATCAGTTCTTTTGAAACATATGCCCGCTAATCTTCATTATAGCAATTCAAAAATAATTAAACAAATATCAGTTCTGTTTGACAAGGAACCAAAAAATATATATTATTGCTTCAACTTTAATAAAACCGGCACCAAAAGGGCTGCCGTTGATGTGCAAAGCCATTGTGCTGTGCGATCATTCCAAATTTAATTTTCAGGCTTTTCTCAACCTTTGGGATCATAAGAAAATAGATTTGATTGTTACCGGCACAGAATTGTGCGAAGAAAATCCGCCTGGACACTAA
>DOHN01000033.1:37743-39576 GCA_003535195.1 Ruminiclostridium sp.
CGCCCCAATACAGCGCCTGCCGCTCCTGCCTGGCATAATTCCTGCAGAGCCTCAAAATTCAGTCCCCCATCCGCATACAGCTCAATGGTGGAAGGGAGCTTCCACGCCAGGGAAATTGCCTTGTCCAATGCGGGCCGGTAAAGCTTTTCTCCTGCACAGTCGGGCTCGCTGGTCATAACAAGCAGGTAATCTGCCAGATTCCAAAAAGGTTCCGTTTCCAGGCCCGAGCTCTTAATATTTAATGCTAAGCCGGCCTTCATACCCAGCTCATGGGCACGGTTTATAAACTGCATCGGAAACGGAAGCGCCTCAATATGGGCAGAAACGGCATGGATTGGTTTTTCTGCCAGCTGCTCCAGCCAAAAGCAAGGGTCTGTTGTCATCAGATGCACATCGATGATCATATTCTTTGCATATTCACAAATGGCTGAAACGGTTTTCATTCCAAAAGTAATATTTGGCGTAAAATTTCCGTCTTCTACATCAATATGTAAATGACCCCATCGGGCAATCCGGTCAATTTCAGACTGGATTTGCAGCTGGTTTGATGAGGCGATTGAGGGCAGTAGCTTCATAGGCAATATATTCTCCTGTTACAGGTTCCGATTATTACTATAAGCATTTAAAGACTAATCTTCATAAAGGGCTATTACCAGTCTATTGTAACTTCTTTTGAAATATTCTGCAATATTTGTGACAGATTTCGTCAATTCTCTGCATAAAGTGAATGATTCATTGATCACGCCATTCCCTGCAGAGCTTTTCTATCAGATCCGTATCGGCAGGCGGAAACTCATAGTTCTTCAGTTCATTTACAGTAACCCACTTTGCATCATTGTGAACGTTGAGCTGCATATCTCCGGAGATGATCTGGGCCTTATAGATAATAAGCCGGATATCACCGGTTTCATAAGGATAGGCGTAGCTTCCCAAATAATTCTGAACATCGATATCCAAATTCAGCTCTTCTGTGATTTCGCGCTTGAGGCATTCTTCAGGCGTCTCTCCTTCTTCCAGTTTCCCTCCTGGAAATTCCCACTTCAATGGGAAGCTGTCCTCTTTGGCCCGCTGTGTTATCAGTATTTTATTCTCTTTTACAATAACTGCCGCAGCAACATTCAGCATAGGTCCTCCCCGCAATCCAGTTAATATTATTACTATTATTGGTTTTATCAGCCCTTGTTAGCCGGCTCATAAAAAATTGGCAAAAAATATGCACTGCCTCCGTTAAGAAAAACACTGCCCGCCGTAATGGTGGGCAGTGATATTTCTATCAGCGCTGCCAGCGCTCTTAAAGCTTTGCAAAACAATCCATTAAATCTTTGCGAAATCGTTCATGGTTCCTTTTAAAGCTTCATAGATCTCCAGATATTTTTCAAAATACTTATCGTAAAGTTCTTTGTTCCCGGTACTGGGCACAACGGGATCTTCAAAGGACAGCCAATCCTTTATCTTTTCAAAATCCTTGATGGCACCAACGCCGACTGCTGCCAGGAAAGCATCCCCGTATGCCGCTTCTCCACCGCCCACTACGCATTTAACAGGGTATTGGGTAACATCGGCCAGAATGCTCTTCCATAACGGAGATTTGGTAGCGCCGCCAACCATTAAAAGCTCGCCATCCAACTTCATGCCTGTTTCAGCGCCGGAACTGATGCAATGGCGGAGTGCATAGGACACCGCTTCCATCAGAGCATTGAAAATATGGGCCTTGGTATGATAGAGGGTCAAGCCGTAAATATTGGCTCTGGCATTAACATTCCATATGGGCGCCCGCTCTCCCATGAAATAGGGCAGGATAACAAGGCCGTCGGAGCCTGCCGGAATTTTGGC
>DOHN01000033.1:39787-40082 GCA_003535195.1 Ruminiclostridium sp.
CTCGTCGCGGAACCATTTAATAACCGCGCCGCATGTAGCCGCTCCTGCAAAAGAGTATACCTTTTCTTTTGAATTGGCCACATGGGGCATGCTGATAAGCTGCTTGCTGAGCCTTTGTCCGTCATGAATAAATCCCCAGCACATGGAGGTTCCCATCATCGCGACATGGTTGCCTTCATCGAAAGCGCCCGCGCTTAAGGTAGAAACCGCGGCGTCGACCCCGCCGGCGCACGCAGGAGTTCCCTCCATAAGGCCTGTAAGCTTTGCGCCTTCCGCTGTGATATGCCCCACTACA
>DOHN01000004.1 GCA_003535195.1 Ruminiclostridium sp.
TCTGCATAGATTCCCTCCGGCAGATACGGGTGCGAATACCGTCCCTTGTAGATTCTCAAATTAAACAGGCAAAAATTATCACACAAAAAACGGATGAGAGAGCAGCCAAAATAGAGGTATTATCAAATTAAGCAAGGATAGTCCCTGCTTAATTCTCATAATCTATCAGCATTCAGATTGGTCAGCGCTTAGGTGACCGTGCCGGATAAAAAATATCCATTAGACTAACAATGACGTCCGTCAGGATATCGACGCACTCGTCAGCCGCATTGTAAGCGGCAGAGCCCGTTAAATTGTTCGGGATACGTTCCAGATATGCTTCTTCAGCATCCCGGATTTTATTGAGCTCTTTCAGAACGGTGTTCAGAGCCTTCCTTCTTTTTGCTCTTGTGGATAACGACCCAAGCGTGAGCGGTAAAATACATTTGTTTCGGGTTACCAATGGGTCCCCCCCCCTAAAGCGCCAGTTCCATACCGGCCTGATAGACGATCTCAGCATCAATTATCTGCTTTCCGGCACCAGCGGCATACATTAGGCTGTGGGTGGCAAGGTTATTGATGTTTCTGGGAAAACCCTGGGAGGAAGTGTGAATCGCCAGTGCCGATTCCGGAGTAAAAATCTCATTGACTGTACCTGCAAGCTGCATGCGGGTTTTAAGATACTCTACAGTCTCCTGCTCTGTCAGCCCTTGCATTGAATATTTAAGCCCAATCCGCTGTTTTAACGGAAGACACATGTTAAGGGCAAGCTTGTTCCGTATGAGAGGCTGGCCGGCAAGAATCAAGACGAAAGGATTTGCCGAGTCCATTTTGAAATTAAAAAGCATCCTTAAATCATCAAGAACTGCGGTAGACGCCATATGGATCTCATCAATGATAATAACCGGCAAAATCTTTTGGTCATAATACAAGTTCATGATGGATTTTTGGATTTGACGGAACTTATCGATTTTACGGTACTGCGGCTCCTCTCCCAGCATAAACGCCAAAGCATCGTAGAAGTCAGCGACGGTCAGCGTCGTCAATGAAAAATAGCAGAGCTTGTAAATGGTCGTGCCCAAGCTGTCAGCGAATTTTCTGATGGCAGAAGTCTTGCCTGAACCGGGTTCCCCAACAAGAAGAAAGATTCCCCTGTTTTCCAGCAGATATTTCAGTCTGGAGTTTAGTTCTCTGAGGTCCGCACTAGGATAAAACATGCCGGTTTCAAGCTCCTTATCAAAGGGATTGAATTTCATTCCGAAAAACTGTCTAAACATCGGTTGAACCCTCCTGGCCGTCTTTCATCATGCTGCTGAATGAGATGGTATTATGCGATCCGGCGGCCGGCTGAGTTTTTCCGTGATCCCTGCGGTTGCCCGGAAACTTCCTCTTGGCACGTGCGTTATCATGAAATCTGACCATTTTGGCATCGCCAATTTTCCTGCCATCCTGAAAGATAGGCAAAGCCTTTGTTTCATCTCCGATCCAGTCAGGCTCATAGCGTAATTCCATCCTCTGACCGGCGAAGGCCTGATCGGTTTCATAAAGGATGTTGTCAATCTGCACCGTAGCGTCATGCTGTATTTTACGCGATATCCGGTAGAGAAAGGCTTCATCAAGCAGAACTCGATCAGTAATCAGCCTGAGATGACCCACCTGAGACATCAGCACGTCATGGGGCGACATATTTCCTAAAGAACTGTGGCCCTTTCTGACATAGTCCTCCTCAAGCCATTTGAAATACCGCATGTTGAGTTCATCAAGGCTGCCTATGCTGCTGGGATCAAGACCGCTTAAAAACCGCATACGCACGGTCCGGAACATTCTCTCCACCTTCCCGCGGCCCTGGGGGACAAAGGGCTGCGAGTGCAGCAGCGTGCATCCAAGCGACGCACAGATAAATTCAAATTGCTGTGAACGATAAATTTTTCCATTGTCTGTATACATCAAACGCGGAACGCCGCGGCGCAGAACGGCTTCCTTAAAGCAGTGCCTGAGCGTTTCAAAATTCTGTGACAGATAAAATTGTGAATACACCGGATACCGGGAGCAATCATCAATGATCATATGCAGATAGGTGGTGAGATTTTTGCCGCCGATTTTAATTTGCGGCCCATAGAGCACATCGGCCTGGTAGAGGTCGCCGACATGTTCGTAGTTGAACCGTCTCACCTCTTTTTCGTCCGCCTGGTCCTTGAAGATTCCCTTTATGTTCATATCTTCTATGTAGCGGTAAAGCGTAGGTCTGGATATTGCACCCGGGTCGATTACACCATCCGATATTAACCGCTCATAGAGCACCGTGACAGGCATGCCGGGGCTGGCCTTTCTTGCTTCAATGATTTTATCACTGAGTTCCGCACTGATCTTCCGGCTTTTACCCTTGTCGCTCCGATACTCCCGGACAAGACCATCAAGCCCGTACCGCCGGTAATCGGCCAGCCAGCTTTGCAGTGTCTTCACCGCATATCTTCGTATGCCAAGAACAGGCATGTCAATTGGTTCCGATGCCACCTTGCTGAAGTATTCGATATTGCTGTCTACCTGTCCGTTGATAACCGGGCTTATGATCGAAAACTTCTTCAAACCAATCGCTTCTCTTTGCTTCGCGTCCATTTCTCGCGTCTCCTCTCATATTTTAGTTTCCCATATTTTAAACAGAAACGCTCACGGGCGGGAGAGTGAAGCTGGTGTTTTTTCATTTTTAAAGGGTAATATCTTTATTCCGGGAGCATTTTATGCTACCATATTGTACAAGGACATAAATGATTTTCCTGTGATGCGATGGAATTCGGCGTTGAATTGTAGTGGGTTCAGGCACCGGGTTTCCTCAAGGAAGCTTTGTGTCCATTTTTTATCTCCGGTAATTGCCCCTAATCGGATCAATGCCGGGGATATTTCATTTATACCGAACTGCAGCAGCCTGCGGTTCCTTTGCAGCCGTGACAGATAATACAATAAATGCCGTCTGGTTATCTGGCGCAGATGCTGCCCCCATTCCCGAACAGTGCGGCGGATATTTCCCTGACGGCAAGCTTCCCGTGTTATACCTATGATAACTTCGGTGCCGTATTGAAACCCCGGTACACAAAAGGCTGGCAGCATTGATACTGTCCTGCCGCAAACAGGGCACCTATATCGGCGTATGCGGATATATCCCTCAAGTCCTTTTAATATTATGTACCGCTTGTAGAATCCGTGCTTTTTTAGCCGTACCGGCATGTGACAGCCTTTGTGCGGGCATCGTTTTGGCGCATCCGGATAATTCCCCTTGCCTTCAAGATACGCCTCTGGTTTTTCATTTGTAGAATACAAAAATTGCATGCGGTTCCCTCCACGTGCAATTTTACTACAATACCGTATTATTCTGAACATTTTTTCTCTATTTGTCGCAGCATTCCTTCTCTTATCAGATTATTTAATCTGATTTTTTTTCTCGTATTTAGGCTGTTTTAATTTGACGATCTACAGCAGGTTCCCTTGTCGATTGCTT